>NZ_JBFUCP010000013.1:0-117042 GCF_056405175.1 Pedococcus sp. P1_H8
ACGCTCCACCACCGACAACGCAACCAGTGCCAATCCCGGCCTCCTGCCCTCGGGGCGCCCGTGGAACGCCGCCAAACAGGATGTCCGAACACGGCCGGTGTAAAGCATCAGCCGAGACACGGCTGTCAAGCATCACCCGAGACAGGGCAGAGTCTGATGTGCTCGAGCAGTTAGATCCTCCACTAAACCTTCAAGGCCGACCGCGCACGCCGATACGCGTGCGCCTCACTGATCTCCGCCGCCAAAATGGCTAGCGCAGGGGCGCGGACCGCCTCCGGGACGGACAACTCCCTCCGTAAGCCACTCGCGCCAGTTCGGGATAGGAAACGGGCCCCCTCAAGCAAGCTGTGGCGGTTTGAGCTGTTCAGCAGGGGCATGGATCAGTTCGAGGTCGGCTGCCTGGGGCAGTTCCGGGAGGGGCTCAAGCCTGAGCGGGCGGAGACTGGTGCGGAATGCCTCGCGGTGGCCAGGACCGATCAGCCAGGTGAACCGCGGGGCGACCGCCCACAAGCGCCACGCCAATTGACGCTGTTCGTCACCGCGACGTTTGGTGGCATAAGTAGGTGGCGCGTCGCCGAAACGTTCAACTGCACCACGAGCCAACGTGGCAAGGGCCGGTGTCGATCTCTTGGCTTCACCCAGAACCACGACTCGCCTGGCGTCGTCAAGGATCGCTAGGTCAAGCTGCAACGAAATGGCAGGCAGCTCGAACAAGACACGCTTCGGCGAGTAGCCCAGGTCGAGGATCGCCTCCACGTAGGCAGCGAGCTGCGGCAAGTATTCAGCGTTGAACCAGCCACCCTCCTTGGACCTCGACAGCAGGCCCCAGCGCCCATCGGCAGTTGGTCGGTCTTGGGTATTGAAGCGCCCGCCAGGGCGTAGGTCGATGAGCCCCTCCTCGACACCGCGAAAGAACAGTTTTACATCGCCCGCATCCACGGTGTTCGGCGTCGTCAACAACTCTGGCGAGGACATGACGTCCGGGTTTGCGGAGAACAGCTCCCGTGACGATTCTTGCAGGAGGCGCTCGAACGTGGGTGTGCCGAACATGACAGGAATGTAGACGCACCCGAGCGGCTAACACAGTGCCGCCCGCCCCTCTCAACAAAGAATCCGCCAAGGCGGCCGAAGAGTTGGCGGCGCCGCGCCAGCAGAGTTCGACCGTGCGCGGGGGCCAGTAGCGGCACGACGACGCCGTCACCCTCCCGCAGCTGACGGGGAGGTCCGAGCCCGGCCACGCGATCCGGTGCGACAGCCGACGACACCATCCACGGTCGGCGCCAGTTCAACTTTCTTCGTTGTGTTCCTCGTCGTCGCGGCGCCGACGGAGGGCACGTTCGGCCATCCCACTGGAGAACTTTTCCGTCACCAGCCTGGCCCGACCCAGTGTCTCGTTACCCACTCGTCTAGCGGCATCGACGCCCTCAGCGCCCGTCTCGAACGCCTTGTCCTTCGCCTCCGTTGCTGCGTCTACCCACCGTCTCGCGTCCAATGACTGGCGATCATCCTCGATGCCCAGCAGCCTGTGGAAGCCGACGACGGTCGTCACCACGTCGTTGCTGGACTGGACGACAAGCTTGGACGCCGCCGGGTGAAGCGGGACCTTGGCATTGGCCTTTACCGCAGCCCCCTCCATGCGGGCCATCAGACGCTCGGTGCGTTGCGCGATTAGTTGCCGCCGGTTGTGTCGGGCAGCTCGAAGCCCCAGGCGGTGCCGATCCAGTTCGTCCGGCGACGCGTCCAGCACGCGATCCAGCTCGAGCACGGCGATGGCGTCCTGCAGTTGGAAGCAACGGGCCAAAACTGCAAGCCACTCGTGAACCTTGGACTCTGCCTCCTTGGACGTCTTGGCGAGATCGCTGACTGCTGTCCCGCGCTCTACTTTCTCCGCGAGAGCGTCGAGTTGAAGCAGCGCGTATGCCTGGGTCCGCGCAATCGTCACGGACGTGGCCTGCACCTTCGACCACGTGACTTCCGACACCAATCCCACCAGCTGCCGGATGGTCATGGCTTCCTCGATCACAAAGTCCACGCCGATCATGTCCCCCACCACGGCGTCCTTCTGGGTGCGGAGCACGTCGTCGACCTTCTCGTCGATCGTGGCGAGATACTACGTGATCTCGTCCATTGTCTGCTGCATCGCTGTCTGCGCCATGATGCCCGCGACCCCAGCCAGCACTGCTGGGTTGGTCAGCATCGACCCCGGACCCGGCTTCGTCACGAACTCGAGGATTCCTTTGACCTTGCCGTTCTCCTAGTCACTGCACGGCTCACACCGGCGGTCGAACCCTTCATCGGTGTGGAGGTTCTCAGAGCTTTCGCGGACTGGTCGGTCAGCTTCACCCGGCGACCCGAGCTGGCCGCAATCTCGGAGCCGGCCTGGGCGACCCCAGCGCCTGTGCTGAGTGCAGATCCGAGCCGCGGCATTCCGAGGTCCTTGGACGGAATACCCTCCGAGGCGAGGAAGCGCTCAACAGCCCTCGCATCTCCGATGACCGCGACGCCATCGCCGTCACTGATCAGCTGAATCTCGGTTTCCATCGTCGGCTCCTGAATTGTGGGCAGGGAAGGGATTTCGAAGCTTGAGGGCCGTGGTCGGTGCACTTGAGGACCACGCTGGCTCGGTGCACCGAACGTCATGCGGGATGGCTGACCAGTCGGGCGTCGCGCCCTCTCCGCGGGACCACGTGAGGCGCCTGCTCAACGTACCGGCACAGCGCGTTCACGGCACGCAGTTGCTCGGGCGTGTGAACCGGCGCATCCAGCAACGCGGGGCTTCCGATGATGATGCTCATCGCCTTGGCTCGCGACACGGCGACGTTGAGGCGGTGCAGGTCGTAGAGAAACTCCACTCCCCGCGGCGCATCAGCAGCGGACGAGCTCGTCAGCGAGTAGATGACGACCGCGCCCTCCTTGCCCTGGAACTTGTCGACAGTGCCGACCCGTATTCCGTCCGGCAGGACTGCACGCAACGTCGCCACCTGGGCGTTGAAGGGCGCAACCACGAGGATGTCGTCGACCGCGAGCCGCGCCTCGGCACCATCAGCCTTCGTCCACCGTCGCCGCAGCATGTCGTCCACGATCGCGGCGACGGCGTCCGCCTCCTCAGGGCTGGACGATTCCCGTCCGATGTGGGGGACCGGCACCCAACGCAACCCATGACCACCGAGATCACCTCCTCCGTCAATCACCTGCCGCTCGAGCCCGGGCAGAGCGTCGAGCCGACCCTCATAGGCCAGCTCTGACACGAAGTCCGTGATGGAGGAATGCATTCGCCGAGTCGTCCCGAGGAAGACGCCACAGTCGGCCGGCAAGGTGTCATGGCCGTCGAGGAGATGCTCGAGAGCGGATACTCCAGCCCCGAACGGGTGCACCGCCTTGGTCGGCTGGGCCAGCTGCTGTGGATCGCCCAACAGCACCATTGACGTCGCGGCAGGGGCAACGGCGACGGCATTGGCCAAGGAGAACTGCCCGGCCTCGTCCACCACGAGCACGTCCACCGCGCCAATCATGTCGGGCCTGGACCAAAGCCATGCCGACCCACCCACGAGGCCGACCGCCCCCGAGGTCAGAGCGTCCAGCACAGCGCCGTTGTCAGTGACCAGCTGTACCAGCCCCGCGCCAGCCACGCCCTCGTCGGACGAGACCTTCTGCATCGCAGGTCGCGCCACGGCGTCGAGCACGTTGCGGATCACCGAGTGCGACAAGGCTGCGACGCCGACCTTCTTGCCGTCATCTAGCAGTGCCCCGATCAGCTTGGCCGCGGCATACGTCTTGCCCGTACCGGGAGGCCCCTGCACAGCCAACACCTCGCCATCCAACGACGCGCCGACGCGACATACAACGTCCGCTGGCGACTCCCCTGGCGCAGCAGCGAGCGCTGAAGAGGAAGGCACCTGTCGACGGACCAGTCGCACGGCGAGTGAGTCACCACCATCAAGCGCGACGCGCCCGGCGCCTGCCAAGGAGTCGCGCAGCACCTGGTCATTCAACGGGCCTGGCGGCCCAAGCCCTCGCACCATCGCCGGCTCCTTCGCCGCGGCCATGGAGAGGTCGATCCAGCCTTCCAAGGGGTCGGCATCCTGGACCTTTCCGACGGCCCCGTGCGTGTCGACGTCCTGGGCATAGGCGCCCGGCAGCACCTTGCAGTCCTGCGCCGGGAACGGGTAGCGCCACACGCGCGAGGTGACCTTTCCCGTCTTGCTGAGGAGGTCCCCGACGTGCTGCGGCATCCCGACATCGCCGATCGCGGTGGCATCCTCGACAAGCTCCGGCGTGTCGAGCTCGGCGTACCGGAAGTACTCCCACCACGCCGGACGCGCTTCGCGCCGGTGCCACCCGACCAGCCCCGCGAGCAGTTCTTGCCCCGCATCGACCAATTGTGAGGACAGCTCGGTCTCGGCACGCTCGGCGTCGCTGACTTCCTTGAGCTCCGGCGTACCCGGTCGAGCAAGGTCATGGCCCTTACCGGCCAATTCGGTGCGCAAACTCTCGAGCCAGGCGTGCAGGTCGTGGGTCGAACGCACGTCCTCACGGTTGTACGCCTCGATCCGATCGAGGATCGCCTGGTCTGGCTCGACCAGCCAGCGCTCGTACTCGATGACAGAGTCCATCGCACTCCCGACGGCCTCCGAAGTGCCCGCGCTGCGCGTGTGTCCCCAGTAGAAGTCCTCGAGCTTCTTGATCGAGTAGGAAGCCTTGCTCACCTGCACGCCTTGGCGCACCACGGCATACAGGTCGACGAGCCGCTCGGCGCGCAGCAACTGGTCGAGCTCAGCCTCGCGCGTCCCATAGTGACCCGTGAGTCGTTCCAACGCGGTCCGCTCGTAAGGGGCGTAGTGAAATACGTGCATCTCGGAGTCGGCATGCCAGCGTCGCATTAGCTCGTCGACGAGGTCTTCGACGAGCTGTTTCTCCGCGGCTGCGTCGTGGGCCCACCAGGACGTGAACGTCCCAGTCCGGTCCCACAGTCCAGCGAGGTACTCGCGCCCGTCCCGATCGTCGGCCCAAGGGTCGCCCTCGAAGTCGAGGTAGACGTCGCCGAGGCTGGGTTCAGGAAGGCGTTGCAGCCCGCGCCCGGACTCGGGGACAAGCAGTTCGTATGCCGCTTGGCCAGTGACGCGTTCCTGCACCTGCAGGCGGGCCTGCCGATGCAGGCGGTCCGCACTCTGGCTGCCCACCGCAGCCACCACGGACTCTCGACCGGTGGCGGCGAGGGCTGCCATGGTGTCGATCCCGTTGGCACGCAGAACCTCACGCTGATCACCCCGGATGCCAGCGACTTGGACAAGGTCGTCTGCGTCGACCCACGCCCCCTCGCAGCGCACCTGCCACCGGCACTGGCCGCATTGGGCGTTTCGCGTTCCCTCCGTTCGGTCCCCACGTTCGATGGCGTCGAGAAGGTCAGCGCGGCGCCGCCGCGCGTACGGTGCCACATCGATGAGACGCCACGGATGCTGCGCCTTGTCACCCGTGACGACGATCAGGTATGACGGGGCCACGCCTTGAAGCTGCGCGAGCCTTTCTGCATACGTCGCCATCTGCAGCAGTGCGGGCACCTTGAGCCGGCGGGCGAGCTTGGTGTCAGCGATGTCATAGGAGTGCGCGCCCAAGTCGCTGGGCCGGTCGCATTTGAGGAGGAAGTCGGCGTAACCGATCCACGCGCCGTCGTAGAGCGTGGCCTGGTAGACCACGTCGGCACCATCTCGCATCGCCTGCAGCGTCGCAGCCTCGGCCTCGGCCTTGGCGCCGTGGTCGGCCTCGATCTCGACGACCCGCAATCCTTGGGCCTTGAGGGAAGCGAGGTAATCCTCCTCGTGGGCTATGCCCTTGGCGAAGATCAGGTTCAGCGCGTCGTCAGGCTCCGTGGCGCCCACTTCGGCGGCGGGTAGGTCGAGGGCGACGAGGTCAAGCGTCGTGATGTGGGGGCAGGCAACATGCTTGGTCAGGTCTGTTGCACTCAGAACGAGCTGGTCCCCCACGCGCTGCATGTCGCGATGATGTCATGAGGCGCCGACATGCATTTGACATGAGGAACGATTCCGCCCCAAGCCTGTGAACAGAATCATGCCTTTCGCCGAAATACATTGAGCCTTTGTAGATCGGTGCGGATCCAGAAGGCGTGGTCGTCGAATTGTCTCAACCGTAGATGCGCTGGAATAGCCAGCACCCCTCTGTGGTCCAGACTGTGCCGACTGGACACGGCACTGGCCAAACGGCCTGAGGCCCGGCCCCCTTGAGCCAGCCGCGCCGACGTAGGTGACGCCATCGGGGCGAGTCGTGAACTTCCGCCTGCTTAGGTTGATAGGTTCCTGAACCGACCTAACAGTGACAGAGGGAGCCTGATGTCCATCGATCACAAAACGCGGACGCTTGCCACGTTGATCGCCGACTCGAACAGTGGTCAGGTGCTCTTGCCGAACTTCCAGCGGTCGTATGTGTGGAAGCCGGACGACGCCAAGTCACTAGCCGCATCGATCCTTCTCGGCGTGCCCTGCGGTTCTCTGCTGCTCGTCAGCGGCAAGAACACCGACTTTGCCACCCGCAGAGTTGGACTAACTCACTCGGAGAATGCAGACCAGAATTACCAGTGCGACTTCCTCCTCGATGGGCAACAGCGCGCAAGCACGATCCGGGGCCTCTTCTCCGACACCTTCAAGGATGACTGGAAGACGGCCTGGGTCGACATGTTCGGCGCCCTCAAGAACCGCTGGTCGGTCCGAATCATCCCAGAGGATGACGACCCGGACCTCTTCGGCTACACGACGCTTCGCTTTACCGGACTGCAGCCAGAACCGGACCTCATCGCCGACGCGCTGGTGCAGCACAACATCTACAAGACCAAGGGTTTCGACTGCTGGTTCCACCCCGCCTTCCAGCCGAAGCTCGGCAAGAAGGAGCGGTACCTCAGCATGGGCGTGGCAGCTGCAACCGACGGGTTGCTTCCGCTCTGGGAGGTGACCGAGTCCGGTAAGAGCCTGGACGGCCCGATCAAGGTAGCCCTGCAACGCATCGCTGATGACCGCCGTGAGGAACTGTTTGCGTCTTTCAAGGACGACACCATCGACAAGGAGGCGTTCGCCGACCTCGTGCGAGCTGGCGAGACATGGGAGAGCCTCGCGGAAGATAAGGTGCGCGATCGCCTCACTGACCGCCGTGCAGAGTGGATCCAAGCCGTGCTTACGGTCATCACGGACGCCAACGACTACCGTCTCGGCACCATCGAGCTCACCCAGGATGAGCTACCCAAGGCCATCGCCATCTTCGAGGCGATTAACCGGGGTGGATCGCCTCTGACCCCGTTCGACCTGGTGACCGCACGCTACGCACGTGGACAGGCAGCCAATTCACTGCCTGAGATGATCCAGGGTCGCATCGAAAGGTATGACGAAGCAGTCCCCGAGGCCCTGTCCGGAACTGCAGATCGAAAGTGGATCGCCTCGGGTCGTGTGGCTCTGATCGACGATGCACTCACGACCGCGTTCAAGGCACAGTTCCTGCAAGTACTCGTGATGCTCCGTAGGATGTCGGCCACCCCCGATGTGGAGTTCTCGGTTGACGACATCAAGGCCCAGAAGGTCCTTGCACTCAGCGCAGCGGACATCGACGCCGGCTGGGAAGGGGCAACCAATGCCGTCCTGGCCGCGTGGCGCTTTCTGCAGATTCGTTGCGGGGTGAAGGACGAGGGCAGCCTCCGCAACAAGCTTCTGATCCTCCCAATCGCCATGGCTTTGCGTGAAACACACGTCTCGAAGGCTGTCTACGACAAGGTGGAGTACTGGTACTGGACGTCCGTGCTGAGCGATACCTACACAGCCCGCCAAAACGAGTACTCCGTTGCCGACACGAACCTGCTTCTTGGGTGGATCAACGACAACAGCAAGCACCCGTTCGCGTCCCGCCAAGATCGGGTGCTGAACGACGAGGGCTACTCAAACAAGGACACGCTCCTGCGCAAGGGTGAGGAAGAACGGGTCGGCACAGATGTTGGGCTTTACCTCGTTCAACTCACGATGTCACTTGGCGGCCAGGACATCCAGTTCCAACGGAAGCTCAGTGCAGACACTGACGAGCTGCAGGATCACCACCTCATACCCCTCGGCACCGCGACGACAGTCGGCCAGTCGACCAAGGCCATCCGCAAGGGCAAGGACAATGTTGCCGAGCTGCTCAACAGCCCCCTGAACCGCGTTTACCAGTCGTCCGCGACGAATCAGGCGATCGGCGCGAAGGCAATTGCGCAATACATGAAGGACCTCCCTGATTCCGTTAAGTCTTCGCTCTACCTTCAGGTCGACAACGATAAATTCCTTCAGGAACACGGCCAAGCCTTCGAGGCACATGTACGTGCCCTACTGGACGCAAGATTCGAGGGGCTCAAGTCTGCAATCATCAATCGCCTGACAGCCCTGAAGGGCTAGCTGACAATCGTCACGGAACCCGAAGGCGACTACAACTGCGGTGGCGCCTTCGGGTTACCCTCAATGGCCGAGAGGTAAGGGCAAAGGGATTCCTTCTCCACTCGCGCAAGGTCATGCCAAGGCCGTCGACCGGGAGAAAATTCTGGAGAGCTCGAAGCACGTTCTATCGCGAATCGAGCGACAGGAGCAACCTTGATGGGGGCTCCTCGAAGCTCGATTGACCTCCTGATCTGGGACTTTTACAACCAGTCCAAGTGTGCGATCAAGCAATCCCGTCAATTGACCCTGCCCTGGGATCGCAGGGAGGGAATCAATTTAACTGAACACCCTCCGCAGCATTTCTGACCGGCCGAGGTTGTCCAAATTTGATGGTCGCTTCCTTTGCCACGCCATCGAGTGTTTCTGGCAGATAACGGCGGCGCCGACACATTCCCAAACTAGGCAGGCAACATTGCAGGGAAATGCGCATGACAATGACAAGGGCACGCGGGCGTCACATGAGCCATTCAGCGAGCGTCGCCCTTAATCGAAGGCCCGTCTCCCACCTAGCACAACCTGCAGGCCATCATCGTGACTATCCGCAAGTCGGGCCACGGCAGCAAGAGCTGTCATGAGTTCGGCTTCTTGAAGGTGATCTGCCAATAGATCGTACTCGAGGCAAAGCGTTGCTTCGTCCTCATAGAATGCCCATTTTCCGAAGGAAGTCTCGCAGTTCAGTCGATTCACCGCCCGCAGAATACTCGCCGCTTCTCCTCGATCAAGACGCGTGAGAACGTTTGATCGGATTTGGATCAGCGTCTGGGTCCCCCAATCCGCCAGACCAATGCGCACGAGCGCACTATTGAACCTCAAGAAGACATCACCTCCTTCCTCAGTCCATCCCAGACCATTTCCTTCAAGAATGCCCTCGATCTGCCGCTGAACACGCCGCTTCATGCCGACCCCTTCACCCATCGTTTCGGCTCATCACTTCAGACCAACGCGCCACACGACGGTCGTAACGATGCGGTAGAAACTCAAGGAGCCAACGCATCAATGTCTGCCAAGCATATTCTGCCTCAAGTCGACTCAATTGCTCGCGGCTCGCGACATATTCACGAACTTCGCCGAAACGGCGCGGCAGACGAAGGAACTCATCGACGTCGCGAACGACTGTCTCATTGACGAGTCGGTGGCCGACGATTTGGTAGAACTGAAATCTTTCCAGACCAGCCGGAATGTCTAGTGCCAGCAGGTCGCGTCTGGCTGCATCAGCTGAGGCGCTCGCAAGCCGGTCGGTGCCGGTGCTGTATGCGAGGTAAAGGTCGGTCGGCTGTCGGAGCGAAGGAAACCAGAGGTCGACTGGCAGATCGGAGTCATCGCCCAGGGCCTCACCCGGCAACTCCGCGATTCTCCGGGGGAGGCTCGCCGCTGCTGTCTCCGCAAGCAGGGCCAACTCATGTGTCGCGACAATAGACTCTCGGCGAAGTTGCTCCTCAAGGCCGGCCACATCCGAGCGCGATCCACCAACGAGAAGCTCAACGTTTGGTCGGGTGGCCCATCCGAGAGCCGTGGCAGTCAAGTTGGCAGACCCGAGCAGCACTCTTCCCGATGACACATAAAACTTTGCGTGAAGCCGGTCGTGGAGGTAGACCCTGCCCCCCCTCTCCGCGACAGCTTCGAGCACTCCCGTATCGGAGACACCAGCTGCGATCTCTTCGGGCCGCCACCGGGTAATGAGTTCTATGTCGACGCCTTGCGGTGTTATCTCAAGGAGGCGCCGTAGCACGGCCGTCTTGGCGAAAGGGGCACACAGCAGCAGGCCCTCGGTGGCAGCGGCGCACAGAGCAAGAAGGCGTTCGCCGGGGGACATGTCATTCACTGTCCCGCAGCACCTCCACTGCCCTGCGCCCCCACAGCAATCTCACATCTTCCATCGCGCGGCGCGCCTGGCGTCCGGATACACCGTCCTCGTACAGGGCCCATCCCTGTAGGAGAACTTCAACAAGCGTCTTGTAGGAGAATTCCTGAGAGTCTTCCTCGAACGGCATCGGCAGACGTGCGAAGAGCTCGTGCGTCGAGTTGATAACCAACTGAACGGTATTTCCCGCAGACCTCACCGAAAAAAATGCGTCGCTGTCCAACGGCAGGCGACTCACATGTATGACAAGCCCGCTCGCCAGCGTAACCGCACGAAGTTCAGTGGAGCTCTCCCCTGAAAGGGAGGCGGCCCTAGCGTCCGCGGAGGCGGGCACGATGGTTACGCGGGGTGGCTGCTTCTTCGGTGCCACTCCCCATCTATGGCCAGGCTGCCACACAAAGCGGTCGGGGGAGCCCCATAGGACGCCATCTACAACTCGATTGTCCAACCCGGTGAGCTTCGCCAGCTCCAAGACAGTCAAGGGACCTTGCGCCGAAACGATTGCTTCGACGATCGTTTCAACCTCGCTCACGCTACGAACGCGCTTCCAGGAAGTTTTCGGCCATCCGCCCCCAGTCGTGGCGGACATTCTGTGTTGCTCTGCGGCTGTCCGGGGACGCCTGCTCATCCTCGTAGCGCGCCCAGGCGAACAACATCATCTCCAGGCCAGACTGCGCCGTGAGAAGCTTCGACTTGAGGGCGTCTGCGTCATCCGGCAGTGACTCTGGATCCTGGGCACCCAACAAGAGGGCATACGCCGGGTGGTCCGTGTTAAGCGTGACAAGCAGGACACCGCCTCGCGGCTGAACGGAGAAGAAGGCGCCACCTTCTAGAGAAGCAACATCCATCCGGTACTTAAGACCCTTGTCGATCGTCTCCGCCGCCAGAGCCTTAGCCCCTTCTGGCGAATGCCCTGCGGCCTCGAGTTGCTGAGCGAGATCTGCGCTTCGCTCTTCGGGAGACTTTGATTCGTCCGCGTCGCTTTGACCTGTGTAGCCCTGCTCTTGACGTTTCCTCACAGCCTCCGTCGCCTGCTGTTCGATGGTGACATCCTTGTGGCGCTTTCGTCGTCGCCCTTCAGCCTGAACACCAATTACCTTGCGCATCTCGCGAATGTTGGTCTGCACTCGGTGAACCACCTCGAGGAGCGGTTCGATCGGGTCCTCGTCCTCCGCCATGGCCTGGCGCGCAGCCGTGATCGACCCGCCGTACTGCTTTACGATGGCTGATGTATCCAGCTTTGCGGCCTCAGCAAAGTTGCGCGCAAACTGCTTGTTGTTTGAAACCCCAAAGAGTTCATCCAGGCCAGGCTCGAATCGGACCTCAACGCCCCACCAACGCTCTCGCGGGTCATACGTTGTGGTCCATGCGGGATCAAGTTCCAGCTCCCTTCCAGCCCGAACGACTGAAACACCCGCGTTCTTGGCGGCATGTCGGCCGTGGGGTCGAGAGCCGGCGTTATCACTGTTCCTCGCCTCCTCAGTCGCGATCGACAAACGAGTCACCACCTCGTGGTCTTCCCCCTTGAATCGAATCTTCGTTCGTATCTCGTAGGCGTCTTGCGACGGGAATGGTTGAAACATGGGGCGATTTGCGAACGGTTCAGGGCATGACGTGTTGCTCATTAGATACAGGGGATCGTTCGGACGAGCTTCTCGATCCTCTACGGCCGTCCCGGGGTCATCCTGCAGGAAGCTCTTGAGGCGGATCCGCACCTTCTCCGCATCGATCCAATCACGGTACATTCGCCCGATAAGTTCCGCTGAGTTATCGATAAGGGCTCTAGACGTTCGCCAGAGTGACCTGTCGATCTTGCTCCACACAACGAGCGTGCCCGACGGCCCAAAGCTCTCTGAACCCGCGGAGTCGATCCATCGCTGCGGGATCAGCTTCTCTGTAGGTGCCCCCAAGATCTTGAGCGTGCCACGCTCGATCTCGTGCAGATCGATATAGCTGTGCAGCGCAGAGGACGGACCTTCCTGCCAACTCCAGACGTCGACCCTCTGGCATTGAGATATCGACGCGCTCGGCAGGCCCATGCCAAAGCGACCCATGCCCTTGTGATCATCTGCGTCGAGGCGGGTTCCATTGCCGAACTGAAGTGCGATGCGCAGGGTCTCGGCGTCCATCCCCGACCCATTATCGAGGACGGCTACTTCGCTGAGGCGGCGTCGAACTCGTTGTTCAACCGCCATCTCTTGATCAGAACACAAGAGCTCCACCATACTTGCGCCCGCCTGAATGGAGTTGTCCATTAGTTCAGCGAGGGCATAGGCCGCGTTCTTGTATCCATTGTCACGCATGGCCTTCACGGCAAGGGATGTGGGCACGATATCGTACTCGACGTCAGTGTAGGTCACCATATGTCCTCCCAGTTGTTAAAGGCTTCTCCCATAGACGAGAAGCCCGGCAATGCTGTGTCTACGACGGTAGTGATCTGCGCAATGGCATTGCCCCCGGAACGGGGCCCACGGGTGGCCCTGCCGACCATCTGGCTATACAGCACCAGACTCTTCGTAGGCCGAGCGATGAGAGCAGCACTTGTCCTCGGGGCGTCAAAACCCGTCGTCAGAACGCCGTAGTTGACTAGAACACGCGGGCCGGCCGCCCCTCCCCGGAACTCACTAATCAGGCGAGCCCTTTCGTCCGAGGGAGTCATACCCGTCACGGCGTGTGCCCAGGCGCCACGAGCACGTAGCGCGGTCGCCAGTACCAGCGCATGCCCCACCGTCGCGGCAAACAGGAGCACGCGGTCATGTTGTCGCAGGAGCTGTTCCGTCCGGTGGAGAATCAGCAGGTTGCGCTGCTCATCCTCCGCGAGGTGCTGCACGATTCGAGCCGGAATTTCCAAGGCGCTCACGAGCTCCCGACGGTCCCTCTCCGACAGGTCGACGCCAGAGCGGTGGTATAGCGACTCGAACTCGGTCTTGGCGAGGTACCCGTCTGAAACCAAGTAGTCCACGGGGTTCTCAAAGCCCTCGACCTCCAGCCGCACTCTCCGCCGAAAGAAGAACTCAGCCAACCGCTCGTCCTCCGTGACGTCGTTCCACGTACGTCCAGGCGTAGCGCTCAGCCCGAGCAGGGAGGCGGGACGCCCAGCATGAGCGAGCACATCCAAAACCATTTGGTATGTCGGGGCTATCGCTTGGTGCGCTTCGTCCATGATCACCAAACCGACCCGGCCGGCAAGTAGGCCGAGCTGCGAGAACGAAGTTGTGGTCGCGCTGTAGACCTTCGCGAGCCCTGCAACGACCAGTCCATCCCGGGCGCCTTGTGGGTCCAAGACGTGGTCCCCCCACCAGCGATGCACGGACAATTCGCGATTGCCGAGTACCGACCAGGCTTTGGTGAATTCATCAACAGCCTGTTCGCATAGCTCCTCTGAGTGCGCCAACCACACGACGAGCATGGGCTCGCTTCTGTTCAGCTGTTCGCAGATGACATTCATGGCAGTACGGGTTTTCCCCGAACCGGTCGGCATGTGGAGGAGAACTCGGTTTGGCTCTTCGTCGAGCGCCCTCGCGACTCGCCGAGCGGCCAACCGTTGATGTGGAAAGAGCGAATGCGCAGGTTCGACGCGGCTAAGCGTCGGGAGGGTGTGGTCCTCGGCCGGAGAGTCCTCTGCGACAGAGAAGAAGTCCAGCAGTTCACCGGCCCGAGCCGAACCCCGACGAATCTTCATGGACTGCAAGGCGTCAAACGAATCGTCAGACGGTGTAAGGCCCAGTCGCAAACATAGGCTGGAGGCCTCGTGCTCCCGAAGAAGCATCAGGAGCTCGGATCTGGTCTCCACGTTGAAGAGGATGTCGGCAGGGCTATGGAGCCCGAGCACAATCTCCCGCAACCGCTCTGGCTTGGTGAGGGCAGTATCAAGCTTTGCGAGCAACCGGACCGTTCGCCGACCAACCATTTGCTGGAGCGTCTGTTCGGCCGCGCGCGAAAGCAACTCCTCGAACGTCACTTCGGCCCGCCCCTTCATCGTCCGCGATCAGCGCATGAACGGTTGCGCCCCAGCCCTGCACGTCGGCACGCTTGCCCAATTGAAGGTCCAAGGGACCCTGCGTTGGTCTGTCTCCGTCAAAGGGCGCAGACGACACAAGCGTCTTGGTCGTCATCCTCGTCCAGCGCGCTCGACAGTACCTCGATCAAAGGGAGATTGCGGCGATTTCGCCGAGATCGTTCCATGGCTGCGTCATGCTTCTCCATGATCTCGTCTCGGCGCCCGATGAGTTCATCGAGGGTCTCGCCTGGTGACCACGTGTAGTCGCGGCCCTTCATCGCGACATCCTGGTAACTGGCATCACCCGAAGCACCGGCATCACGGAGCACCTTGTTTTCGATCGCCTTCGCGCGCTCGAACAAGTCGGGGTGCCTGTCAGCGAGACCGACCCACTCGGCCTTGCGCTGGAAGAAGCAGAAATAGCAGCCCGACCGAGTTCGCCACTCGTAGTAGGCCGGAAGGCCCACACCAGCGTCGTCGAGGATCTTGAGCACACCCTCATGATCAATCCCTTCCTCTATGAAAGGGAACACCGCATGGATGTTGGGCTTGGTTGAGACGTAACCCTTGCGATTCTGCTCGTCCGACCGGATAGCAACGTAGCTGACTGCAGGGTCGTCACCGAGCCACTCCTCGAGTGGCTTGATTTTCACCTGGCGAGTGCACCACCGCATCTGGGGAGAGGGAAGCGTTCCTCGATAGACCTCAAACCAGTGATCGAAGCCCCTGTCAGCATTGAGCCTTGCAATCGGCTTGCCTAGGACAACTTCGAGCTTGTTCAAGTACTCGTAGGTCTCAGGCAGCTCGGCGCCGGTGTCGCAGAAGAAGTACTCCATCTCCGGGACTCGGTCGCGAAGGTGGATTGCCAGGGCCGATGAATCTTTGCCCCCTGAGATCCCACATACATGGCGAACGTCCTGTGTCATGCCGTCTCCTCGCGCGTGCGATTTGTTTCGGTGAGGGCTCCAGTGGTCTTTGCGACCACGCTCCGCCATTCCTGATCTGCAAGAGCGGCCATCAACCAGTCCGCTGCCATCTCCCGGCCGCCGGCCGCTTCTGAGAGAGTGTCGAGTGCATCGGCCACCACTGAATGAGTACTCGCCTTCGTTATTTCGTTCCAAACGACAAGCTTGACCGCCTCATGACCGTGAGACCAGTTCACATGGAAGCGAACGGCGTCGAACTCCCCCTCATGGCTTCGCATGTCGGCATTGAGCGCCTCAATCCGCCGGAACGTGCCCCCGGAGTCCGCTAGAACACTCCTGAACCGTCGGCGGTCCTCGTCGGTCCATGCCTGAGGCGGTACGCCTGTGACTTGCATGCCCACATATTCAAGCCACGGTTCCTCATCCGGAATTCCAGCCCGTAGAGCTGCTACTAGGGCTTTGACCTTGGGGTCGATGACTTTGGCCGCAATCTCGGCCGCCCTGCTTTTCACGGAGGAACGGTAATCCTCCGTGGATGCTCGGAGTTCAGAGATAAGCCTCGTCCGAATCTCGTCGATGAGCTTGGGGTAGGCATCTGCCAACTCGTCCATGGCGCCGGCTACGGATAGAGCAAGGGCTTTGGGGTCAATTGACGCATCCCCCGCAGACGCAGGAACGGGAGGCTGACCCACTGCGGCCGGGAGGCGCTCGAAGACAAGGACGTCGGGTTCGGTCGCCTCAATCAGTGCGGCCCGTAGCGCCTTGGCTTGCGGAGAGACCGTGGTCGTCTTCTTGGCGTACGCAGACAGCATGTTGATGCGAGCGACAAGCGAACCGACGACGCTGACGACCGTTGGAGACGAAGCAATGCGACTCCCGCCGGACGACTGAGCGAGGGCTTCGACGACTCGGCGCCGAGGACCGGCGTTGCTGGCGAAACTTTTCACTGCGAAGTTGCCTGGGTTTCGGAGTAAACGTTCCGCAACATCTCCCGAGAATGAGGGCCGGAACGTACCGTGCTCATACAGCGCGAATTCGTCCTTATGTTGACGCATAGCTGCGACGAACACCAAAGGGGCAACGCCAGCTCGCAGGCCGAATGGAGGCAGCGAAAGCTCCGCGTACAGGTCGGCGACATTCAATCGGGAGCGAGTCGCCATGCGAATGCGACCGACGATGGCGGCCCACACTGGGCGCACAGATGAGTCGGAGGTCGGAGCGGTGTACTGGGCGAACGCCCCTGTCTTCTGGTGCAGTTCGAGGGTCTCGAGGACCGACAGGTAGAGCGTCCGATTTGGACCGAAACCTTCGATGCCAAGGCCGGGGACATGCTCATGCGAGCCCATCACTTCGAGCACCTCTCGGCGCGCCTTGGCAGCTTGAGACGATAGCTCGTGACGATTCATGAGGTCGTTTTGAACGATCACGGCGTCAGGGTAGTAAGAATCGGCAACATCAGAGAGAACAGCTGAGGGGCTTCGTCGATTGGTCTTACGCCAGACGTGACCGGACTTCTGCACGTTCTCGCGCTTTACCCAGTGCCAGCGCGACCGCAGGGACGAGCCACCAAAGGACTTCTCAAACTCGGAATTCAGGGCAGCTGCCGCGGCCACCCGGCGTTCACCTAATTCCTTTCGCGCAACCCAGTCTGACCGGATGTCTTCCTCCGCATTTATCACTTCGTCGATCGCGGCCAGCTCACGCGCTGCATCAAGAAGTGGATGCGGGTCCTCCGTTGTCGCAAAGACGATTGGCTTGTCGGCCTGGCTCAAGTGCACGGCGCGCGTGGGCGCCGCGCCCTGGAGAACATAAAGCAGTAGTCCATCACCGCGGTCAGTGGCAGTCAGAGGCGATATCGCCGTGTCGCCCTCATCTGTCCACGCGCGTTCGAAGGCCCTCAGGGTGCCTGTTGCGTGCGAATGACGCGCTGCGACGATGGGACCCAACGGAAGTACGCGCTGCAGGATGATGCGCGGGTGTTCGTCTCGAAGACGCCTTCTGGCGATCGTAATGGCCGACTTGAGGTCGAAGTCGCTCCCCTGCCAGACACGAAACTCATCCGCAAACTCCCGGTAGGTGACAAGCCCCGCCTGTTCAAGCTCCCGGAGCCGTTCCTCGACTTCGATCGGTGAGGAGGTCCCGCTCTGGCCGTCGGCAGCGGCGTAGGCCACCATCGCCTGGCTTGCGCGAAGGCTGCCTCCCGCCGAGACCAAGTTGAGGAGACCAACGCTCTTGAGCACCCTTCGAGCAGCTTCGCTCAAGCTGTGGGCATCGCGAATTCGAGTGTCGATCTCCATCCATCGCGAGGCGTCTGCGGAGACGTTGACCATGTTCGATGCCGACTCGAGGAAGTAGTCGTAGACGCGGTCCAGATGGACTGCAGGGACCGTGTCAGATGGCAGGTCCGTCTGGCGCAGGAACGAATGCACGCTTCGCGGCTCGGCTCCGGCAAGAAACGAAAACATTGTTCGTTCGTTCTGCCCATACCGTTGGCAGAGTTCAGGCAGGACTGCCAACGCCAGAGGATGCAACGGCCAGCACTCTGCGAGTAGATCGGGACGATTGGCAAGCTCGGTGAGGCCCAATGAGCTCAAGTTCCCGGACTGCATGCCCGCCCACTCGACCAAGCGCGGCCGAAACGTCTCTTCGACCTTTTCGAAGGAGGCGGCGACCAGCGAGACAGTCTGACCCGGAGTATCGACAAAAGGAATGTCCTCGAAGCGGCCCTGAATCTTGACCCATTCGCGCCTTTGCACGGCACTCGCACCGTCGGCGTAGTCTCCGAAAGCCATGTGTTGGAGGGTGACGAGTGCTAGTCGAGCGCCGGACCCCTTCCGAGTCCACTCGGCAAGCTCTTGGAGGAGAAAGAGGTCACCCTCTCCTGGCCTCTCGGCGAAGGCCTCAAGATTCTTGCCGAATTCGTCCACCAAGAGGAGGATCGGCCCAACTTCGCTGAGCTGCATTACGAGATCGCGAACCGCGCGAATATCTAGCCGACCGCCACCATGCGTGAGCGTCCGATCGAGTTCCCGAAGGGTGACGACGCATCGCTTAAGAGCTGCGCGACCCGAGGCTGACGGTTCGAAGCGCTGCGCGCCAAGCAAGAGAGCGCGCACAACGGTGTTGGCAATGGGTTCGCGCTGCGCTGTGACCACGGCGCGAATGAATCCACTTTCGGATGCACCTGCCTTCTGCATCGCCATACGCAGGACAGCCATGGTGTCCGGGGCGGCCGCTGTGAGCATCGCCTCCGCCGAGGCGCGCGCAGGATCGGACCTGGGGGCGAACAGTGAATCGATCACCAGGGCCAGCGACGACTTTCCAGAGCCATATGGGCCGGTCACCGAAAGAGCCACTTCGGTCGACTCGCTCAGCATGGCTCTGCCCAGACGGTCTAGGGACTCAATCGCCCGACCGACCGGAAGGTATCCGTCGATTGCTGCGGACCCAGTGTCGCGCTCGACGTTAATGGAGCGAGCGAAGCGATCCTTTGGCTTCTTGAGCTCGATGAGCCGAGTCATGCGACCTTCCTTCCTGTCCTAGTCAACTCGTCCGTCCGAAGGCGCCGCCCAAAGAGTCGGTAATGATCGTCAAGGACACCGCGGAACGCCTCCTCTGGCGCACCAACAATCGTGAGTTGGGGCATGCCCGCGGCGGAGGTTAGCTTGAGGTGATCCGTACGCAGGACAGCGTCCTCTAGCAAGTCCAGGGCCGCCTTGTCGGACAGTTTGAAGGCCCGACCGGGAGAACCGACCTCTGCAAGAGCCCGGCTCAAATTGACCGTCCTTGCCTCGTCATCCGTCCTGATAGCGAAGTCCAAAACACATGCTGCAAACGTCAAACTAGGCAGAGTGGCCTTGGGGCCAAGGAGGAATCGGTAATCCCCTGGGCTCACGCTGCTGGGCTGAATCAGGCCCAGGTCCCTAAAGGGGCAGTCAATGCGGTCATCGAAGGTCGCACGCACACCCTCTCCTGAGGAGTACATGCGCAGAAGGGCGCTTACGTCCTTCTTGACCGATGAAGGGTGCGGATCAGCCCAGTCGCTGATGCGGTCGAGGACGAACTGTTGAAGTTCCTCCTCGGAGAACTCGACGCCTGGGAACTCATTGAAAGCCAGCCACCAAACCGGCGAAATGGACCGAGGGGCCAGGAGCCACCATTGGAGCAGCCAGAGGGTCCCGGGCAACTCGCAGTAGGGATCAATGCCGCCATCACTGAAGATGTCCTTGCCGATGCTGGACGGACGTGAACGCGGCCGTCGGCTCCCGTCTACGGCCTCGTGCTCGAGCAGCTTGAAGGCATGTCCCCAATGTCTGATCGACCGAACCATGTTCTTACCAACGCCTAGGTCGACCACCGCTTCCTCGCGGTTAAACACATCGTCTGGAGCGCCCGCAGCATCTACTGCCTTCTTGAGCCAGCCATAGCGAGGATGAAAGGTCTCGTGACGCGCGAAGGCTGGACTGCAGGCTTCATCAAGTCTCAACGAATCGCTCCTTCGGGCGCTCGGGAAAGGTCGTCCGCGGAGTTGAGGCGACGCACTCTACTTACGGCATCGGCGATTGCCACAACGGCGAGGTCGATTTCTTCGGTCGTCGTGTTTCGGCCGACGCTGAAGCGGAGGCACTCGTAAGCCTCGTCCTGAGTCAGGCCCATCGCCAGCAACACATGTGAGGGTTCCGGGACTCGCGACGAGCAGGCGGAGCCAGAGGAGACAAAGATCGAAGGTGCGTTTGCCATGATCGCGTCGGCGTCCGCCCCAGCGAACCGCAGATTTGCCGTGTTGGGAAGCCGAGCAACACCGGCACCGATGTACTCCATGCGATCGATTCGCGACTCGAGCCCAGTTACAAGGCGCTCCACAAGGTGTGTGGAGTGAACGGCATCCTCATTCAGAGCATGCATGGCCAACTCCGCAGCCTTGCCCATGCCAACGACACCGGGAACGTTCAACGTGCCGCTCCGCAGACCAGCCTCGTGTCCGCCTCCATGGAGCTGAGCGTTAAGACTTACGCCTCGGCGAACATAGAGCGCGCCAACGCCCTTGGGGCCGTAGAACTTATGCGCCGACAGCGACAGCAGGTCCACGTCGAGCGCCAGGACATCGATTGGGACCTTTCCAACCGCCTGCGTGGCATCGGTGTGGATCAAGGCACCACTCATATGCGCGATCTCAGCGATCCTGGCAAGCGGCTGGATGACGCCAGTTTCATTGTTGGCCAGCATTACGGAAACGAGGGCCACCCTCTCCGACATCATCCCGGCCAGAGCGTCAACGTCGACGGCGCCATCGCGGTCGACGGAGAGCACCTGCACTCGATATCCCTGGGGGATGAGCGACTCAGCGACGTCTAGGACCGCTTTATGTTCGGTGGCCGCGACAACGACAGTGTCTCGGGCACCCTTGGCCAGCTGGGCGCCTCCCTTGAGCGCCAAGTTGTTCGCCTCTGTCGAGCCCGAGGTGATGACGATTTCGCGCGGTGCCGCATTGATCACGGCGGCCACATCAGCTCTCGACCGTTCGACAGCCCGCCGCGCTGTCTCGCCGGCGCCGTGGGATGACGCCGCATTCCAAAATCGCTCGGTGAACCACGGGAGCATGGCCTCAACCACGCTCGGATCCACGGGCGTCGAGGCGTTGTAGTCGAGATAGATGGCTGTCACCTAGTCACCTCCATCTCGAACATACGTTCGAGCACTGACATCGCATCCCCATCGCATCGCAAATCGTCAACTACATGGCCTAGCCTCCCCCGGTCGAGGACCAGAGGAGGCTAGGCGCGCCGCCCTACTCTGACCTAGCTGCAGCCGCTGGTGCTTCCGCAGCCTTCGCAGACGTAGCAGGAGCCGGCGGGGCGCATCTTGGTGCCGCAGGTCATGCACATCGGGGCGTCGGCGGAGATGCCCTGGAACTTCTCCAGGAGCTCGGCGGACGAGTGGACGTCGACCGAGACCTCGCGGGCGCTGGCTGCACCGGCGCCGGACTTCACTGAGTCGGCGTCGAGTGCCTTGCCCTCGACCGTGGGGGTCGAGGACGCAGCAGCGGCCGGCTTGGTGACGGGGGCGGACTGGCTGAAGTTCTCCAGCTCGTCCTCGAGCTCCTCGTCCGACTCGTCGGCCTCGGTGTCCTGGTAGGACCCGGTCTCGAGCTGGCGAGCGCGCTCGGAAGCGGTGTGGATGCCCATGAACGAACGGGTGTCGAAGTCCATGTGGTCCAGCGCCAGGCGGCGGAACACGTAGTCCATGATCGACTGCGCCATCCGCACGTCGGGGTCATCCGTCAGGCCAGCAGGCTCGAACCGCAGGTTGGTGAACTTCTCGACGAAGGTCTCCAGCGGCACGCCGTACTGCAGGCCGATGCTGACCGCGATCGAGAACGCGTCCATCACGCCGGCCAGGGTCGAGCCCTGCTTGCCGAACTTGAGGAAGATCTCGCCCAGGTCGCCCGACTCGTAGGTGCCGGCGGTGAGGTAACCCTCGGCGCCACCCACGGCGAACGACGTGGTCTGCGAGGTCCGGCGCTTCGGCAGACGCTTGCGCACCGGGCGGTACTCGACGACCCGCTCGATCTTGGCCTCGGCCGCAGCCGTCACCTTGTCAGCGGCAGCGTCCTTGGCGGTCGACCCACCATCGGACAGCGGCTGGCCGACCTTGCAGTTGTCGCGGTAAACCGCGATCGCCTTGAGGCCGAGCTTCCAGCCCTGCATGTGGACGTCCTCGATCTCCTCGACCGTGGCGTTCTCGGGCAGGTTGACCGTCTTGGAGATCGCGCCGGAGAGGAACGGCTGGACGGCCGCCATCATCCGCACGTGGCCCATGGCCTCGATCGACCGGGCGCCCATGGCGGTGTCGAAGATCTCGTAGTGCTCGGTCTTGAGGCCGGGAGCGTCGATGACGTGACCCTTGTCGGCGATGTACTCGACGATCGCCTCGATGGTCTCGCCGGTGTAGCCCAGCTTCTTGAGCGCGCGCGGGATGGTCAGGTTGACGATCTGCATCGACCCGCCACCGACGAGCTTCTTGAACTTCACCAGCGAGAAGTCGGGCTCGATGCCGGTCGTGTCGCAGTCCATCATGAAGCCGATGGTGCCGGTCGGGGCGAGCACCGACGCCTGGGCGTTGCGGTAGCCGTTCTTCTCGCCGACCTTGACCACGTCGTCCCACGCCTTGGAGGCGGCGCGGTGGATCGCGGTGTCCATCGTGTCGAGCGGACGGATCGCGTCGTTGGCGCTCTGGTGCTTGCGCATCACGCGCTTGTGGGCGTCTGCGTTGCGGGCGTACCCGGCATACGCACCGACGACGCCCGCCATCTCGGCGGAGCGCTTGTAGGCGGCACCGGTGAGCAGCGAGGTGATGGCCGCAGCCAGCGAACGCCCACCCTCGGAGTCGTAGCCGTGACCGGTCGCCATGAGCAGCGCGCCGAGGTTGGCGTAGCCGATGCCCAGCTGGCGGTAGTCACGCGTCGTGTCGCCGATCGCCTCGGTCGGGAAGTCCGCGAAGCAGATCGAGATGTCCATCGCCGTGATGACGAGCTCGGCGACCTGCTGGAACTTCTTGGCGTCGAACGTGTCGTCGTCCTTGAGGAACTTGAGCAGGTTGAGCGAGGCCAGGTTGCACGAGGAGTTGTCGAGCGACATGTATTCGGAGCACGGGTTGGACGCGGTGATCCGGCCGGTCTCGGGGTTGGTGTGCCAGTCGTTGATGACGTCGTCGTACTGGATGCCCGGGTCGGCGCACTCCCACGCGGCCTCGGCCATCTTGCGGAACAGGTCACGCGCGTCGACCGTCTCGATGACCTCACCGGTGTTGCGGGCGCGCAGCCCGAACTCGGTGCCGTCCTCCACAGCCTTCATGAACTCGTCGCTGACGCGGACCGAGTTGTTGGCGTTCTGGTACTGGACACTCACGATGTCCTTGCCGCCGAGGTCCATGTCGAAGCCGGCGTCACGCAGCGCGCGGATCTTGTCCTCCTCGCGCGCCTTGGTCTGGACGAACTCCATGATGTCGGGGTGGTCGACGTCGAGCACGACCATCTTGGCCGCACGACGGGTCGCGCCACCGGACTTGATCGTCCCCGCGGACGCGTCGGCGCCACGCATGAAGGAGACCGGGCCGGAGGCCGTGCCACCCGAGCTGAGCAGCTCCTTGGACGAACGGATCCGCGACAGGTTGAGGCCGGCGCCGGAGCCGCCCTTGAAGATGAAGCCCTCTTCCTTGTACCAGTTGAGGATCGAGTCCATCGAGTCGTCAACGGCGAGGATGAAGCAGGCGGAGACCTGCTGCGGGCTGTGCGTGCCGACGTTGAACCACACCGGCGAGTTGAAGCTGAAGACCTGGTGCAGCAGCGCATAGGTCAGCTCGTGCTCGAAGATCTCGGCGTCCTCCGCGGAGGAGAAGTAGCCGTGGTCCTTGCCCGCCTTGACGTAGGTCAGCACGACGCGGTCGATGAGCTGCTTGAGCCCCGTCTCACGCTTCTCGGTGCCGAGCGCCCCGCGGAAGTACTTGGTGGTGACGATCGTGGACGCGTTGACCGACCAGAAGTCGGGGAACTCGACCCCGCGCTGCTCGAAGATCGTCTCGCCGGTCTTCCAGTTCTGCTGGACGACGTCGCGCTTCTCCCACGTCACCTCGTCGTACGGGTGCACACCAGGGGTGGTGTAGATCCGCTCAACCTTCACGCCCTTGCCAGCGCTCTTGCGAGCACCTGCCCGTGCGCCTGCGGTTTCAGTCATTCTCGTGGCCTCCCTAGCCCCTGGGTGTTGCTTCAATTGATTGTCTCGTGCGGCACTGACAGTGCCGCGATGCCTCGTGGTGGAAATGCTCAGTGGTGTACGTGCTCAGTGGTGCGTTGCCCTTGGTGGTGCGTCGCCTGTGGCCGTGCTTCTCGTCTGGTTTCTCGTCGTGCGTGGCCGTGCGGGAAGGTGCGTATGCCGCGGGGCCTAGCCCGGCGGCATACCCGCCTGGGTCTGTGGTCGCGACCGCGGCTCCGGCTCGGTGCCGGTGGCGTCGCGCTCGGCGCGCAGCAGGGTGATCGCACCCTCGAAGTCCTCGAGGCTGTCGAAGGCCTGGTAGACGCTGGCGAACCGCAGGTAGGCGACCTCGTCGAGCTCGCGCAACGGTCCGAGGATCGCCAAGCCCACCTCGTGGGCCTCGACCTCGGCCTGCCCCTGCTGGCGGATGCACTCCTCGACCCGCTGGGCCAGGATCGCGAGGTCGTCCTCGGTGACCGGACGGCCCTGACAGGCCTTGCGGACGCCGACGAGGACCTTGCTGCGGCTGAACGGCTCGTTGGCGCCGGAACGCTTGGTGACCGTCAGGCTCGCCGTCTCGATGGTGGTGAAGCGACGACCGCACTCGGGGCACTGGCGACGCCGGCGGATCGAGCTGCCGTCATCGGTCGTGCGCGAGTCCATCACGCGGGAGTCGGTGTGCCTGCAGAACGGGCAGTGCATGTCGGTCTCCTCCCGGTGCTGATGGGCCAATTTGGTGCGGATCCGGCCCCGCCCTGTGGACGGAACTGGGGACTTGCTGGGGACAACGTGTGGACAACCCGCCCTAGCCTGTGCACTACATGTGGACGAACTACAGCGGTGTAACCACTAGATGTAGGGATAGTGTGCCTCCCTGTGACCTAGGACGCAAGCCGTTCCCGGAAACTTGTGTCGAAGTGTGCATCGCCGCAGGTCAGAGGCTTGCGGCGGCGCGGCGCGACACGCCGAAACTGGTGCTGGTGTGACTGGTGTGACGTCAGAGGCACCCAGATGTGGGGTGTGCCCCGAATCGACTCCCCTACATGTGGTGGACGGGCGGTTTCGCGGCGCACCAACCTCGCCAGGCGGCGTCGAGAGGGTGGCAGATCGACGCTTTGGCCTGTCCTGGGAGCGGTTTGCCACGCTCTCGGCGGCACGGGGTGTCGGTCCGTGGTGCTTTGCTGGGACGCGTGAGGGAATCGGAGACATGGGAGACGCATCCGGTGACGCCGGACCGGTTCGAGGACTTCGCCGACGTCATCAACAAGAACCGTCGCTCCAACCACTGCTGGTGCCTGTCCCACCGCCTCCAGGCCAAGGAGATCGAGGAGCTCGGCGGCACGGGCACGCGCGCCCGCGAGCGCGCCATGCGCAGCCTGTGCGAGCGCGAGCACCCGCCGGGAGTCGTGACCTATCTCGATGGCGAGCCGGTCGGCTGGTGCAACATCGGCCCGCGCTCGGAGATCACCCGGCTGGCGAAGTCCGCGCTGATGCGTCCCGTCGACGACCTGCCCGTCTGGAGCATCGTCTGCATCGTGGTGCGTTCGGGCTTCCGCAGGCGTGGCGTCACCGAGCACCTCATCGAGGGTGCCGTGGCGTATGCCGCGGCAAACGGCGCGCCGGCCGTCGAGGCCCACCCGGTCGATCCCGGCGACCAGCGGATGGATCTCACCATGGCCTTCGTCGGGACGCGCGGCATGTTCGAGAAGGCCGGGTTTGCGGTCGTCGGCACCACCGACGCGGTCGCCAGCAAGCTGCCGCGCCTGGTCATGCGCCGCACCCTCAGCTGAGCGGCGCTCCCTCCTGCAAAAGGCGAGTTGGCGCCGCGTCCTCGACCGGGCCACGCGCCATCCACGGCACCTTCGTGCAAACGGACGATGTCGTCCGCAAAGGCACGGAGGATCGTCAGAGCATGGCCACGATTCCTCAGGACGACTGGCGCCGGCGACCCGGCATCTTCTTCGCCGTCAACGTGATCTCGATGTCGGCGCTGCTCGTCGCCGTGCTGATCTACTCCAAGGACCCCGAGCCGAGCCGGCTGTACTGGTCGTTCTCGTTCCAGTCGGTGGTGCCGTTGTGGGTGCCGTGGGCAGGGGCGCTGGGCGGGGCGACGATCAGCCTGGTCGGGATCGTCAAGCACGCCCACAACTGGGACCCCGACTACTACCTGTGGCACCTCGCGCGTCCGCTGCTCGGCGGAGTGTGCGGCACCATCGGCGTGCTGATCGTGGTGCTGCTCATCAAGAGCGTGACCGCCTCCCCCGCGACGCCCGCCAGCGGTGGGGCGGCCGCCGCGGTGCCGGTGGCCTACGACGGGCCGGGCATCGCCATCTTGGCCGTCATCGCGTTCGTCATCGGCTTCCGCGAGGAGACCTTCCGCCACCTCATCGAACGCGTCGCCGACGTCATCCTCGGTCCGGGCGCGGCCACCACCAAGGACATCGTCGCCTTCGTGCCGCGCAGCCTCGACCTGACCACGACGGGCACCAACCCGGTGGGCAGCACTGTCCACCTTTTCAACGGCAGCAAGGACGCGCTCGGCATCGCGGCTGGCTCGCTCGTGGTGGAGCCGTCGACGGCCGGGTTCGTCGCCGCGCTCGAGACCGAGGGCGCCATCGCCCCCGGCGACGCGGTCTCCGTGACCGTGACGTGGACGCCGGCCGGGCCCGGCACGGCGACCGCCAAGCTCACCGCACAGCTCGGCGGGTATGCCGCGGACGTCCAGCTGCGGGGCGTCAGCACCTGAGCGGGTGGCTCAGGCCGCGTCAGGCTGCTTGACGCCAGTCACCAGCAGCCGGGTCACTCCCCCTGGCGAGCGATCGCGCGCAGCCTGAGCGCCAGCGCGACCAGGCACGGGAACGTCACGGTGACGATGACGACGCGCTGGGCCAACCCGGCATACCCCTGAAGTGGCGCGTCCTCGGGGATCGCGAAGGCGCCGAGCGTCACGAACCCGACCAGGGCCAACAGCCCCGCGACCAGGGTCCAGCGCGGCAGCAGGTCGCCCCATCGCGGATCGGCGCGCAGGCTGCGCGACAGGGCGAGCAGCGCCAGCCCTGAGCTGAGGAAGAAGGTCACGCCTCCCACGAAGTGGAGCCCCGGGTCGTAGGCGACGCCCTGGGCGTCCTCCTCGATCGGAAAGGCCGCGGCGACGAACAGTCCGGCGCTGCACAGCCCGAGGAAGGCCGGGCCCAGCCAGCTCAGCCGGCTCCGACTCCGGCTCCGGGCGACTCCACGACGCATGCCCAGCGCGAACGCCGCCATGAGGACGCCGAACACGACGAAGCTCGCCTGCTGCACCCAGCCGTGCGGTCCGGCCTCGAGATTGCTGACCGGCTCGCTGACCCAGTCGTAGGTGTCGCGGCGGGCCCACTGCTGGACGAGGAACGCCGTGGTGAAGAGGACGGGCCCGGTGATGCCGGCGAGGGCAGGCCAGCGCAGGCCTGCGGTGCCGGCGTGGGTGGCCCCGCCGGTGGTGGTGGCGGCAGGGGTGGTCTGCTGCGCGGAGATCGAGGTGGTCATGGCTGCCTCCTGGTCGGATGAGTGCTCATGCCCTCGACGCTACGAAGCGCCCGGCCCGCTCCGCGTCGGTCGATCCGCCCACTCAGCTGTCACCTGGAATGGGTCGATCGACCCATCAGGCCCTTGTTCACGGAGTAGTCGATGAAGGTGGCGTACTCGCTCTGCCGGACGCCCTTGTGGGTCAGCTCGATGTCCTGCTCGAACCCGTCGAACAGGCGCTTGCCCCCGCCGAGGATGACCGGGGCCACAATGATCGACAGGTCGTCGACGAGCCCGGCGGCCAGCGCCTGCCGGATCAGGTCGGCGCCGCCCATCAGATGCACGTCCTTGTCGCCGGCGGCGGCCTGCGCCCGCTCGACGGCCTCGGCCAGGCCGTCGACGAAGGTGAACGCATCGCCCTCGGGCTGGTCCTCCGGTCGGTGCGTGACGATGAAGAACGGCACATCCCAGGGGTTCTGGTCACCCCAGTGCCCTGCGGCCTCGTAGGTCGCGCGTCCACCGACCACCGCGCCGAAGTTGGCCATGGCCTCGTCCATCCACGCCTGGTCGACCTCTCCCATCTGGCCGGTCGGCTCCTCGTCATAGGTCCACGGCCCGCCGAACACCCAGTAGTGCAGCCGCTCGCCGCCCTCGCCGAGCCCCTTGGCCGGTCCGTCGTCCGGCCCGGTGACGTAACCGTCGACCGACATCGTGATCCCCGAGATGACCTTGCCCATGCCTGCCGCCTTCCGTGGTCCGTGCCCACTGGTGCGCGTCGGCCCGGCGTTCGTATCGTCCTGGTGTTCCTGTCAGCAGTACCGACCAGCCACGGTGCGCGAACTCATCGGTCCCTCAGGCTGGGCCGCCCTCGGACTGCGCCTTGAGCCCCGCCGACTCCATCGCGAGGTAGCGCTCGGTGAGCCCGCGATAGAGCCTGCCGACCAGCGAGCCCAGGATCCCGCTCTGCTCCACCGAGAGCCGGACCCGGCTGCCACCACCGGGCAGCGCCTCGACCGAGTGCCTCGCCGTGGTGAGCGCTCCCGGTCCGGCCGACACCCACGTGAACATCCGCCCCGGGTCGAACTCGGTCACCACCCAGTCCACCGTCGGGACCTTGGGCTGGCTGATCTTGGCCGTCGAGCCCGTCCGCAACGGGCCGTCCTCGAGGCGGCGCACCCACCGCACCGACTCGGTCCAGTCCGACCAGTGCTCGACGTCCGTGAGCACCTGCCAGACCCGCTCCGGCGAGGCGGCGATGTCAACCGTCGTGCTCTGCTCCACCCCTCCATGGTCGCGCACCTCTCGGCGGTATTCGAGAGGCTGTCGGCGATATTCGAGAGGATGGCGCCATGGATCACGCCAGCGTCCTCGCCCAGCGGCTGGCCACCCAGCGGCTCAGCTCGGCGCCGCTCCCCCGTGCCGCCGACGCCGTGCGGCTGCTCACCTGCGTGCAGAGCCAGGAGCGCGACCACGCCTTCTACTCCCTCGCGATGCGCTCCCGCAAGGACCGGTATGCCGCGGTGCAGCGAGAGTTCGACGCCGGCGCCTTCGTGCGCACCCACATCCTGCGGCCGACCTGGCACTTCGTCGCGCCCGAGGACCTGCGCTGGATCCTCGCCCTCACCTCGCCGCGAGTGCTGTCGAGCATGGGAGCGCGGCACCGCCAGCTCGGCCTCGACGACACCAAGCGTCTCGGCGACGGGTTCGAGCTGCTCGCAAAACTGTTGCAGGACAAGCACTTCCTGACTCGACCCGAGCTCGGCGAGGCGTTCGTCGGGCGCGGCTCCCCCATCAAGCCCGGCGAGCAGCTCGGCCACCTGCTCATCGTCGCCGAGATGCGCGGGCTGGTCTGCTCGGGGCCGATGAAGGGCGTGCACCACTCCTATGCCCTGGTCGACGAGGTCATCGCGCCGACACCAGAACGCGGCCGCGACGAGGCCGTGGTCGAGCTGGTGCGGCGGTTCTTCAGCGGCCACGGGCCTGCTTCGGTCAAGGACTTCACCCGGTGGGCGACCATGACGGTCAGCGACACCAAGGCAGCGCTCGCGCAGCTCGGTGACGCACTGCGGGAGGTGGAGATCGCCGGCATCCCGCACTGGTTCGACCCCTCGCAGGTGCGCCGGGTCTCCCGTGCCGCGCCCGCGGCATACCTCTTCCCGACCTATGACGAGGCCGTGCTGACCTATCCGCAGGTGAACTTCTCGGCGCTGCCCGACCACCCCTATGCCGAGCACACCGACCCGTTCTGGGCGAGCGTGGTGCTCGACGGCACGAACGTGGGGCTCTGGAAGCGGACGGTGCGACCCGACGCCGTCCAGGTCGAGGTGCGCCTCGCTCCGGCCGTCTCGACGCGAGGGCGCACGCAGGTTCGGGTCGCGGCCCAGCGGCTGGCGGGGTTCCTCGGACGCGACCTGTCGTTGGTCGAGAACGAGGGCACCCCGCACCTGTGGGGCGGCGAGCTCGGCCACCCCGCACGCAGGCCGAGGCGGGCCGACCGCTGAGCGGTCGGGCTTCAGCCGACGGCGGGGATGAGCAGCGTCTGGCCGGCGTGGACGTTGCTGTCGGTCAGGTCGTTGGCGATCTGGAGCTGGGCGACCGCCTCGGCCATCGACAGCTGGGGCAGCTGCTCGACCGCGATCTGCGACAGCGTCTGACCGGACTGCACCGTGGTGGAGTGGTCGATCACGGTGGCGGAGGCGCCGCCCGAGAACACGGCGATCGCCAGCGCCACGGCGGCGATGACAACGGTGAGCGTGATCGCCAGACGGGCGGCGCGGGTCAGGCGCAACGGGGCGGCCGGAGCCACCACGACCTCTGCGCCGGTGGGCACCGAGACCAGGCGGGGGCGAGCCGGGCGAACGGGAACCCGCACCGGTGCGGGGGCGACGTCCCAAGCGACTGCTGCACTCATCAGGTCCTCCATCGTGGCGTGCGCTGTTGTGGCTGTGGTGTGTCGTGCTGCGTTCCTCGAACGGATGTGCGAAGAACTGCTTGACTGATTTCTAGCACGCATGTTCGAATCAATCAAGACACGCGTCGAACACATGTTTGGCACAGGCGTTCGAAGGCCATACGCTGTGTTCATGCCGCAAGCACATCAGAGGGCACTGACAACGCCTCGGCGAGCACCCGGCATATGGCACCTGACCTGCACGTTTACCTGAAAACTGCTCAAGTGAGGAAGCGGCATGAGCGACGACAACGTCAAGGAACTGCCCGACCGCGATCGCGGTGACGGGCTCACCGTCCGGCAGCGACGGGTGCTCGAGGTGATCCGCAACTCGGTCGACCGGCGCGGATACCCGCCGAGCCTGCGCGAGATCGGCGAGGCGGTGGGGCTCACCTCCCCCAGCTCGGTCGCCCACCAGCTGTCCACCCTCGAGCGCAAGGGCTTCCTGCGCCGCGACCCCAACCGGCCGCGCGCCATCGAGGTCGTCTCGCCCGACTCCCCCGCCGACATGCGGGGCTACCGCGGCGGCGCCTCGACCGAGGACGAGACGGCGACCTACGACGAGACGGGGTCGGGCGACCAGCGTCCTGCCGCGGCCTACGTGCCCGTGCTCGGCCGCATCGCGGCCGGCGTGCCGATCCTGGCCGAGGAGACCGTCGAGGACGTCTTCCCGCTCCCCCGCCAGATCGTCGGCGAGGGGCAGCTGTTCCTGCTCCAGGTCGTGGGCGACTCGATGATCGAGGCCGCCATCTGCGACGGCGACTGGGTCGTTGTGCGCCAACAGCCCACGGCCGACAACGGCGACATCGTCGCGGCGATGCTCGACAACGAGGCCACCGTCAAGACGTTCAAGCGCAAGGACGGCAAGGTGTGGCTGATGCCGCACAACCCGGCTTTCGACCCCATCGACGGAGACCACGCCACCATCCTCGGCAAGGTCACGGCGGTGCTTCGCCGGGTCTGAGCTCGACCCTCAGCCCCGGCGACGTGTGCCGCGGAGTGCCTCGTGCGCTCTGCGGCACACGTGCGTCCGGGCCCAATGGGGGGCGACCGAGGCGGCGCATCCGGGTCACCGGAGCTCAGCGCGGCTCGCGCCTCCTCCGTTCGGCTGATGGCCCCTCACCCGAACGGGCCCAACCAGGCCCGGTTCGCCGGTTGGCGTCCGCCGGTCCGTAACGGGCGACCCTCCACACCGTTCTCTTCACATGGAGGCCCATCCCGACCCCGATCTCACCGACCAGGTGCTCGGGTCCGAGATCGAACTGCTCGCGGACCTGATCGACGCCGCCAGCCACGCCTGCTCGCAGCTCAACCTGGACCAGATCGACGCGGCTCTCGGGGTCTGTCGGGCGCAGAGCCAGTTCCCCACCCAGTCGCCCAGTCAGTCACCCAGCGCGTCGAGGTAGTGCGTGATCTTGGTGGCGAAGCGTTCGCCACCGTCACCGTCGGCCCACAGCTCCCAGAGCTCGTTGTCGTCGGACTGCAGGGCCCGGTGCAACGCCCGGGTGGCGAGCTCCTCGAGCTGTTCGTCCACCTCGATGGGTTCCTCGTCGACCCACCAGGGCACATTGCGTTCTCCCACCACGGATTCGAAGTCGTCACACGCAGCCACGAGCACCGCGGCTGCCACCGCCTGCGACATGGTGGGCGCTTCGATGTACCCCGACGCGCGGACCACTTCGTCGAGGGCGGACTCGACCCTCTTGCGGCGTACGTCGGCCTCGGACTCCTCGAGCTCGTCGAGCAGGTCGAGCGCGTCGTCGTTCTCGAACGGCCCGGCTCCGGTGGCGCCCATCTCCCAACCTCCACGACGTGCGAAAGATGCTCCTTCGAGGGTGCCAAGAGACGGGGCGACGCGCCAGCCCTACTTTTGCGGAGTCATCCGTTGGTACCAGGCCGTGTCGACATAACGACCGAACTTGTGCCCGACCTCGCGCAGCACGCCCACCCGCTCGAAGCCGCACGCCACGTGCAGCGCCACGCTCGCGTCATTGGGCAGGGCGATCACCGCCACCTGGGTGTGCACCTCAGGTGCGGCGTCCAGCCGCGCCAGCAGCGCGGCATACAGGGACCGTCCGAGGCCGCGCCCGCGGGCGCCCTCCGCGAGGTAGACGGACACCTCCTTGGTGCCGTCATAGGCCGGCCGCGGGCGGAAGGCGCCGGAGAACGCGTACCCGAGCAGCTGCTCGTCCGCGCAGGCGACGAGGACAACGTTGCCGACACCGGTGGCTGCGAGCTTCTCGCCGAGGTATGCCGCGCCGCGGGGTTCGGTGTCGAAGGTCGCCACCGAGGTCCGGACCTGGTCGTCGTAGATGGCCGCCATGGCGGGAAGGTCCGCCTGCGTCGCGTCTCGCACGACGATTGCGCGGCCGCCGTCCGGGGCAATGCTGCTCATATCGGCGATGCTAGGGGGATGAGCGACGAGCACGGTCACAGCCACGGCACACACGACTCGGCTGACGCGGCGAAGCTGCCCGACCCCGACCGCGGTGGGCACACGGACCGCCAGGCTCTCTGGGACGAGCGGTATTCCGCCCAGGAGCACGTCTGGAGCGCGACCCCCAACGCCGAGGTGGAACGGATCGTGGGCGGCTGGCCACCCGGTCGCGCCCTCGACCTCGGCGCCGGCGAGGGACGTCACGCCGTGTGGCTGGCCACGAAGGGCTGGCGGGTGACGGCGGTCGACTTCTCGGCGGTGGGCCTGGCCAAGGGCGAGAAGGAGGCGTCCAGCCGCGGGATCCGGGTCGACTGGGTGGTGGCGGACGCCCGGTCCTGGCACCCGGCGCCGCAGGTTCACTACGACCTCGTCCTCGTGTCCTACCTGCACCTGCCCTCCGACGTCGTCTCGCGGACCCGGACCTGGCTGACACCGGGAGGTGCGCTGGTGGTCGTCGGACACGGACTGCGCAACCTCACCGAGGGGGTCGGCGGCCCGTCCGACCCGGCGCTGCTGCACACACCCGAGCAGCTGCGCGCAGCGGCCGGGGACCTGCAGATCGAGCGGTGCGAGGAGTACGTGCGGCCCACCGACCACGGCGAGGCGATCGACGTCGTGCTGATAGCCAGGCGGCCGACCGGCTGAAAACTAGGCCGCCAGCCGGTTGAGCAGTTCCTCGAGGGTCGGGGCGAGCGGCGCGTCGAGCTGAGCGGTGGCCTCGCCATCGCCGCGGGTCGGCCCCCGGGTGATGATCGCGACCGGGATGCCGAGCGCGGCAGCGCGGCGGACGAAGCGGTAGCCGCTCATCACCTTCAGGCTGGAGCCCAGGACCACCAGCGCGCTGGCCTGTTCGGTGAGGCGAAAACACTTCTCCACCAACGGTTTCGGCACTGACTCGCCGAAGAACACGACGTCCGGCTTGAGCGTGTCGTGGCCACAGACGAGACACAGCGGCGTGCGGAAGGCGGCGACGTCGAGATCGTTGAGCACGATGTCGCCGTCGGGTCGGATCTCGTCGCTGGTCACCGTGTAGGTGGGGTTGCTCTCGCGCATGCGGTCGTCGAGGTCCCAGCGGGAGGTGCGGTCGCCACAGGTCAGGCACACGACCCGCGCCAGCGACCCGTGCAGCTCCTCGACGTCGGTCGCGCCCGCGCGCTGGTGCAGGCCGTCGACGTTCTGGGTGATGACCGGGCCGACCAGCCCACGGTCCTGGAGCCTCGCGACGGCCTCGTGACCGGAGTTGGGCCGGGCCCGGTTGAACCGTTGCCACCCGACATAGCTGCGCGCCCAGTAGCGCTGCCTCGCCTCGGAGGACCCCAGGAACTCGGCGTACTGCATGGGCGTCACGCGACGGGTGCCGTCCGGGCCTCGGTAGTCCGGGATGCCCGAGTCGGTGGAGATGCCGGCGCCGGTCAGGACGAGGACGTTGCCGCGCTCCAGCAGGCCAGCGATCACGCTCAGCTGGTCGGTCGAGGGCGCCTGCTCAGTCGCAGCCGGCGGGACGGTCAAGTCCGGCTGGCCGGTCGCGGAGGCGGTCTGCGTCACGCGGCAAGGGTACGTCGGGTCAGGACCTCCCGAGGAGTCGGCGCTTCGCCGAGTCGACCAGGGCCGCCCTCGCCACCTGCGGATCGGCGACCTCGGCGTGCGGCGGAGCGGGCGGGCTGTCGCGGGTCACGAGCTCCGGACAGTGCGCCCGGACCTGGGCGTCGGCCACGAGGTAGCCGTGGCGCTCGAGGATCTGCTGCTCCTCGCGGCTGAAGGCATCGAGGTCGGTGCGGATGGCGTTGACCAGCTCGGTGGTGTCGCGGGGATAGGAGCCCTCGACGACCGTGTCGAGCGCCCACGACGTGCCGCGGAGCGCACCGCGCGCATAGCCGGCCTGCAGCCACCGACTGCGCACGGACTGGCCGCCGCTGGTGGCGATCCCGAGGATCCGCAGCGTGCGGCCGAGGACAGTGCGCTCGGTGCGCGCCCGGAAGACCCCACCGCCATCACTGACCAGGACGGTGGCGTGCCGCTTCCAGACCGGCTCGAGCCCGAGGTTGTCATAGACCCCGCCGTCGGTCAGCCTGATGCGCCGCAGGATCGAGGCGCGATCCTCCTCCGGCTCGAGGCCGCGATGTCCGCCGGTGAGGTGCATCGCGACCCCGTCCAACACCATCGCCGCGAAGAACGGCGGGAAGCCGCAGGAGGCCGCCACGATGTCGGCGATCCGCAGCCCCGCCGGCGGCGCGGCATACCCAAGGCGGTAGTCCCCCACGCGCCCGTGGGGACGATGCGCGCTCGGGCCCTCGAAGACCCAGTCCACGCCGTAGCCGATCTCGGTTGCGCCAGTCACCACCCCCGGACCACGAGTCTCGTTGTCCCGCAACGGTTTCGACCACCAGGGGACGGTCGCAGCGAGTTCGTCGGCCAGCGCCCGGATGGCCGCGTCGGGAGCGAACCACCTCCACGGCGCGGCCTTGGACAGCAGCGCCGGGGTGCGGATGTTGCGGGAGGTGAGCCGCTGGAGCGGCACGGCGACACACTCCTCGAAGCCCTCCACGACACCGCCCGCCGCCGGGAACTCCAGCTCCGGGTCGGCGAGCAGGTTGGCCACGATCGAGCCGCCGGAGACCCCGCTGACGGTGGCGAGCTGCGACAGCACCCCGAGCTCGTTGAGCCGGCGAACGGCACCGAGGTGGAACAGGGCTGCGCGGTAGCCGCCACCGGACAGACACAGCGCCACCCCCGTCCGGTGCGGCGACGGGGACTCCTGCGGGTATGCCGCGTCGCCGGGTCCAGGCGCATCGCCGGGTCCAGGCGCGTCACTCTCGGTGGCAGCGCGCTCCGTCGCGTGGGTCGTGCTCGTCGGCTCGGGCTTCATCGTGGACCCGATGAAAGCAGAGGCCGGGGACACCCGCCCGCCGACGCCCCTCCCGCACTTGTTGCCGCCAGATCGTCACGGGACCCCCAAATCGGTGTCCGGTGACCACGAGAGCGCAACAAGTCGAGGCCTCCTGGACTTGTTGCCGCCAGATCGTCACGGGACCCCCAAATCGGCGTCCGGTGACCACCAGGACGCAACAAGTCGGGGAGGCTGCGGGCGACGGTGGGTGGGAACGCCGGCCGCGACCCATCACGGAGGCGTCAACAACTAACGATCTGGATAACGAACGGTTATGCTTCAGGCATGATCGACGCCGCAGGTCTCCGTGTCATGAAGGCCATCGCCGACGAGGGCAGCTTCACCGGGGCTGCGCTGTCCCTCGGCTACTCCCAGCCCGCGATCTCGCAGATGGTGCGCCGCCTCGAGCAGCGCACCGGCACCGTGCTGGTCGAGCGAGTCGGCCGCAACGTGCGCCTGACCGAGGCCGGCCAGGTGCTCGCGCGCCACGCCGTCGCCGTGCTGTCCGCTCTCGATGCCGCCGAGGAGGAGGTCGCCGCCATCGCGGGCCTGCGCGCCGGACGGGTCCGCCTGATGGCCTTCCCGTCGAGCTCGGCCACCCTCGTCCCGCGCGCGCTCGCGCTCGTGAAGAAGCGGTTCCCGGACGTCCAGGTCACCTTCACCGAGGCCGAACCCCCGGAGTCGCTCGCTGCGCTCAAGGCCGGCGAGTGCGACCTCGCGGTGGCCTTCGCCTACGAGGGCACGGATCTCGGCCGCGGCGAGGAGGACATGGACCTGTTCGTCACCCACAAGCTCCTCGACGACGAGGTCCGCCTCGCCCTCCCCCGCGACCACCCGCTCGCGACCCTGGACATGGTGGACCTGTCTGCCCTGGCGCAGGAGAACTGGATCGCGGGGTGCCCCCGCTGCCGCGGCCACCTCCTGCAGATGTGCGCGACGGCCGGGTTCTCCCCCCATGTCGGGTTCGAGACCGAGGACTACGTGGCCGTGCTCGGGCTGGTCGCCGAAGGCCTGGGCGTGGCCCTCATCCCCGACCTCATCCTGCGCACCGCCCACCACCACGACGTCGTCACCCTGCCGATCAACCCGGCCTCGCGACGGTCAATCAGCGTTGTCACCACGGCCGACCTGCAACGGGTCCCGGCCGTCCAGGCCACGATCGAGGCCCTCGTCGAGGCCGCAAAGGCGAAGCCCCGCGTCCTCGCCAGCACCTGACCGGCCCAGCGACCCGCCGGGGCGCTCATCGTCTCCGCCAGGTGACGGCAACGTCGTCGCCGCGAGCCACCACGGCGATGTCGCCGCGCTGATCGGTGCGATAGACGGCATGCCCGTTGCGACGCAAAGCTTCCAAGGCCTTCGGTGACGGGTGGCCGTAGTCGTTGTCCGCGCCCACGCTGATCACCGCGATGGGCGAACGCACCGACTCCAAGAGGATCTCGTCGAGATTTCCGGAGCCGTGGTGGGCCACCTTCACGACGTCGAAGCGCAACGCCTGCGCCGACATCGACGAGCTGCGCCGCAGCTCAAGGAGCACCGCGTGGGCCGCCTCGCGCTCCACGTCGCCGAGCAGCAACAGGTCGACGGGGCCGGACCGCACCGCCAGGACCACGCTGGCGTTGTTGGGCACCGAACCCGACGCGATCCGGCGCGCCGGCCACCACACGTCTGCGGTGACACCCGGCCAGGCGAGGTGGTCACCGGCATACAGGTCACGGATGGGTATGCCGCGTGCCCCGGCCCACGCCTGCACCTCCGTCCACTGGTAGGACGGTTCGCGGACCGGGCTCGCGAGGATCTCGCGCACCTCGCGGCCTGCCAACGCACCGGGGAGCCCGTCGACGTGGTCGGCGTGAAAATGGCTCAGGACAACCGAATCCAGCACCGAGACGTGGAGGCGGCGCAGGCAGGAGTTGATTGCGACGGGGTCCGGCCCCGCATCCACCAGCACCGCGTGACCGGGGGTCGTGGCGAGGACCAGCCCGTCCCCCTGCCCGATATCGCAGGCCACGAAGCGCCAGTCCGGCGGCGGCCAGGTGACCGCGGACGTCGGAGCCGCCGCCGCGAGCACGAGCAGGCACGCACTTGCGGCGAGAATCGGGTGCAGCCGCGCGCGGTGGGTCCACCACCTGCCGTTGACGAGCACGATGACGGTCACGACAGTGAGCAGGATCGCCCCCGGGGCACCATCCGGCCAGGGCAGCGTGCCGCCCGGGAGGGTGGCGCACGTGCGGGCGACCCAGGCGATCGCCAGAACCGGCAGGGCACCGACCCAGCACAGGAGCCTCCCCCCGAAAGGCCAGATCGGGGCCACGGTCGCGGCGGCGACTCCGGTCACGGTCGCGGGTGCGACCAGTGGTGCCGCCAGCAGGTTGGCCAGCACCCCCACGACGGAAACCGAACCCTGGAGCAGTACGACCACCGGTGCGCACATCGCTTGTGCCGCAACAGGAATGGCTATCGCGGGCCCCCACCCACGGATGCGGCCCGGGAGTCGGCGCCCGATCGCCTCTCCCCAGCTGCGGGTGAACAGCAGCAGTCCCAGGGTCGCGAGCGTGGACAGGGCGAAACCGTAGGACCGGCTGAGCCAGGGGTCGACGACCAGCAGGACGACCACCGCCGCCGACAGGACGGGTATGCCGGCTGCGCGCCTCGAGCGGCTCAGCCCGATCAACCCGATGGTCCCCATCGTTGCGGCCCTGATGACACTGGGCTCGGGGCGGGCGAGCACCACGAAGCCCGCCAGCACGAGAACCGCCACGAGCGGCCGCCAGCGACGGCGCACGCCAGCCAGCGAGGCGCCCCCGAGCGCGAACGCCAGGACGATGGCGACGTTGCTGCCCGACACGGCCGAGAGATGGGTCATACCGGTCGCGAGCATGGCGTCGGTGAGGTCCTGAGGAGTCCGGCTGGTGTCTCCGATGACCAGTGCAGGCAGCAGACCGCGTGCATCAGCCGGCAAGGGCGAGGCCGCCTCGCGCAGGCCCGACCGGAGGTGTTCGGCCGCCTTGGCGACCGGTCCCGGTGCAGACAGCGAACGAGGTGGGCCGCGAGGTCGCAGGACCGCCACCACATCGTCACCGGGCTCGGCCCCGAGCAGGGTGCCCTGGACCTGCACCCGCTCGTGCCAGCGCACGGCCTCCCAACGCTCATCGGCCACGACGAGCACGGGCGTCGACACCCGCGCAGCCCTCCCCCGTCCGGTGACCTCATCGACGCGGAGCGTGAACCGCACGCTCGCGCCGTCCAGTTGGCGGCCACCCACGACGACGGGATCCCTGGTCACGACACCGGACACGGTGACCATGGCGCGCTCGGCGGCAAGGGCCTGGACCGGTCCCGCCTCACGCGAGGACACGTGGGCGGCTGTGGCAATGATCACCAAGGCCACCGCACCCAGGACCAGAGCGCCCAGCGCGGCCGCTGGAGGTGCGGGCGTCCGGGCACGACGCCAAGGCGGCCCCCAGACCAGGGCAGCGGCGACCCCCGCACTGCCCACGGCGGCGACGACCAGGAACAGGGGCCGGACGCCGAGCGTGGCGGCGCTGACTGCCCACGCCGTCAGCGCGGGAACCAGCATGCGCAGGTCCAGCAACCGCGGCTGGTCGGCTCTCCGCCGGACCTGTCCGGGGGGCCTGCTCACACCGTCACCTTGGGTTGTAGGGCGGCGAAGATCTTCTCCCCGATCCCACTGACCTCCCCGAGCTCGTCGACCGAGGCAAAGCGTCCGTGTTCGCTGCGCCAGTCGATGATCCGCTGGGCGAGGACGGGCCCGACGCCGGGCAAGTCCTCGAGCTCAGTCGCGGACGCGGAGTTGAGGTTGACCCGCACGGCTGCTCCCGGGACACCGCCCGTGGCCGCGCTGCCCACGCCACCAGCCGAGCTCGCCGCGCCCACCCCCGAGCCCGGGCCTGCTGTCCCGGCCGGGGCAGCGACGACCTCGCCCGGCTTGGGTACGCGCAGCTGCTCGCCGTCGACCAACGGGCGCGCCAGGTTGATGGCGGCGAGGTCCGCCCCCTTGCGGGCACCCGCCTTGGCCACGACGTCGGACACCCGCGACCCCGCAGGCATGGTGAACACGCCAGGCCGCTCGACCTGGCCGACGACGTGCACCGTCACCGTCCCGGCCGGCGGACCACCGCCACCTGAGCCCGTGCTCGACGAGGCGAACACGCTGCCTGTCGGACTCCTGTTCCCGAGCGCCGAACCCGACTGCGACGGCGCCACCACCTGTGGCGTGCTCGCCGCCCTGGCCCAGGCCACTCGGGCTCCGAAGCCCACCGCCGCCACGAGCACCACGAGCAGGAGACCTGCCGCCGCGGCGCGTGGGCCGCTGAGGCGGGCGCCTCGCAGCGACGAAGGGATGGTCAGGAACCGCGGACCGGGTGGGACGGGACGCCGGTGCCGACCACCCCGCACGCCGGTCGGCGGTCGCGCCGGGCCACTGGCCGGCTGGGCCGCCGCACCTGTCTCGATCCACCTCCGCTCGGGCAACCACGGGACCACCTCGGACCGTGGCGACCCAGGCGAGGCGGGCGAGGCGGGCGACCCGGGCGAGGCGGACGACCCGAGCGACCCGAGCGACCGCCCAGGCAAGGAACGATCAGTAGTGCGGGCTGCGGCCTCCAGCAAGGCCCGCGCGCGGGCTGAGGTTTCCGGCGGTCGGCGACGAGACGGCATACGGGCACGCTAGGAAGCCGACCGCGCGCGCGACACGTCGTCGCAGCGGCCCTGTGGACAGTGTCCCGAGCCGGCTCAGCCTGTGGACGACGCATCCCGTCGCGCCGAGATCCACAGCTCGATGTTGCGCCGGTGCCGGTAGATGACGAGCAGGGCGAGGACCACGCACCAGGCGCCGGTCTCACGCGTGCCCACCGGCACCCACCGAAACCAGGTCAGCACTCCCAGCACCAGCAGCAGCAGGCACGCCGACACCGAGGCCCCCGCCACCCAGCGCATCCGCCAGACGAGCAGGCCGAAGACGACGAGCATGCCCACCCCGAACCACGGCTGCACCGCGAGGATCGCCCCCAGCGAGGTGGCCACCCCCTTGCCGCCCTGTCCCCTGAGGAACGGCGACCAGATGTGGCCCAGCACGACGGCGAGGCCGACCCACAGCCCGGTGACCGGCCCGAGGAAGTGTTGTGCGACCAGGACCGGCAGCAGACCCTTGAGGACGTCGAGGACGCCGACGACCACTCCCCACCTGGCACCCAGGACGCGTCCGGCGTTGGTCGCCCCCGGGTTGCCCGACCCCGCGTGGCGCAGGTCCTTGCCGAGGATCCTCGCCAGGATCGTCGCGGGGTTCACGGCTCCGACGACAAAGGCAGCCACCGAGGCCGCCACGACCTCCACCAGCTCCCCCGTCGACACGTCCGCCACTGCCCTCACGGGCTCGGCCGGGGCGACACGGCGACGGCGATGGTGCCGGGGCCGACGTGGGCGCCGACGACGGCGCCCAGCTCGACGACCTGCACCGCACCCTGGCCGGTCTCTCCCCCGTCGCCCGCGTCCGCGACGTGGGCGACCCGTTGACGCAGGCGTCCGGCGAGGTCCTCCGCCCGGCTCTGGGAGTCGAGGTGGTGCACCGCGATGTCGACGAGCGACCCGGCCTTCTCTGCGGATGCCGCGGCCGACACGGCAAGCTCCTCGAGCCGGGCGAGGGCGCGCGACGACGTGCGGACCTTCTCCAGCGGTCGGATGCTGCCGTCGACGAGCCCGAGGATCGGCTTGATCGCCAGGGCTGACCCCAGGAACGCCGAAGCCGAACCGATCCGGCCGCCCCGTCGCAGGTGCTCGAGCGTGTCGACGTAGAACACCACGGTCGACGCTTCGGCTCGCGAACGCGCCTGTGCTGCAACGTCTTCCAACGACCCGCCCTGCTCGGCCAACTCTGCCGCGGACAGCACCGCATACCCCATGGCCATGCCGAGCGACCGCGAGTCGACCACGGTCACCGGCACCGGCGACTGCTGCGCGGCGAGGTGGGCCGACTCGATCGTCGAGGACATGTCGGCCGAGATGTGCACCGAGACGATCCCGTCGGCTCCGCCGGCGGCAGCCTTCTCGTAGGCGTCGAGGAACGCCTGAGGGGATGGCCGCGACGTGGACACGGGCTTGAAGGCGCGCAGCGCGGCCGCCACTTCCGCGGTCGTGATGTCCACGCCTTCGCTGAACTCCGTGCCGCCGACGATCACGTGCAGCGGCACCACCTGGATCGAGTGCGCGTCGAGCTCCGACCCCGGCAGGTATGCCGTGGAGTCAGTGACGATCGCGATGCTCACGAGCGCAGGCTATCGGTGCGACAGAGCGAGGGTGCCCCATGGCTCGCGATGGCTGACCCGACAAGGGTGCGCTTCACCCGAGAACGGTTCTCGGGTGAAGCGCAACAAAGTCCCTAAACCCGATAAAGGGGCGGCGGGGGTCAGGCGGGGACGACGTTGACGAGCTTGGGGGCTCGCACGATCACCGTGCGGATGCCGCCCTCGGTTGCGGCGAGGACCTTCGGCAGCGCCAGCACCTGCTCGCGCAGGGCGTCCTCGCTGATGTCGGCCGGCACCTCGAGGCGGTCGCGGACCTTGCCCTTGATCTGCACCACGCAGGTGACGGTGTCCTCGACGAGCAGGGCCGGGTCGGCCACCGGGAAGGGCTCGAAGGTGATCGACTCGTCGTGACCGAGCCGTTGCCACAGCTCCTCTGCGATGTGCGGGGCGAGCGGCGCCACCATGACGACCAGCTTCTCGGCCGCCTCGCGTGGCACTGCGTCGAGCTTGGTCAGCGCGTTGTTCAGCTCGATGAGCCGAGCGATGGCCGTGTTGAACCCCAGCGTCGGGAAGTCCTTGGACACCGCGTCGATGGTCCTGTGCAGGACTCTGGCCGTCGCGTCGTCCAGGGGCACGTCGGCCACCCGCACAGCGCCGGTCTCCTCGTCGATCACGTTGCGCCACAAGCGCTGCAGGAACCGTTGCGCGCCGACGACGGCTCGCGTCTCCCACGGCTTGCTCAGCTCGAGCGGACCCATCGACATCTCGTAGACGCGCAGCGTGTCGGCGCCGTACTGCTCGAACATCTCGTCCGGGCTGACGACGTTCTTGAGCGACTTGCCGATCTTGCCGAACTCACGCGTGACGGGTTGGCCCCGCCACGTGTAGGACGTCTCGCCACTGGCGTGGTCGGGCACCTCGACGACCTCGGAGGCCTCGACGGGCTGGCCTCTGTCGTCACGGTAGGCAGGCGCCTGGATGTAGCCCTGCGAGAAGTACTTGCGGAACGGCTCGTCACTGCTCACGTGACCCAGGTCGTGCAGCACCTTGTGCCAGAAGCGCGCATAGAGCAGGTGCAGGACGGCGTGCTCGACGCCACCGATGTAGAGGTCGACCCCACCCGGGTCGACGACCCCCTCGGGCGAACCCACGACGGGCGTCTCCCTCGGGCCCATCCAGTAGGACTCGTTCTCGGGGTCGACGAAGGCCTCGTCGTTCGCGGGATCGAGGTATCGCAAGTAGTACCAACAGGATCCTGCCCAGTTGGGCATGGTGTTGGTCTCGCGGCGGAACTTGCGCAGGCCGCGGCCGTCGCCCAGGTCGAGCTCAACGTTGACCCAGTCCTCGACCCTGCCGAGAGGTGGCTCGGGCTGGCTGCTCGCATCCTCGGGCTCGAACGTCTTGGGTGAGTAGTCCGGGACGTCCGGCAGCTCCACCGGAAGCATCGAGTCGGGCACGGCGTGGCTGACGCCGTCCTCGTCGAAGACGATCGGGAACGGCTCACCCCAGTAGCGCTGTCGGCTGAACAGCCAGTCGCGCAGCTTGTAGTTGACCGTGGGCTGGCCGAACCCCTTGTGCGCCAACCACTCGATGATCGTCGCCTTGGCCTCGGCGACGCCCATGCCGTCCAGCGACACCTCGTCGTTGGCCGAGTTGATCGCCGGCCCCTCACCGGTGAACGGCTCGTCCTCCGGGTGGCCCTCCGACGGCTGCACGGTGCGCACCCGCGGCAGCCCGAACTGCCCGGCGAAGTCCCAGTCGCGCTGGTCCTGCCCCGGCACCGCCATGATCGCGCCGGTGCCGTAGCCCATCAGGACGTAGTCCGCGATGAACACCGGGATCCGTTGCCCGTTCACGGGATTCGTTGCGAACGCGCCGGTGAAGACGCCGGTCTTGTCCTTGCCCTCGGTCTGCCGCTCCACGTCACTCTTGCGTGACGCCGCCAGCCGGTATGCCGCGACGGCGGCGGACGGCGACGCCTCGCCTCCGGTCCACACCGGGTTGGTGTCCGGCGCCCAGTCGCCCTGCGGCACCACGGAGTCGACCAGGGGGTGCTCGGGAGCCAACACCATGAAGGTGGCACCGAACAACGTGTCCGGCCGGGTGGTGAAGACCTCGATGGACGCGTCCTGTCCGACGACCGGGAAGGTGACCCGCGCACCCTGGCTGCGACCGATCCAGTTGCGCTGCATGGCCTTGACCTTGTCCGGCCAGTCGACGCGGTCGAGGTCGTCAGCCAGCCGGTCGGCATACGCGGTGATGCGCATCATCCACTGCCGCAGGTTCGTCTTGAAGACGGGGTAGTTGCCGCGCTCGGAGCGCCCGTCGTTGGTGACCTCCTCGTTGGACAGCACCGTTCCCAGGCCGGGAGCCCAGTTGACCGGCGCCTCGGAGGTGTAGGCCAGGCGGAACATGTCGAGGATCGAGGCGCGCTCGGCCTCGTCCATCTCGGCCCACGAGTGGCCCTCGCCGTTCATCGCCCAACGGCTGCCACCCTCCTTCTCGAACTCGGCGATGAGCTCGGAGATCGGCCGGGCGCAACCCTTCCCGCCGTCGGGGCGCACGGCCTCAGGGTCATACCAGGAGTTGTAGATCTGGGTGAAGATCCACTGGGTCCACTTGTAGTAGCCGGGGTCGATCGTGGCGATGGTCCGCCGGTCGTCGTGACCGAGCCCCAGCCGGCGCAGCTGGCGCTTCATCACGACCATGTTCTCCTCGGTCGTCTTGCGCGGGTGCTGACCGGTCTGCACGGCGAACTGCTCGGCGGGCAGGCCGAACGCGTCGTAGCCCAGGCAGTGCAGGACGTTCTTGCCGGTCATGCGGTGGTAGCGCGCGAAGACGTCGGTCGCGATGTAGCCCAGCGGGTGCCCGACGTGCAGGCCCGCGCCGCTGGGGTAGGGGAACATGTCGAGGACGAGCAGCTTCTCGCGACCCGCGACCTTGTCGGGCTCGGCCCAGGGACCCGCGGGGTTGGGCGCGTGGAAGGTGCCCTCCTCCTGCCAGCGGTCCTGCCAGGCCAGCTCGATCGTCTGGGCCAGGTCGGCGGTGTAGCGGTACGGCGTCTCGCTCATCTCATCCTCACGTCTGCTTGTCGCTGAGCCCTGGCACAACTGGGCCATTACACAGAAAGACCCCTCACGCAGGAGGGGTTGGCCGCGGTGACGTGGACCGGGTGGTCCGGATCGTCAACGCGGCTCAGGAAGCAGCGACCGTGCCATGGGGAAAGGCTACCGCAGCGCGCTCTGAGCGAGCCAAGTCCCCGCCGTGTCGGCGCCCGGCGCCCTCCATCGCCTTTCGGCTACGTCGATCTGACGATGACAGGACGAGGTGGGGGTCGTACGTTTGGGCCATGCGGACAACGGACCGCGTCGTGGAGCTGGTGCGGCGGACAACCCCACACCTGGGGCTCGTCGGCGGGCTCCTGTTCTTCGCCTACTGGTTCGTCCGGGCCCGTGAGGTGGCACTGCCGCCCGGGGTCGGTGTCCTCCTGGACATCTCGACGGTCCTGCTGCTCGGCACCGCAGTGCTCGGTTACCAGCTGGAACAGGGCCTGGAGCCGGGCGCGTGGATCGGCTGGGCGGGCGTGGCCGCTGTCCTCGAGGGCCTGGTCTCCTCACAGGCAACGGTGTGCCTGGGCCTGTTCCTGCTGGGGGTCTCGATCGCCCGCTGCGGCGTCCACCCGCGGGTGCCGGGGATCATCATGGCTGCCAGCGGCATGACCCTCTTCCTGACCTACTTCCTGTCCTCGGGTTTCGGTCGCGGCTACGCCGAGGCCGGGCTGCTCGCCAAGGGCGTGATGGGGCTGGCCCTGGTCGGCATCGCCGCGTCGCTCGCAGACCTCCTCGTGCTCGAGCGCGGAACCGAGGCACACGCCCGCGCCTGAGGACCGGCGACAGGGTCAGTCCGGCGGTTCCTCGACGTCGTCCCCTTCATCGGCGCTCTGCAGGAGCACGTCACTGTCCAGGAGAACGGGCTCTTCGTATCCGGGCGGATTCGGCGGGTCCGGCGTCACGGGTGGGAAGATCGTCCCGTCGGCTTGCACGTGTGAACTGTTGGTCATGGGTGACCACCTCCGTCATCGTCTGGGATGCCCAGTGCATCTGGGTTCAAACCTGTCCACTGGCCATCGTTCCGGTTCATGCCGCGAGCGCCGCGTCCCCGAGACCCAGCCTCAGCCGGCCCAGGATCGAGGTCAACAGCCGCGACACCTGCATCTGGCTGACCCCTAGCACCCTGCCGATGTCTGACTGCGTCAGGTCCTCGGCGAAACGCAGCCGGACGATCAGCTTCTCGCGATCGGTCAGCTCCGCGACCGCCCTCCGCACCGACGTGCGCCGGAGCATCAGTTCGATGTCGGCGCTCTCGTCTGCCGCGACCTCGACGCGCGGGCCGCCGACGTCATCGGGGAGGTCGAGGGAGACGGCCCGGTAGGCGGAGCCACACTGACTGGCCAGGCTCGCCTCATGGCGGTCGAGGCCGAGCGCGTCGGCCATCTCGTCGGTCGTGGGCACACGGCGCAGACGCTGGGTGAGCTGGTCCTCCTCGGCGCCCAGTAGGGCCCGCACCTCCTGCAACCGGCGTGGAGGACGCACCGCCCAACCACAGTCGCGGAAGTGGCGCTTCACCTCTCCGGAGACGGTGGGCAGGGCGTAGGCGATGAAGCCGCTGCCACGACCGGTCCGGTAGCCCCGGACGGCCTTGACCAGCGCCAGTCGTCCCACCTGGACGAGGTCGTCGTGGTCGATCCCGCGTCCCCCGTAGCGGCGGGCCACCTGGTCCGGGACGTCGAGCGTCAGGAGGACCGCCTCCTCGCGCAAGGAGTCGACCTCGGCGCGACTGCTGGAACTGAGCGCCCGGACGAGCAGGGCTTCGGCACGGGCGTGCGGTCCTCGCCCGAGCTCGCCGCCGACGTCGTCGCAGGGGTCGGGAGGTGTCGACAGTGGGTCTGCGCGCATGGTGGTCCCGTCTCAGAAGGAGATCGGTGGCACCGCTGTTGGACCACGTGTTGTCGTGTCCACACAACCACCCCCACCCGCGGAGCGCAACAGGGGGGTTTGCGTAGGTCAGGCCCGGGGTAGGGACAGGATGCCCGGACGCGATCGATCCTGCGCCGGACTTCCCATCTTCAGGAGCACCCGTGTCCAACGATGCCATCGTCATCCTTCGCGCCGACCACAAAGAGGTCCGCGCCCTGTTCCGCGAGTTCGAGAAGCCGAGCACCACGAAGCCCCGCAAGGGCACGATCGTGAAGAAGGTCATCGAGCTGCTCACGGTCCACACCTACATCGAGAACGAGGTCATGTACCCCGAGGTGCGTCGACTGCTGCCCGACCTCGAGGACGACATCCTGGAGTCCTACGAGGAGCACCATGTCGCCGACGTCCTCGTGATGGAGCTCGCTGCCCTCAAGCCCGGTGATGAGCGGTTCGAGGCCAAGACGACCGTGCTCATCGAGAACGTCCGTCACCACATGGAGGAGGAGGAGCAGGACTGGTTTCCCAAGGTGCGCGAGGGCCTCAGCCGTACGCAGCTTCGCGAGCTCGGTGACCAGCTGCTGGTGGCCAAGAAGCGGGCCCCCCACTCCCCGACCCAGCCGAGCGCCCTCAAGAAGGCCGTCGACGCGGTCGTGTCCTGAGCCTGAGCGTCGCGCAACCCTTGGGCGAAGACCGTGACCTGCAGGCGCTCCTCGAGGACCTGGCCAACACCCACGACCAGGTGAGCACCACACTCGCACCGCAGACCGGGACCGGGTTCGTCCCGCGGGCCGACCAGATCCTGACCGTCATCGCCCCGGAGGGCGGACAGGTGAGCGACCTGTTCTGGTTCAGCGCCGGGCGGCGTGTGCAAGCCCATCGAGTACCTGGTGAAGGACGACGTCGCGGTCCGATCGGCCGGAGGGTGATACTGGCGGCATGCAGCCACCCATTCCGCGCGAGGCCACCGAGGCGTTTGCCTCCCTTGCCAAGCTCGTCTACGCGGGAACCGAGTCAAATGAGGTCCTCGACGCCATCTGCCGGGTCGCCGTCGAGATCATCCCCGGAGCCGACCACGCGTGCATCTCGACGCTCGACGGGAACCAGAAGCTCCAGACCCAGGCCTCCAGCGACGACGTCGCGAGCACCATGGACCGGCTCGAGTCCGAGGCCGGCGAGGGCCCCTGCCTCGACAGCATCCTCGAGGACTCTGTCCAGCACGACGCGGACATCACCACCGCGACCAAGTGGCCGCGGCTCGCCGAGCTGACCCTCGCCCGCACACCCGTCCGGGGAATGGTGGGCTACCAGCTGCTGGAGGGCCTCGGGGCCCGAGCTGCCCTCAACGTCTTCTCGGACACCCCCGGTGCCTTGACCGACGAAGCGGCCGACGTGGGCGTCGTGCTTGCCGCTTTCACGTCCGTCGCCCTGGCGGCCACCGAGCACCGGGCCACTGCTGAGAGTCTCCGGCGTGGGCTCGACAGCAACCGCGAGATCGGGAAAGCCGTCGGGCTGCTCATGGCCGCGCACTCGGTGAGCGACCAAGAGGCCTTCCATCTCCTGCGGAGTGCCTCGAACCGCACCAACACCAAGCTCGCCTCCCTCGCAGAGGAGATCAACGCGACCCACCGCAAGGGCCTGGCCTGACCGCCGAAGGCGTCACCAGGCATGCGCGTGTCCGTTTTATCCGTTTCTTGCGAACCATCTGCGGGTAGGGAGTGCTCGACGCGTCGTCCGCTTCCAACAGCGCGGGGCGGGCGACGCGTCCCGGGGCAGTGTGCCCGGCCACCTCGGTCCTGGAGCGCTCCTACGTCCTGAGCAGCCGGTCCCAAGCGGTCCGGCTGAGCGCCCGGCGGAGCCCACCGGTCAGACGCGCGTTCGCGCCCATGGCCGCACGAGCCGCGTTCCAGCCGCAGGCGCCGTGGACTCCGCCGCCGGGGTGGGCGGAGGCGCCGGCGAGATAGAGCCCCGGCACCGGCGTCTCGGGGCGGCCCAGACCGGGGGTGGGACGGAACACGAGCTGCTGGTGCAGTCCTGCGGTCCCTGCGTTGATGGCTCCGCCGAACAGGTTGCGGTTCTGAGCCTCCAGGTCCCCCGGGCCCTGCACGTGCCGCGCCACCTGGCTGTCGCGGAACCCAGGTGCCACTCGCTCGACCGCAGCCTCGATCCGCTCCACGTGGTCGGCCAACCGCTCCCCTGACCAGTCCTCGCCCTGCGGGACGTGGCTGTAGGCCCAGGCCGACTCCGTGCCTTCAGGGGAGCGCGTGGCATCGGAGGTGGTCATCTGCCCGAAGAGGATGAACGGCCGCTGCGGTGTGCGCCCCACCGTCAGGTCGGCGGCGAAGTCGACGAAGCCGTCGTTGTCGACGCCGAGGTGCACGGTGCCAGCACCCCTCGCGGCACCGGCCGTCCAGGGCACCGGCCGGTCGAGCGCCCAGTTCACCTTCACGGTGGCGTGGTCCCACTGGAACCTCCCCAAGTCACGCTGAAGTCGGGCGGGGAGGGGGTGATCGGCCAGCAGGTCACGGTAGAGAGAGGTGGCTGGCACGTCGGCGAGGACCGCGCGGCCGGCCCGCAGGAGGGTGCCGTCAGCGAGCCGGACACCTGTTGCGCGGCCACCAGCGGTGGTCACTGCCGTGACCGCGGTGCCGGTGATGACGCGCACTCCCCCGCTTTCCGCGCGACGACGAAGGGCGGCCGCCAGCTCGCCCGCCCCACCTTGCGGCACGGGGAACCCGACGTCCTGGCCGAGCATGCACAGCAGCCAGCCGAACATCCCACTCCCGGCGGCGTCCGGAGCCAGGTCGCTGTGCAGGGCGTTGCCGGTCAGCAGCAGTCCGGCGCCCTGACCGGAGAACCGCTCCTGACCGAGCCGACGGCTGGGGGTGATCGCAAGGCGGGCGAAGTCGAGCGTGTCCGCGGCACCGAGTCGGCGCAGCATCCGGGTGGCCGAGACGACCGGAGGAAAGGGCGTGAACAACGCGTCCAGCAACGGGTCGCGAATCCGGTCCCAGCCGCGCACCAGCTCCAGCCAGGCCTCCCCGTCACCGGCGGCCTCCGCCTCGAGGCCGGCCGCGGTGTCCTCGGCGCGTGAGCAGAGAAGGGCTGCGGTGCCGTCGTCGAGCGCATGGGCCAGCACGTGCGGTGCACGGCGCCAGACCAGACCGTGCTCTTCGAGGTGCAGGTCGCGGATGATCGGGCTCGCTGCCGCCAGCGGGTAGAACGCGCTGAACAGGTCGGTGACGTAACCGGGCGCCGTCACCTCGGCGCTGCGGACCGCTCCACCCACCTCGTCGTTGGCCTCGACCAGGACGACGTCCCACCCCGCGTCGGCCAGGGCGATGGCGGCCACCAGGCCGTTGGGCCCCGCCCCGATGACGACCGCATCCGCTGTGCTCACGGGCCTGCTTCCCTCTCGCTGCAGAAACGCTGGTGCGCCCACTGTGTCATCGCAGGACGCCGAGCACGATGAGGACCTGGCCGAGGTGGTAGGTCACCATCACCGTCACTGGCCCGAACCGGCGAGCCCGGACGAACCGGTCCAGCGCCAGGACCGCGTCGCTCACCATGAAGACCGTGGCCCCCAGGGCCACGAGCAGGTGCCCCGTCGCCCAGGCCGTGACGACCATGACGCCGATGACACCCATGTATGCCGCGACGGCGCCTGCCAGCACCAGCCCCCCTTCGGCGCGCGCCGCCGGGACCACCCGGCGACCCACCACCGCGACCAGGGCGACGACGAGCGCCAGCCCGACGAACCCGAGGCCGGCACGCGGAATACCCAGGTGGGCGAAGGCGACCACGAACGCCAGGTGGGCGGCCAGGAAGCTGGCGAGTCCCACGATGAATCGCGGGTCGCTGTCGGAGAGGAGGGCGACGTCTCCGGCCAGGCTGAGTCCCAGTGCCACCAGCAGCCACCGACCGGCGGTGGTTTCGGGGGCACCCAGCGACCACGCCGCCACGATGAGCAAAGCCAGGACGAGCGGCTTGAGGACCCACTCGCGTCGGCGGCCACGCACCGCGACGGACCACCAGTCGAGCGGTGCAGCGACCGCGAGGGCAGCGAGGCTGGTCGACGCGAGGGCGGGCACGGGCCCAGCGTGGCAGACCCTCAGTGGTGGTACTGGTGCATCACGGCGTGACCTCGGCCACGGGCGATGAGCCAGCGGTTCACCGGCACAGTCACGACGAAGGCAATGGCCAGGGAGGCAAGCAGGGTGCCCCAGAACAACGCGCTGGCGAGGCCGGCCTCCATCGCCCCGGGAATGGCGATCACGAACGCGTTGTCGACCAGCTCCATGACCGAGATGGAGATGGTGTCTGACGCGAACGCGACGCCGATGGCCGCCGCGAACGGCAGGCCGGCCCGCAGCACCGGCCGCAACGCCAGCGAGTAGCCGAAGACGAACGCCAGCGCGACCGACAGGACGACGGTGGCGACGTTGCTCCAGCCCAGCGCTGAGCCGATCACCATCCCGAGGATCTCGCCGATGGCACAGCCGGTGAGGCAGTGGAGGGTGGCGCTCACCGCCTGCCGCCACAGGGAGTCCGTCATCACCTGACTGTGCTCGTGCTCGCTCATGACGTGGCCAACCATACCCCCTATGGGTATATTCCACTCGTCGTCGGCCGGTGCAGCTGGCTACCTGTGAGGCAGTGCGGCGACCCGGGTCAGCAGCCGTTGGGTCTCGTCCCCGGTCAGCCCGACGTGCAGGTCGCTCAGCAGGGTCCGCAGCTCGCCCTCGGCGAGGTCGTGGTGCTCCGTCGGCTGGCCGGGCCGGCGAACCGTCACGGCCTCGTGGGTGACCGTCACGTGCCGGTCGGGCAGGTGGCGGGTGAGGATGAGCCCGTGCCGGAAGTGCGACGTCGGGTAGGTGCTGGTGAAGTGGTGCCCCGCCCGCAGGTCGACCTGCTGGACCGGCAGCTCGTCGGTGGTGTGCATGAGCTCCCATGCCCCGTCCCGCCGACGCTGCAGCTCCCACGTCGGGCCGCCGGCCTTTGTCTCGCGCCGCTGGAGGCGGTAGGCCCAGCCCCCGTGATCCTCCTGCGCGCCGTCCTCGAGGCGGATCGGGTGCACCAGGCTCAGGCCGAACCCGGGGTCGGCGAGCCAGGGCGATCCCTCGACCTGGACCGCGAGCACGCAGTGAGTCCGAGCGGACGCGGTCACCTCGCCGACCCGTGCGAGCCGCCGCTGCACGTCGTAGCCCAGAGCGGCGAGGACGGCGCCGAAGAGGGTGGCGTGCTCGAAGCAGTAGCCGCCTCGACCACGTCCGACGAACTTGGCCTGGACGTCGGGCAGCTCCACACCGGGGTGCTGCTCCAGCAGGACGTCGATGTTGTCGAAGGTGAAGGTGCGTACGTGCGCTTCGTGCAGGGCCTGCAGCGCGGCCAGGTCGGGCGTCTCGACCCGGACCCCGACCCTGGTGAGGTAGCCGTCGAGGTCCACCGCCCCGGCGCTCACCGTGGCTCCGGTCCGTGAAGACCGAGGGCGACGTCGAAGACATGGGCCATCGCGGCATACCCGGCGTCGTTGGGGTGGAACTTGTCCGCCGCCAGCCTGCCGCGCCAGCTGCGCGGGCCGTGGGCACGCATGTCGGCCACGACGAGGCGACCGTCGTGTTCGCGCCGACGCAGCACCGCCTCGACCCGGCGCGCCTCACGGTGCGGGTTGGGCAGGTTGGCCACCACGGCGCCCTCCGGGAGGCCGTCGAGCAGCTCGGTGAAGCGCTCGGTCAGTCCGGTCCGCAGGCGCGGGGAGACGACGTCGTTGGACCCGATCACCACGGTCACCAGATCGGGGGTCAGCCCGGCGTCCATCAGGTCGCGCAGGGCCGGCAGCTGCTGGTCGATGGCGTCCTGCACGCGGGCGCCGGTCACGGACAGGTTGACGACGCGGTGCGGACGACCCGCGGCGGCGAGGTGGTCGGCGAGCTGCCCGACCCAGCCCCGGTCGGGACTGGAGGCGCCGATCCCCTGGGTCATCGAGTCGCCCAGGGCAACCCACAATGACGGCGACGCCAACCCTTCCTGCGCCAGGGCCACCGCATTGGCGGCGCGCCACGCAGCGGCATAGGGCTCGGTCTGGCTGCGCACGCGGGCAACACCGGGCAGCACGGTCGACAACATCCTCATGACTGCACCCGGCGGACGCTCACTGGTGTTGTCGTACTCGAACGCGATCGCCACGTCCGCATGCTACGTCGAGGCGGCCCCCGGTCGTGGCCACCGTGGTCGAGGCACCCCTGAGCCCCGCACCCGCGACCACGACCGACCCCCTACGGCCCGGCGGTCCCCCTTGGGTGAGTCGCCGCTTCGTGAAGGGTTCCACGGGTGCGGGTGGCGCGAGTAGTGTCAAAAGCGGAACTTTGGCGCGTCATTGCGGGGGCGGCTGTGGGGGATCAAGACCTGGTGCGGCTCAGTGTTGAAGCTGCCCACCTGGCGATGCGCGGCCAGCCGTTCGGCGACCTCGTGGCGGACTGCGTCCAGCGCCAGCTGCGCGCCGACGTCGGCGCAGGGCTGACCACGTGGGTCGTCGTGCCGGACGGGGCCGATCGCGTCACGGTGGACGTGGCCGGCCACGACCCCGTGGATGCGAACCACCTCGAACGCGCCAAGGCGGCGATGCCTGAGCACCCGTCGTTCAGCCAGGGTCTGCCCGTGCTGGCGACGCACCGGGTCAGCGACCTGACGGCGATGGGCCCGTTCTGGGATTCCGAGCCGTACCAGGCGATGCACGGCTTCTGCGGTGGGCGCTACCCCGCCGCCCTCACCCTCCTGGCCACCCCCACCACGCTGGTGTTCCTCGGCGTCCACCGCAGCCGTCAGGACTTCAGCGACGACGACATGCGTCGCCTCGACCTGGTCCGTCAGCCCTTGGCGGGCGCGCTGGCCTTCCGCCACCAGCTCGAGAACGCCACCCGTCGACTCCAGACGATGCTGCCGCCCACCGTGACCTTCACCGACCGTGAGGCAGAGGTCCTGGCCCTGGTCGCGCAGGGCTGGACCGACCGGCGGATCGCCCATCGCCTCGGCATCACCGAGCGAGGCGTGCGCAAACGGGTGGCGACGGCACGGGAGCGCGTCGGTGCACAGAGCCGCTCCCAGGCCGCCGCGCTCTGGTCCAGGCTCAACCCCTGAGCGACCACGTCCAGAGGTGGAACCGGAGGGGCTTTCGGCTCCTCACCCACGTCTGGGCGTGCCCGCAGCTGATACAGGTCTCAGTGGGGACAAACGTCGAGTACCGACATCTCTGACACACAAACGTGGCCACATGGAAGACCCTATGACCCGACCAGACCCACTCAAGGCAAAGCAGGCAACACCACCCGTTCAGCCGATCTGCTCCTCCCCCACCCGTCCGACTGCCCCAGTGCCTATCTACCCATCTACCCAGTGCCCATAGCGGGTGCGCGCCCAGTCTGCGCCCGTCAGGGTGACAGGGTGAGCTGGGCGCGGTGGTGCGCGTAGTGCAGGACCGGGTAGGCGTAGACGTCAGCCAGGGTCATGGACGGTGCGAAGTACGGGTCCCAGCTGGTCGGAAACGCCATCCCCCGGCGCAGCCGCTCCTCCGGCTCGTGCTCGAGGCCGGCGACCAGGTGGTCGATGGTCCGGTCGCACAACCTCCCCATGCGGGAGTGGTTGAACACCAGCGCCCCACCGCACGAACCCGCGTAGTTGACCCAGTGGAACGGCCACCGCCCAGCATCCAGCAGCCGGGCGAACCCGCGTCCGACCCACGGCGGCAGCACCGACATCACGCGAACCAACGGCAGCAGCCGGCGCACGACGAGGAACCCGAACACCATGTGGAACAGCAGCTGCTCGTTGGTCCACCGGGTCCCGTTGGTCCGCGCTCGCAGCCGGGCCGGCGTCGCGGTCGCGGTCGCGGTCGAGGTCGCGGTCGCGAGCAGCTGGTGCAGGTCGACTCGGCACGCGGTGAGGTCGGCGACGATGGCGCCCCGGTCCACGACGTCAGCGCCCTGCCCTGCGGTCATCGTTCGCGTCGAACCATCAGGGCAGGTGCCGGTCCAGGCGACGCAGCAGCGACCCGACCACCGGCCAGTCCTGCGCACCCGCCCGCATCACCCGACCGCGGACCACGGCGACTGCGCGGCGCACCATCACGCCCGGGGTTCGGTGACCGCTGTCAGCGGCGGAGCGCGCGCGCCGGTTCAGCCAGCGCGCGCAGCCTGCGCAGACCCCGACCTCGGGGTGCGTCCCGAGCCGGGTCAGGTCCTGCTCGTCGAACGCGTTGCCGCAGCACCAGCAGGACGGGCGCTCCACCTGTTCCCGCTCAACTGCCGCCTGTGCTGCCATGACCCCATCGTCACCCCGACACCACCCTGATGACCAGAGGTTCGCCCGTGCGGCTCTGTGGCTCCGCGGGTGCTACTTGGGTGGGGCGCTACCGGGGTCGGGCGCTGCGCTGTGTCAGGGCGGCGGGCGAGCTGGGGCACCCAGCGACGTACAACACCGTCACGTCCACGGACACACCCTCATCATCCGTCAGCTGACGTGGATGCTGGGCCGCTGCGCCGGGTCTGGTTCGACCTTGCGGATGATCTCGCGGACGACGGGGGGTGTGTCGCCCCGGCCCAGGAGCAGGTACCGCACCAGGTGCGCGACGGGTGACCCTTCGGCCCACTCGAAGTGGCAGTGCGGGTGCAGCCCCGTCGCGTCCCGCAGCGCGAGCAGGACCGCGGCGATGGCGTTCGGTGCGGCCGGGCTGGCCAGACGCAGGATGCGGTATCCACCCACGTCGACGCCGCGCACGCGAAGGACGTCGCTGAAGTCGGACGGGTCGTCGATGTCGACCTCGAGGAACAGCACGTCCGAGCGCCCGGGGACCGGGTTCATGGACCGCTGTTCGGCTTCCTTGGCCACGTACTCGGCCTCGTCGCCGGCCTGGCGCTTGTTGGCGATGAGGTTCAGCAGACCGTCGTGGGCCACGGATTCCTCGATGAACCGGCGAGCTGGCTCGTCGAACTCGATGTGTTCGACGCGCAGCTCCGTGGTCCGGCTGATGCGGGAGATGAGGGAGACCACGATGATGCCGAGGATGAACAGGGCCGAGATGGCGATGCCGTCGGGCTTCTCGCGGATGTTCTCCACCAGGGCGTACAACAGGATGAGCGTCAGGACGGCGAACCCGGCCGCAGCGACCTTCTGTCGGTGCCGGTAGGCGGAGATGGTGACGGCCACCGCGCCCGAGACCATCATGGCCAGGATTCCGGTGGCGTAGGCGCCGGCCTGGGCGTTGACGTCGGCCCCGAACGCGATGGTGATGACGATGCAGATCACGGTGTAGACGAGCACGACCGGGCGCACAGCCCGGCCCCACTCGGGCGCCATGCCGTACGCGGGCAGGTAGCGAGGCACGATGTTGATCAGGCCCGCCATCGCGGAGGCGCCCGCGAACCACAAGATCAGGATGGTGCTGATGTCGTAGACCGTGCCGAACCCGTCACCGAACAGCTCGTGCGCCAGGTAGGCCAGCGCGCGGCCGTTGGCCTCACCACCAGCCTTGAACTCCTCCTTGGGGATGAGCATCGTGGTCACGAAGCTCGTGGACAGCAGGTAGACGGACATGATGAGGGCCGCCCCGGCCAGCAGCTTGCGGGTGTTGCTGATCCGGGCGGCCAGCTTCTCCTTGGCGCTCTCGCCGTCCGCTGCCACCAACGGCATCATCGAGACGCCGGTCTCGAAGCCGGACAAGCCGAGAACCAGCAGCGGGAACGCGATGACAGCCGGACCGATGGCCCCACTCAGGCCGCCGCTGTCCGACAGGGCCGACGTCCACCCGGACAGGGCGCCGTCGGTGCTGAAGACCTCGACCAGGCCCTTGACGACGACGACGGCGTTCAGGGCCAGGAACACTGTTACGAGCGGGATGGCGACGCTGACCGCTTCGCTGAAGCCGAGCAGGAACACCCCGCCCAGGACCAGGAGCAGGAAAATGGTGATGGCCACCGCGTGCCCGTGCAGGGCGTCGGGGAAGAACGGGGACTCCAGCACGTGCACGGACGCGTCCGCGGCGGACAGGGTGATGGTGATGATCCACGACGTGGCCACGAACCCGAGCAGGACCAGCACGAAGACCTTGCCGCGCCAGAACGGCAGCAGGTCCTCCAGCATGGCGACCGACCCCTGGCCGTGGGGGCTCTCCCGGGCGATGCGGGAGTACATCGGCAGCATGCCCAGCAGGGTCAACAGCACGATGAGCAGCGTCGCCAACGGCGACAGCGCCCCGGCGGCCAACGCCGCGATGCCGGGCAGGTAGGCCAGGGTGGAGAAGTAGTCGACCCCGGTCAGGGTCATCACCTTCCACCACGCGTGCGGCTTCGCGTGCTCCTCGCCGGACTCCGGCCCCACCGGTTGCACGCGGTGCTCGAGCAGCCACTTGGCTCCGGGCCGGGTTGACTCCGTCCGGGTGGCGGGGCTCGGCACCCGGGCAGGCATGACCAAGCGGTCAGAAGCGTCCATGTCGTCTCTCTGCAGCGCGAAAGGTGGGTCGCCGCCACCCTACGGGCGCCCCGGCCGTCTTCCCGAATCCCCCCATACACATTCAGAAAACGAAGAAGACCAGACGACAAGCACGTCTGGTCTTCTTCGTTTTGTGGAGCTGAGGGGATTCGAACCCCTGACCCCTTCCATGCCATGGAAGTGCGCTACCAACTGCGCCACAGCCCCGGTCTCCCGAGTGGGACATCCCCCGAGGGGGACTGCGGAAGTTTACCCAGTACCCCCACCCAATCTCCAAATCGGGGCGGCGTCCGCGCTCAGACCTCAGGCCGATGCGTTCCAGGCCTGGATCCGCCAGCCGTTCTCGGCCTCGACGACCTCGGCCCAGTGACAGTTGCCGAACCCGCCCAGCACCCGCCAGGCGGTCAGCCGGTCGAGGTCGACCAGCTCGGCGATGACCACGCGGCCGGTCACTCCGTGCGTCGCCACCACGGCCGTCTGCCCCGCCGGAAGTCCGTCGAGCAGGTCGTCCAGGGCGGCGCGGACCCGCTGCGCCACGTCCGAGAGCGACTCCCCGTCGACCCCGCGCACGAAGTCCTCGCCGCGCAGGTGTCGCAACCGCTCCTCCGGGAACTCGCTGCTCACCTGTTCGCTGGTCATGCCCGCCCACTGACCCACGTGGATCTCACGCCACCGCGCGTCATAGCTGATCGGCAGGCCACAGGCCTGCGCGACCTCCGCGCCGGTCTCCGCCGCCCTCTTCAGGTCGGAGGCAACGACCACGGAGGGCGCGTATGCCGCGAGCGCACCGGCCGCTGCCCGCGCCTGTTCGTGGCCGAGTGAGGACAGGTCGCTGTCGACCTGTCCCTGCCAGACGCCCCGAGCGTTGTCGTCGGTCTGGCCGTGCCTCAGCACGATGATGCGGCGACGACCAGACGTGGTCGGGGCGGTCGAGGCCGAGGCCTCGCCGCTCATGCGTCCCGGCGCTTGGGCACGCCGAGGTCGATCTCGGGGCAGTCCTTCCAGAGCCGCTCGAGCTCGTAGAACTCGCGCTCCTCGTCGTGCTGGACGTGGACGACGATGTCGCCGAAGTCGAGCAGCACCCATCGGCCGTCCCGCTCCCCCTCGCGGCGGATCGGCTTGGCGCCCTTCTCGCGGAGCTGGTCCTCGACCTCGTCGACGATGGCGCCGACCTGTCGGTCGGTGCTCGCCGAGACGATGACGAACACGTCGGTCAGGGCGAGCTGTTCGCTGACGTCGATGCCGGCCACGGTGGTGGCCAGCTTGTCGTCGGCAGCTTTGGCGGCCGTCATGGCCAGGTCAAGGGATCGTTCGGTGGCGGGCACTGCTCTCCTACGTTCGTGCCGGTGCGCCGGCAGGTGAGCCGGCGGCATACAGGCGGTATTTGTTGACGTACTGGACGACGCCGTCGGGCACGAGGTACCAGACGGGTTCGGCGCGCTCGACGCGCGCTCGACAGTCGGTGGAGCTGATCGCCATGGCGGGCACCTCTTGCAAGGTCACCCGGTCGGCGGGGAGGCCGGACTCCGACAGGACGTAGCCCGGCCGGGTGACCCCGACGAAGTGGGCGAGGTCGAACAGCTCGTCGGCGTCCTTCCAGGACAGGATCTGGGCCAGCGCGTCGGCGCCGGTGATGAAGAACAGCTCGGCATCGGGCCGCTCGCGGTGCAGGTCGCGCAGGGTGTCGATCGTGTAGGTGGGGCCGGGGCGGTCGATGTCGACCCGGCTCACCGTGAAGCGCGGGTTGGACGCTGTCGCCACCACCGTCATGAGGTAGCGGTGCTCCGGCGCGCTGACCTCGCGCTCGTCCTTCTGCCAGGGCTGGCCGGTGGGGACGAAGACGACCTCATCGAGCCCGAACCGGGTCTGGACTTCGGAGGCGGCCACCAGGTGGCCGTGATGGATCGGGTCGAACGTCCCGCCCATCACTCCGAGGCGCATGGTCAGTGGTGGCTGCCCTGGTGGTCGGTGTGCGCCCCGTGGCTGTCGTGCTGGTGGCCACTGCCGTGCGTGGCGTGGCCGACGGCGTGCTTCTGGGCCGTGCCGCGGAAGGCCCACAGGACGCCCAGGAGGGCGAGGAACGAGACGAACGCGATGACCCCGAACGCATAGGGGGACATCGGCAGCTCGCGAGTGTGCTCCTCGGCGACGACGACCAGGTTCGGCAGGGACACAGGCGACAGAGACAACGACATGGGCCTCAGCGTACCCGCCACCGGGGCAACGGCCGTGACCATCGCCGCCCTTGCCTCGCAGGCGCACGCTCTCCGCCGATCCGTGGCGGAACTATCGGGGATCTCTCGCAGATCTGTCACGGATCCGTCAGGGATCCATCAGGGATCTGTCCACGGATGTTGTGCACAGGGGTGTGCACAACATCCCTTGCGAGCACGGCCGGGTGTGGACAACGGTGTGGGAAACCGGTGGACGAAAAAAGTTTCGCGAAACCTATTGCGGCGCAATGGATGCGGCGAATAGAAATCTCTCACGCGCTCCGGTCGGAGGGTCGAAACGGGGAGACCCGGACGGCCGTGAGACAGGAGCACAGGTCAACCGGATAACGGACGACCGCCTCGACCGGGTTCGCTCGGACGAGGTCCTCGAAGCCTTCGGGCTGACAGGTCCGCGGGCGACGCCGCGGAGGAATGCCGGGCCCGTTGACCAGATCGCATCGCCGTGGTTGCACCGGTTCGCCGGAGCAGGCAGGGCGCCATCGTCGCAGTGGCCACAACGTCCGGTTCGCCGGAGGACGTGGGCGATCGACAGGGGCAGGGTCGTGGCCGGTTCGCCGGCCAAGGAACTGCACCACCCCGTGGGGAGAGTCGTCACCTCGGTGACGGCAGCACCCGCACCGTGGGAAGCCACGCCGCTTCGGTGGCGTGGGGACCCGCACCCGTGGGGAGAGTCGTCACCTCGGTGACGACAGCACCCGCACCCGGGGATCCACCCAGCAGCCGGCTCTGCCAGCGGCCGGGAGGATCTCCACCGAGGGCCCCTCGAACTCATACTTCGAGGGGCCCTCACCCTTTCGGGGGAGCCCCGCCGCGAGCGCTCCGGTGCCGGTGGCCAGGCACGTAACCTGTCCTCATGGCCCCCGAGCTCAGCATCGTCGTCCCCGTGTACAACGAGGAGGCCGTGCTGCCCCTGTTCGCAGCCCGCCTCCGGCCGGTCGCCGACGGGCTCGGCACGACGTACGAGGTCGTCACGGTCGACGACGGGAGCGATGACCTGTCACCGGCGGTGCTGCTGCGCATGCGGCGCGACTGGCCCGAGCTGCGCATCGTGCGGCTGCGCGCCAACGCCGGCCACCAGGCGGCCATCTCCGCGGGGCTGGCGAGCGCCCGTGGCGCCTACGTCGTGACTCTCGACGCCGACCTGCAGGACCCGCCAGAGGTCATCCCCCAGATGCTTGCCCAGGCGCGTGCCCAGCGAGCAGACGTCGTCTACGGCGTGCGGTCGGACCGGTCCAGCGACTCGCCGTTCAAGCGCCTCAGCGCCCGGGCCTTCTACCGCCTCATCCGACTCCTCTCGGGCACCCACGCCCAGGTCGATGCAGGTGACTACCGGCTCATGTCCCGAGCCACCGTCGACGCGATCAACTCACTCCCGGAGCACCACCGGGTGCTGCGGTTCGTCGTACCGACCCTCGGGTTCCCGTCGACCTCGGTGACCTACCGTCGTGGCGAGCGCGCAGCCGGCCGGTCGAAGTACCCGCTCTCCACCATGATCCGGCTCTCCCTCGACAGTGTCACCGGGTTCTCCACCGCTCCCCTGCGGGCTGCCACCTGGTTGGGGCTGCTCGGTGGACTCGGGGCGTTCGGCCTGCTCGGCTACGCCCTGGTCGGCAGCGCCCTGGGCCGCACGCTCCCCGGGTGGACGTCCATCGCCGTCGCCGTCGCCGGGGTCGGTGCCGTGCAGCTGCTGTGTCTGGGAATCCTCGGCGAGTACGTCGGGCGCATGTATGCCCAGCTGCAGGCCAGGCCGACCTACTTCGTCGCCTACGACTCGCTCACCGGACCCGTCACCCCTGCCGACGAGCCCCTTCCGCCCGCAGACGGGTCCGCCAGAACCGCACCCGCACCCGCACCCGCACCCGCACCCGCACCCTCGGCCGCACGCCGTTCCTAGGCGCGTACCTGTCCGTCGCCCTCGACGATCCACTTGGTCGTGGTGAGCTCAGGCAGGGCCATCGGCCCGCGGGCGTGCAGCTTCTGGGTGGAGATCCCGATCTCCGCGCCGAAACCGAACTCTCCCCCGTCGGTGAACCGGGTTGACGCGTTGACCATGACGGCAGCGGCGTCGACCTCGCTGGTGAAGCGTCGGGCGGCCGCGCGGTCCTCGGTCACGATCGCCTCGGTGTGCCCCGACCCGTAGGTCCGGATGTGGTCCATGGCCGCGTCCAGGTCGGGGACCACGCGGACGCTCATCTCCAGTGCGAGGTACTCGGTGCCGTAGTCCTCCTCCGTGGCGGCCTGGTGGGCAACCCCGGCAGCATCGGCCGCCGCGCCTGAGGCGTCGTCGGTGTGCAGGACCACGCCGGCACCCGAGAGCTCGGCCAGCACCTTGGGCAGGAAGTCCGCCGCGACCGCCTGGTGGACCAGCAACGACTCGGCCGCGTTGCAGACGCTCGGTCGGTGGGTCTTGGCGTTGACGGTGATGGCCAGGGCCTTGGCGAGGTCGGCCGCGGCATCGACATAGACGTGGACGATGCCCACCCCGGTCTCGATCACCGGCACGGTCGACTCGGTCACGACGGTCTGGATCAGTCCGGCACCGCCGCGCGGGATGATCAGGTCGACCAGTCCCCGGGCGGTGAGCAGCGCCCGCACGGCGTCGCGCCCGCCCTCGAGCAGGGTGATGGCGTCGGCCGGGAGTCCGCGCGCCTCGAGGCCAGCCCGCATCACGTCGACCAGCGCCCGGTTCGTGGACTCTGCGGCCGAACCACCCCGGAGGATGACGGCGTTCCCGGACTTCAGGCCCAGCCCCGCCGCGTCGACGGTCACGTTGGGTCGCGCCTCGTAGACCATGCCGACGACCCCCATCGGCACCCGCACCTGGCGGATCTGCAGACCGTTGGCCAGGGTCGAGCCCCGGACCACCTCCCCCACCGGGTCGGGCAGGGCGGCCACGTCACGCAGCGCCTGGGCCACGGCGGCGACCCGCTGCGGGTCGAGGGCCAGGCGGTCCAGCAAGCCCTGCGGCATACCCGAACTGCGGCCGCGCTCGAGGTCCTCGGCGTTGGCGGCCACGACCTGGTCGGTGGCGGCGTCGAGGGCGTCCGCGAGCGCGTGCAGCGCGGCGTCCTTGTCAGCGCGCGAGAGCAGCGCCAGCCTGCGGGAGGCCGCGCGAGCGGCGCGGGCCGCGGTCGCGACCTGCGCGACGGCGGCTTGGTCGATCTCAGCCATACCCCAAGGGTATGCCGCGTGGCCACGCCAGCCACGCGCCCGTCCAGCAAGCCGGGTGGGACGCTTTCGACGACGCTATGCACTGCCCCAGACGTCTGGGGCAATGCATAGCCTCCCCACCCTGCCCCGCGCGGCTCGCTGGTTGAATGCTGGCGTGAGCATCCTGTCGATCCAGTCCTCCGTCGCGTACGGCCACGTCGGCAACAGCGCCGCCGTCTTCCCGCTCCAACGGCTCGGGGTCGAGGTCTGGCCCGTCCACACGGTGCACTTCTCGAACCACACCGGTTACGGCGAGTGGCGCGGGCCCTTGCTGCCCGCCGACGACGTCCGCGCGGTCCTGCGAGGTGTGGAGGAGCGCGGCGCCTTCCCGGGGGTCGACGCGGTGCTGTCCGGCTACCAGGGCGGCGAGGACATCGGGGACGTGATCCTCGACGCCGTGGCGCGGGTCAAGGCGGCCAACCCCCTCGCGATCTACGCCTGCGACCCGGTGATGGGCAATGCCAAGAGCGGCTGCTTCGTCCACCCCGCGATTCCTGTCCTGCTGCGCGAGCGCGTGGTGCCGGCTGCCGACCTCATCACGCCCAACCAGTTCGAGCTGGGCTACCTCACCGGCACGCAGCCGCGGACCATCGAGGAGACGCTGGCCTCCGTCGAGCTCGCGCGGGACCTGGGCCCGGCGACCGTGCTGGTCACGAGCGTCGAGCGTCCCGACGCCCCAGCCGACACCATCGAGATGCTGGCCGTCACCGACGACGGCGCGTGGATCGTGCAGACGCCGCGACTGGCCATGAAGGCCAACGGTTCCGGCGACGTCACGGCCGCCCTGTTCACCGCCCACCTGCTCTCGACGGGCGACCCGGCGGTGGCCCTGGCCCGGACGTCGAGCAGCGTGTTCGACCTGCTCCAGAACACCTTCGACTCCGGCGATCGCGAGCTCCAGCTGGTCCAGTCGCAAGAGACCATCGCCGCGCCGCGGATGCAGTTCGAGGTCACCCGGCTCCGCTGACGGACAAGCGCAGGCGCAGCCGCCTACAGGATCACGAGGTCGTCGCGGTGGACGACCTCACGCTCGTACTCGGGCCCGAGCTCCTTGGCGAGGTCGCGGGTCGAGCGCCCGAGCATGCCGGGCAGCTCTGCCGAGCTGTAGTTGACCAGGCCACGACCGACCACGCGTCCCTCGGGTGCGCACAGGTCGACGGGATCACCGTCGGAGAAGGTGCCCTCGACCCCGGTGATCCCGGCGGGCAGCAGCGAGGTGCGCCGCTCGGTGACCGCACGCACCGCGCCGGGGTCGAGCAGGAGCCGGCCCATCGGCGTCGTGGCATGGGCCAGCCACAGCTTGCGGGAGGTTCGACGCGAGCCGGTCGGCACGAAAACCGTGCCGACGTCGTCGCCGGCGAGGGCCTGCTCGACCTGCGCTGCGCTGGTGAGCACGGTGGTGATCCCCGCCGCGTTCGCGATGGAGGCCGCCTCGACCTTGGTGACCATACCGCCGCTGCCGACGCTCGAACCGGTGCCACCGATCGTGATCGCGTCCAGACCCGCACCACCGACCACGGTCGGCACCCGCTGGCTGCCCGGACGGCTGGGCGGCCCGTCATAGAGCGCGTCCACGTCGGTGAGCAGCACGAGACCGTCGGCGTGCACGAGGTGCGCCACCAGGGAGGCGAGCCGGTCGTTGTCCCCGAACCGGATCTCGTGGGTGGCCACGGTGTCGTTCTCGTTGACGATGGGCACGATGCCGAGCTCGAGCAACCGGTCGAGGGTGCGGCGGGCGTTCGTGTAGTGCGACCGCCGGGTCATGTCGTCGGCCGTGAGGAGCACCTGCCCGACCGTGAGCCCGTGGGCACCAAAGGCCCGCTGGTATGCCGCGACGAGGGCTCCCTGCCCCACGCTGGCTGCCGCCTGCTGCGTCGCGAGGTCCCACGGACGCTTGGTCAACCCGAGCGGGGCGATCCCTGCCGCGATGGCACCCGAGGACACCAGCACGACCTGTTGCCCGGCGTGGCGCCGCTTGGCGAGGACGTCGACCAGGGCGATGAGCCGCCCTTCGTCGAGGGCTCCTCCCCCGACGTCGGTCAGGCTCGACGAACCGACCTTGACCACGAGGCGCCGGGCGCGCGCCACCTCGCCCCGGCGGTCAGCCGCGCTCATTCCTCGGTGTCCTCGTCCTTCGCAGTGGCCCAGTGACCGGCCCGACGCTCGGCGGCGAGCTCGGCGCGGGCAGCGGTCTTGGCCGCCCGACGGTCGGCGTAGTCCGCGCGTTTGTCGTCGCGGGTGGGCCGGGCCTCGGGCTCGAGGCGCAGGTCGGTGCCCCGGGCGCCGAGCATCTCGGCGCCCGCCACGAGGGTGGGCTCCCAGTCGAAGACGACCGCGGCGTCCTTCGGGCCGATGAGCACGGTGGCTCCGGCCACCGCCCCTGCGGCGAACAGCGCCTGCTCGACGCCGGCCCGCCCGAGCCGGTCGGCGAGGTAGCCGACGGCCTCGTCGTTGGAGAAGTCGGTCTGGCGGACCCAGCGGGTGGGCCGCTCACCGTCGATGCGGAAGACCTCGCCGTCCGGAGTGTTCTCACGGATGACCTTGAAGCCGGTGTCGTCAACCGACTTGGGCCGGATCACGATGCGCTGCGGGGTCGCCGCTGCGGCGGCCTCGATCTCGGCCCGGGCCGCCTTGACCTGACGAGCCATGGCGAAGGTCAGCTCGCGGAGTCCGGTGTGGGCGACGGCGGACACGACGAACACCTCGATGCCGCGCGCCTCGAGGTCGGGCTTGACCATCTCGGCGAGCTCGTTCGCATCGGGGACGTCGGACTTGTTGAGCACCACCATGCGGGTGCGCTCGGCCAGCGGGCGGCCACCCAGGGTGGCATCGATCACGTACTGGGCGAGCTCGCTCTCGATGACGTCGAGGTCGGTCATCGGGTCGCGGCCGGGCTCGAGGGTCGCGCAGTCGATGACGTGCACGAGGACCGAGCACCGCTCGACGTGGCGCAGGAACTCCAGCCCCAGCCCCTTGCCCTCGCTGGCGCCGGGGATCAGCCCGGGGACGTCCGCGATGGTGAACCGGGCGTCACCGGCCTGGACCACGCCGAGGTTGGGCACCAACGTGGTGAACGGGTAGTCGGCAATCTTGGGACGCGCGGCGGACAGCACCGACACGAGCGAGGACTTCCCTGCGGAGGGGAACCCGATCAGCGCGACGTCAGCAAGCGACTTGAGCTCGAGCACGATGTCGAGGGCGTCGCCGGGCTCGCCGAGCAGCGCGAAGCCGGGCGCCTTGCGACGGGCCGACGACAGGGCCTTGTTGCCGAGCCCACCGCGACCACCCTTGGCAGCGATGAACTCACCGTCGAGCCCGACGAGGTCCATCAGCACCTCCCCGGAACCGTCCTTGACGACCGTGCCCTCAGGGACGGGCAGCACCAGGTCGCCACCGTCGGCGCCGTTGCGCTCGTCACCGGCGCCGGGCTTGCCGTTGGTCGCCTTGCGGTGGGGGTGGTGGTGGTAGTCCAGCAGCGTGGTGGCGTTCGGGTCGACGCGCAGGATGACGTTGCCGCCACGCCCGCCGTTGCCACCGTCCGGGCCTCCGAGCGGCTTGAACTTCTCGCGCTTGACGGAAGCCACTCCGTGTCCGCCGTCGCCGGCAGCGACGTGCAGCACGACGCGGTCGACGAACGTGGTCATGGGGGCTCCTCTGGTCTGTAAGGGAATTCTAGGTAAAGACGTGCGGAGGGGGCGGGCCCGTGTCGGGCCATGTTGACGACCTTGCGCCGACGCTTCGTGCCGAACTGGACGTTGCCCGCGACGAGCGCGAACAGCGTGTCGTCGCCGCCACGGCCGACGCCGTCACCGGGGTGGAAGTGCGTGCCACGCTGGCGGACGAGGATCTCGCCCGCGTTCACGAGCTGGCCGCCGAAGCGCTTGACGCCGAGGAACTGTGCGTTCGAGTCGCGACCGTTACGGGTCGAGGACGCACCCTTCTTGTGTGCCATGTCAGTACCTGCCTATGTCTTGTTCTGGTCCGAAACTCAGGCGTCGATCGAGGTGATCTTGACCTGGGTCAGGTGCTGACGGTGGCCCTGACGCTTGCGGTAGCCGGTCTTGTTCTTGTACTTCATGATCGTGATCTTGGGGCCCTTGGCGGCCTTGACGACCTCAGCCTTGACGCTGACCTTGGCGAGCTTGGCAGCGTCGCTGGTCACGGTCGAGCCGTCGACGACGAGCAAGGGGGTCAGGTCGATGCTGTCGCCAGCCTTGCCGCTGACCTTGTCGATGATGAGGACGTCGCCCACGGAAACCTTCTCCTGGCGACCACCAGCGCGAACAATCGCGTACACGTGGAACTCTTTTCTACTTCGGAAGGCACGCGCTCTCTGTCTGACCAGCCAGCAGCTACCCGCGCTGTGATTCAACTCAGCCGCGGACGCCGGATGGTGGGCGCACCAAGGATGAAGATTACCGGCTAGGGGCCTTGCCGACCAAACCGGCGGTCGTGCGGCACACCGACGGGTCATCCGCCGGTATGCCGCACGGCTCAGGCCTGCTCTGCCGTCGCCTCCGCGGCGGGCTCGCCGTCGGCGTCGCCGGCGCCGGCGCGCGGTGGGCCTGCCGGGGCCACGACGCGGCCGCGCTTGCGTCGCTTCGGGGCCAGGGCCACCGGCTCGGGAGCGAGCTCGCGGACCGGCTCGGGCGCCGTCAGCGTCTCGGGGGCGACCTCGGGGGCGACCTCGGCAGCAGGCTCAGGGAAAGCTTCGGGAGCGGTCTCCTGACCAGGCTGGTCGGGCTGCTCCTGCTCGATGTCCTCGTGCACCTCGACGACCGGGGCGTCCTGCCCGACCTCGTCGTGGTCGTCGTGGTCGTGGTCGTCGTCGTGGTGGTGGTGGTCAGCGGACTTCAGGGCCGCCGCGTGGGCAGCTGCGGCGATCTGGGCGGGGGTCGGCCCGGTGTGGACCGGCTGCGGCGCAACCTCTGCCTCGGGGGCCGGGGAACCGGACCGTCCGCGACGGCCGCGGCCGCTGCGGGAGTTCTGGCCGCTCGAGCCGGCCCCACCCTGGCTGCCACCACCGCTGTCACGGCTGTCACGGCCATCACGGCTGTCACGGCTGTCACGACCATCGCCACCGGACGACCTGTCGACCGGGTCGGCGTGGACGATGATGCCGCGGCCACCGCAGTGCTCGCAGTTCTCGGAGAAGACCTCGATGAGGCCCGACCCGACGCGTTTGCGGGTCATCTGGACCAGGCCGAGCGAGGTCACCTCGGCGACCTGGTGCTTGGTCCGGTCGCGGCCCAGGCACTCCAGCAGTCGGCGCACCACGAGGTCGCGGTTGCTCTCCAGGACCATGTCGATGAAGTCGATGACGATGATGCCGCCGATGTCGCGCAGCCGGAGCTGGCGGACGATCTCCTCAGCCGCCTCGATGTTGTTCTTGGTGACGGTCTCCTCGAGGTTGCCGCCCGAGCCGACGAACTTGCCGGTGTTGACGTCGACGACCGTCATCGCCTCGGTGCGGTCGATCACCAGGGAGCCACCCGAGGGCAGCCAGACCTTGCGGTCCATGGCCTTGGCGATCTGCTCGTCGACGCGGTAGTGGGTGAACAGGTCCTCCTCGGAGGTCCACTTCTGGAGCCGCTCCGCGAGGTCGGGGGCGACATCGCCGAGGTAGTCGCTGATCTCGCCGTAGGCCTGGTCGCCGGCGACCACGAGGGAGGTGAAGTCCTCGTTGAAGACGTCGCGGATGACCCGGACGGTGAGGTCCGGCTCGCCGTGGACGAGGGACGGGGACCCGCCCTTGGCCTTGCCCTTGGAGTCGGCCTTGCCCTTGATCTTGTCCCACGTCTTGGTGAGGCGCTCGACGTCGGCGCGCAGCTCCTCCTCGCTCGCCCCCTCGGCAGCAGTGCGCACGATGACGCCGGCGCTGTCCGGCACGACCTCCTTGAGGATGCCCTTGAGGCGGCTGCGCTCGGTGTCGGGGAGCTTGCGGGAGATGCCGGTCATCGAGCCCTCGGGCACGTAGACGAGGTAGCGGCCCGGGAGCGAGATCTGGCTGGTGAGCCTGGCGCCCTTGTGACCGATGGGGTCCTTGGTGACCTGCACGAGGACGGTGTCACCGGACTTGAGGGCGTTCTCGATGCGCTTGGGCTGGTTGTTCTCCAGGCCTGCGGCGTCCCAGTTGACCTCACCGGCGTACAACACGGCGTTGCGGCCCTTGCCGATGTCGACGAAGGCGGCCTCCATGGACGGGAGCACGTTCTGGACCCGGCCGAGGTAGACGTTGCCCGCCATCGACACGTTGGTCTCGCGCGACACGTAGTGCTCGACCAGGACGTTGTCCTCGAGCACACCGATCTGGGTGCGGCCCTCGCGCTCGCGGACAACCATCACGCGCTCGACGCTCTCGCGACGGGCGAGGAACTCGGCCTCGGTGATGATCGTGCGACGACGTCCGGCTTCGCGGCCCTCGCGGCGACGCTGCTTCTTGGCCTCGAGGCGGGTGGAGCCCTTCACGCTCTGCGGCTCGTCGCGGCGCGACTCACGCACGCGGGTCACGGTGCCGGGCGGGTCGTCCCCCTCGGCCGAGGAACCGCTGCGGCGACGGCGACGGCGACGACGGCTCGACGACGCGTCGCCGTCACCGCCCTGGTCCTCGGTCGCGTCGGAGTCAGGGCCCTCGGACGACGAGTCGTCGTCCTCGTCGGAGCTGGCGCCCGCGTCGGAGTCCGCCTGACCGCGGCCGCGGCCGCGGCCCTTGCCGCCACGGCGGCGCCGACGGCGACCGCCTTCGGAACCACCCTCGGCGTCGTCGCCTGCCTGGCCGTCTTCGTTCTGGCCGTCCTCACCCTGGTCGGCCTGCGCGGTGTCCTCGGTGCGGTCGGCAGCATCGCCGCCGTCCCGAGCGGTTGCGTCACCCTGGGCGCCGGCCTGCTGCCGGGCTCCACGGCCACGGCGGCGGCGCGGTGCGGGAGCCTCCTGCACCTCGACGGCCTCGTCTGCACCGTCGGTCTGGTCTGCGCCTTCCCTGTCGGCCTCGGCGGCAGGGAGGGCCTCGGCGACCTGCGGCGGTCCCGCGGCCTTGGKGGCCGCGCGGCGGCGCGTCGGCCGGGCGGCCGCGGGGTCGGGCGCCTGGAACACCACGCCGAAGCTCGGCACGGCAGCGGCAGTCGCTGCGGCCTCGTCCTGCGCCGCGTCGTCCTCAGGCGTTTCGTCCTCGGGGGTTTCTTCCTCGGGAGCCTCGATGGCCTCGTCGATGGTCTCCTGCAGCACGGGCTCGGCCGTGGCGCGCGTCGCCCGACGGGACCGGGTCCTCGAGGCCCGTGCCGGTGCCGCAGGCTCGGTGTCGGCGTTGGTCTGGTCGGCAGCGGTGGTCTGGTCGGCAGCGGTGGTCTGGTCGGCAGCGGTGGTCGCGTCGGCAACGGTGGTCGCGTCGGCGGCGGCCTTGGCGGCCTTCTTGGGAGCCGCCTTCTTGGCGGTGGCCTTCTTGGCAGTCTTCTTCGCAGCCGCCTTGGCGGTCTTCTTCGCCGCGACCGGCGCGTCGCTCAGGGCGTCGGCATCCGTCTCGGGGGAGCCGAGGGCGGCGTCCAGGGCGAGGACGTCCTGCGCCACAGCAGCGGAACCGGTGTCGGTGGACTCGACAGGTGCCGGGGCGGACGCCTTCTTGGTCGCCCGTCGGGCCCGCTTGCGGGCCGGTGCCGGGGTGCTCACCCCGTCGTCGCCCGCAGGCTCGTGCGTGGAGGTGTCCGAACCTTCTGAGGGGTTCGAGTTGAACAGGTCTTCGTTGGAGGCCATCCGTGGCGCCCTTCCGTCACCCACGGGCGAAGGCCACACCGAGAATCCGGAAGGACTCTCCCATCGGCCACGTGGTGCGCGGTGTTGCGTCGTGTCGGTGGCGGGATGCCGTCGACACGGAAGTCGGGTGGGCTACGCCCGTCGAGGCTCGCGCAGGTCGCGCGGCACCAAGTCAGGCGCCGTCGTCGTCCTTGTCGGCAGCCAGTGGATCAGCCACCCCAGCGGTTGCGGGTCGCAGCGGGCCTTGCGCCAGTCGGGTCACCAGGGGTGGTGTCGGTGGCGTGAGCTCCGTGGCTGCTCGCAGCGCGGTCAGGACGTCGTCGGGGCGTACGGCCGGTGTGGTGTGCCGTACAACCACCCGAAGTATCGCACAGTCGGGCCGCTGCGACGGTTCGGTGGTCATCGACACGACGGCCGATCTCACGTCGAACGTCTTCGGGCCGGTCTTGAAGGTCCGGGTGACCTCGACCCGGTCGAGCGCGAGGAGCTGGTCGGCGGCCCGCTGGAGCTGATCGGCGGTGAGCCCCGGGAAGTCCATCACCCAGTCGCTGCCCTGCAGCCGGTCGGCGAGCGCACCGGGCGCCGCTTCGACCACCTCGAGCACGTCCAGCCCCTCGGGTAGCGCCTCGTCCAGGGCCCGTCGCACCGACTCGGGGTCGACCCGCTCGGTGACCGAGATCTCGAAGTACTCGGCCTCGCTGGCCGTCCCGGTGGGGGCGGCGTTCGCGTAGCTGATCTTCGGGTGCGGGTGGAAGCCGGCTGAGAACGCCATCGGCACCCCCGCCCGTCGCAGGGCACGCTCGAGAGCGCGCTGGAAGTCCCGGGTGGAGGAGAACCGCAGCCGACCCCTCTTGGCGTACCTGATCCGCAGCTTCTGCACAGCCAGGGCGGGTGGGGGTCCTTCGGGAACGCGCTGCCTGGCCATGGGCCAAGCCTAGGCACCTTCCCGCGTCTGGCTCCATCGGGCCATGGTGGGCCACTGCGGACCGTGCCACGGTGGTCTGGTGGCAGCGGGCGACGTCCTGCGCGACGTCGTGGAACGCACGGTGGTCCTGGACCACGTGGGCAAGTCCGGAGCGGGACTCGAGCGGGTCCGGCTCCGAGACGGGCGTGCCCTCGTGGTCAAGCGGGTCGACCCCCGGCACGACGTGACCCTGGCTCTGACCGGCGGTGGGCCGTCCAGGGAGTACGTCCTGTGGCGCGACGGCGCGTTCGACCGGCTGCCACCGGGCGTCGGGCACGCCGTGGTGGATGGTTGGGTCGAGGGTGACAGCACCGTCCTGGTGCTGCGGGATTTGGGGGACCACGTCCTGACGTGGGACGACCGGCTCTCGGCCGACCAGGCCGCACGGACGATAGCCGCGGTCGCCTCCCTCCACCGCGCCTTCCTCGGCCAGGCACCGCCGGGCCTGGCACCGCTCGACCTCGTCGTGACGCTGTTCACGCCGCGCCGCATCCGGCAGGCGCAGGTCGACGAGGTCGAGCTCCTGCGGCTGGCACTGCGCGGGTGGGAGCTGTTCGCGGACGCCGTCCCGGCCGATGTCGCCGGCCCCGTGCTCGGCCTGCTCGACGATCCCGCGCCGCTCGTCACCGCCCTGCACCGCTCGCCGTCGACGTTGGTCCACGGTGACCTCGCCTCGGTCAACATGGCGTTCGAGGGCGATGACCTCGTCCTCCTGGACTGGGCGATGGCGACGCAGGGACCCGGGGCCCTCGACGTCGCCAGGTTCGTCGCCGGGTGTTCCTCGGTCGTCGACGCGACGAGGGAGGACCTGATCGGCTGGTACCGCGCGGCGGCCGGCTCGGCGTGCGATGACCGGACCATGCACCTCGGGCTGCTGTCGGCCATGGTCTGGCTGGGCTGGAACAAGGCGCTCGACGCGGTCGAGCACCCGGACCCGGCGATCCGGGCCCGGGAGAGGACGGACCTCGACTGGTGGGTACAGACCACCCGAACGGCACTGGAGAGTGGAGCGATCTGATGGACCTCAACACCCTGTACCACCGTACGGTCGAGCGCTGGGCCGACGTCGTCGTCGCAGTGCGCGACGACCAGTGGGACTCCCCCACGCCCTGCAGCGAGTGGAGCGTGCGCGACCTGGTCAACCACATCACGTCGGAGGACCTGTGGACCGCTGCCCTCCTGGAGGGCAGCACCATCGAGGAGGTGGGCTCCAGCCTGGACGGCGACCTGCTCGGTGACGAGCCGGTCGGCCGGTCGATCGACGCGGCGAAGGCGGCCACCACGTCCGTCGCCGAACGGCTGCCCCGGGGTGGCACGGTGCCCCTGTCCTTCGGTGACACCGACGTGGCGGAGTACGTCTGGCAGCTGGCCGCGGACCACCTCATCCACTCCTGGGACCTGTCGGCGGCGACGGGGACGGACCGGCGGCTCGACCCAACGCTGGTGGCGGGCGTGGCCGGCTGGTTCGCCGGTCGCGAGGAGGCCTACCGGGGCGCCGGAGCGGTGGCGCCGCGGGCCATCTCCCACGGCGGCTCCCAGGCTGACCTGCTCGCCACGTTCGGTCGCGACTCCGAATGGGGCCCCAACCATGCCTGCGCCGCACGCTTCCTGCGCGCCTTCGGGAACGGCGACATGGACGCTGCCCTGCTCGAGATGACGCCCGACTGCGTGTTCGAGGCCACGGGGCCGGCGCCGGACGGTGTCCGCCACGAGGGAGCCGATGCCGTGCGCGCCGTGTGGACCCAGATGTTCGCCGAGACCACGGACCCGCTCTTCACGACCGAGGAGCAGGTCGTCGCAGGCGACCGGGCACTGTTCCGGTGGTCCTACGGCTGGACCGACTCCGAGGGGGCACCGGGCCACGTCCGTGGGGTGGACGTCGTCCGGTTCCGGGACGGACTGATCTGCGAGAAGCTCTCCTACGTCAAGGGCTGACGCAGCACTGACCAGCGGCCGCAACGGAATCCGCACTCGCCTGCGACCGGCCTCCCCCCGGTCCTAGCGTGGGCCCATGCCCTCCATCGACCGCGCCCGGCTCACCTTCCTCCTGGACCGTGAGCAGGCGGCATACACCGATAGTCACCCCCGCAGCCGCGCCCTCTTCGAGGAAGCCGGCAACCTCTTCGGCCGCGTGCCGATGACGTGGATGAACATGTGGTCCGGCGGCTTCCCGCTCTACCTCGACCGCGCCACCGGCAACAGGGTCACCGACGTGGACGGCCACACCTACGTCGACTTCGCCCTCGGCGACACCGGCGCGATGGCCGGCCACTCCCCTGCCGCCACGGTCGCCGCCGTGCAGCGCCGCGCCGGCGACCTCGGCGGGATCACGACGATGCTCCCGACCGCGGACGCCCAGTGGGTGGGCGCCGAGCTGGAGCGACGTTTCGGTATGCCGTTGTGGAGCTTCACGCTGTCCGCGACCGACGCCAACCGCTGGGCGATCCGGCTGGCACGGCTGGCCACCGGCCGGCCCAAGGTGCTGGTGTTCGCGTACTGCTACCACGGCTCCGTGGACGAGGCGTTCGCGCTGCCGGGCCCCGAGGGCAAGGCGCAGAGCCGCCCCGGCAACGTCGCTCCCCCGGTCGACCTCGACCTCACCACCCGGGTCGCGACGTGGAACGACCTGGCGTCGGTCGAGGCGGCACTGGCGCACGGCGACGTCGCCGCGATCCTCACCGAGCCCGCCCTGACCAACATCGGGATCGTGCTCCCCGACGAGGGGTTCCTGGCCGGGCTGCGCGAGCTCGCCACCCGCCACGGCGCCCTGCTGATGATCGACGAAACGCACACCTTCTCGGCCGGGTGGGGTGGCGCGACCCGCGAGTGGGCGCTGGAGCCGGACATCTTCGTCATCGGCAAGTCGATCGGCGGCGGCATCCCCTGCGGCGCCTACGGGATCTCCCGCGAGGTCGCTGACGCGATCACCCGCCACACCGATGCCGGGGACGCCGACATCGTCGACGTGGGGGGCGTCGGCGGCACCCTGGCCGGCAACGCGCTCTCGACCGCGGCGATGCGCGCCACGCTCGATGAAGTGCTGACGCAGGACGCGTTCACCCATATGACGGCGCTGGCGACGGCTTTCACGGCGGGGGTCCAAGCCACGCTGGACGAGTTCGACGTCCCCTGGTCGATCAGCCAGCTCGGCGCCCGCGCGGAGTACCGCTTCGCGCGTCCCGCACCCCGCAGCGGGGAGGAGTCCGCTGCGGCCGCCGACGACGTGCTCGATGCCTACCTCCACCTCGCCATGTGCAACCGCGGCATCCTCATGACGCCGTTCCACAACATGGCCCTGATGTGCCCCGAGACGAGCCCGGCGGACGTCGACCTGCACACCGTGACCTTCCGCGAGGTCGTCGGGGCACTGTTCGCCTGACCGCTCGGCGCACGGCCCGGTATGTCTGGTGACGCGACCGCACCGCCGGCGTAACTTCGTCAGGTGGACCACTTCAGTGGGAAGCGGCCCCTGCAGAGAGCGGAGGGTTTGAGGTGTTCATCCAGATCATCCAGGGAAAGTGTCGGGACGCGGACCGAATGCACCGGCTGACCGACGAGTGGCGAGAGCAGCTGGGACCGACGGCCGAGGGCTGGCTCGGGGGGACCTACGGCATGACGGACGACAACGAGTTCGTGGGCGTGGTCCGGTTCGAGAGCCGGGAGGCCGCTGCCCGGAACTCCACCAGGCCCGAGCAGGGCGAGTGGTTCAGCAAGATGCAGGAGTGCTTCGACGGTGACGTCATGTTCCACGACTGCGACAACGCCCAGATGTTCCTGAACGGCGGCTCGGACGACGCCGGCTTCGTGCAGGTCATGCAGGGCCGGCTCAGCGACCCCGAGCGCTTCCGGCGCTTCATGGACAAGCCGATGGACATGCTCCAGGAGCAGCGACCCGAGATCATCGGCGGCACCATTGCGATCGACGAGGACGGCTTCTTCACCGAGACCATCGCGTTCCGGAGCGAGGAGGAGGCTCGCGTCGGCGAGAAGATGGAGATGCCCGAAGACCGTCGTCGCGAGTTCGAGGACGAGATGGCCCAGGTGCGGGACATGCGCTACCTCGACCTGCACTCCCCGTGGTTCTCCAGCGCCCCAACCGGCGGGATGGCGATGAGCTGACCGGCTCGCCGACCACCCTCCCTCGTGCAGAACGTACGCCGCCCGCCCACCTGAGGCGCTGAGCCTGGGTGAGCGGGCGGCATACCCTGACCCTCTCCGCACGAGGAGCCAGGGGGTGGCGCCGACGAGGGGGTGAAGGGGACCCACCCGCCGGCGCGCGCGGTCAGGAGGAAGCGACCGCGTTCAACCACGCCTGTCCGTTGGGGACGCCGACGCCGGTGACGTCGTCGTACCCGGGGCGGACGTGGATGGTCAGGGCGTCATCACGGTCGAAGTAGCGAGCGCTGTAGACGTAGCCGTCGGCGGCGTCGACGCCGTTGACGTAGTCGGAACGCACGTCACCCCGGTAGGCCGAGAGGTCGGTCTTGGTGATGTCGATGCTGGTGCTGCGGGCTCCGTAGAGCACCGGGTTGGCGAGACCGAACGCGTGGCCCGCCTTCTGCTGGGCCAGGGCGAACATGCCCGCGTAGAGCGGCGAGGCGAGCGAGGTGCCGCCGATGCGGTACTCGGAGTACTGCTGCGACCCGTCCGGGAAGGTCTGGGTCTCCCCGACGAGCATGCCGGTGTTGGGGTCTCCGAGGGCCGCGACGTCGGGCACCGAGCGCATCGCGCCGCCGCCGTAGGTCTGCGAGATGGCCGCAGGGACCACACTCGCCTGGTAGGACGGCTGGGCGAACAGCCGCGAGGTGCCGCCGCCGCTGCCGTAGAGGAACGCCGGGGCGTTCCACGTCGTGGTGGACTTGTTGAGCGTGCCCTTGGCGGTCTCCCAGCCGAGCTCGAAGACGCGACCGTTGGCCTGGGACACGCCGGCGCTGGTACCGCCGACCGCCGTGACGTACGGGCTCGAGGCCGGCCAGTCCGGGCTGGGGGTGGCGCCGGCCACTCCGCCCGTCTCGTCGCCGCTGTCTCCCGAGGAGAAGAACAGCGTCATGCCCTGCGCGGCCGCCTGGATCTGGGTGTCCAGCGACGGCTTGATGGTGCCGGCCGGGAGGGCCTCGCCGCCGTAGCCGTAGGAGTTGGTCACGATGTCGGCGAGGTGGTTGTCGACGACCTTGTTCATGATCGCGTCCAGGTCGCGGTAGTTGTTCGGGGCGCCGATGTAGGTGATGTCGGCTCCCGGGGCCATCGTGTGGACCGCCTCGACGTCGAGGGTCTCCTCACCGGCCCAGCCCTGCGGGTCCTGCCTGGGGTTCTCGGGGCGGTTGTAGGTGCCCGGTGCCACGACCTGGCTGAAGTGCCCGTTCAGGGAGGGCAGCCCGTGGGCGGCCGAGTAGGTGTTGGCGTCCTGGAGGATCGTCGGCGACGCGTAGGCGTCGATGATGCCGACGGTGACTCCGCGGCCGTCGTTGCCGGAGCCGATCGCCCCGGTCATGCCGTAGAGCCCCTGGAGCTGCGCCCCGGCATACCCCTTGGGGGCGAAGGCGCTCGGGGAGGCCGGCAGGGCGGTGCCGTCCGGAGTGGGGGTGTTCTGGACGGTCTTCTCGCCCCAGTAGGCGCTGGTCGGCTCGGCGTTGCGGAACAGCGCCGGTCCGGGAGTGACCTTGTCCTGGTGGGCCAGGGTCTGCGACTCGTCGAGCCCGACGACGCCCTCGACCGCGGTGAGGGTGGCCGGGACCTTGAGCGCCGAGGCGTTGCCACGCACGGTCTTGCCCTCGGTGCGGTACTCCGCGAAAGAGGTGTCGAACGCGGCGGCCGCCTGCGCGAGGGTGCCAGTGGCCTCGACGTACTTGCGATTGTCGGGAGTGCTGCCGATCGTGAAGCCCTGGCTCTTCAGCCACGCCGAGACGCTGTTCACGTCGGCCTGCGCGGGCGAGAACTGGGCGCGGAACTGCGCCGGGGTGAGGAACTTCTTGTAGTTGGCGCTCCCGGGAGTCGAGACCGAGCTGGCGTATGCCGCGGCCGCGTCACCACCGCGGTAGTTGAGGTAGACGCGGAAGGTGACCTGCTGGGTGGCGTCGCTGCTGGCGGCGCGGTTCTTCGCGACCGCCCAGGACGGGACGCTGCCCGGCAGGGCGTGGGGCCCGGACGTGGCGGCCAGGGCGGAGCCGGCCGACGCGGCAGTGACCAGTGCGGCTGCGCCCAGTGCGGCGCAGGCGGTTCTCGACATTCGTGACATCAGACCTCCGGGACGAGTGGCCCGGGGCAGCCGGGTCTCGGCAACCCCCAGGTGGAGCGTCCTCATTCGACAACGCAACCTCGTCCCGTCCCGATGACAAATGTCAGGGCTTTCGGATGAGTTCCTCGGGAGGCGGTGGGCTGCAGATGCCTGTCTGGAAGGCGTTTTGGCGCGCTACGTGGCATTGGAACCGTTGATCCTGCGCCATATGGGGGTCACGCCCGGAGGACTTCATTCCTAGCGTGGGAGACCGGCACCCGACGACCCGTGCCCGACGACCCCACCGTCCTCGATCCCCCTCTCTCTGGCGGGAGCTCCCCGACGACGGAGCCGCGGCCCCCACCGCCGGCGCGATGCCCTACCCGGCCCCAACCCGGGCCGGCTGGATCTGAAATGGGAGAAGTCATGACGCAACGCATGACCGTCGCAGGGGGCGGAAGCAGGATGACCCGAAGGTCGCGGCTGAAGGCCGCACTGGCCATCGCGGGACTGGTCGTCGCCGGTGCGGTGGCCGTACCGCAGGTGGCCTACGCCGCGGACGGCCCGTTCAACATCGACGGTAACGTTCCGGATGCCAACACCACCGAGCTCGCAGACGGCTTCGGCAACGTCAAGGAGCTCGGTCCCAAGAACTCCAACGTCACGAAGATCGGCGTCATCCACGGCGCGGCCGTCCCGATGCTGGACACGACCAACCCCAACGGGCAGGTCGACCTGCGCCGTGCCTGGCTCGACACCGAGCGTGACACCGCCGCTCCCAACCACGACTGGCTCTACTTCGCCTGGGAGCGCGACGCCAACAGCGGCAGCGGTTTCATCGCCTACGAGTTCATGCAGAACGCTGCTCCCGCCGCGTGTGCCTACGACACCGCCACCGACGCCCAGCTCATCGCCAGCTGCAACCCGTGGGCCAACCGCAAGGCCGGCGACTTCATGATCCTGTGGGACCAGCAGGGTGGCAGCAAGGACCTCTTCCTGCGCATCTGGTCCGGCACCGCGCCCAACCTGACCCTTGGCGCCCCGACCCAGCTCAACTCCACCGTGTCCCAGGCGGAGTACAGCGCCGACGGGTTCCGCGGCGAAGCAGCGGTCGACCTGACCGCGACCATCTTCGGCGGCAGCACCGCCTGCAAGACGTTCGCCAACACCATCCCGAGCACGGTGACGGGCAACTCCGACACGGCCGACTACAAGGACACCATCCTCAAGAACGCGCCGCCCATCACCAACTGCACCTCCACCACCGTCACGACGCCGAAGACCGGCGCCGGCGGTGACATCCCGGCCGGTGGCCTGTCCATCGGTACCGGTGTCGTGTCCGTGAAGGACTCGGCCGTGGTTGACCTCGTGGGCGGCACCGCCACCCCGGCGGGTTCGGTCGCGTTCAACCTCTGCAAGGTCGACTCCCCCGGGCTCTGCACGACCGGTGGAACCTCGGTCGGCTCGACCAACCTGAGCGGCGCGGCCTACCCCGCGACCGTCCTGTCGCCGATTGCCTACGTGACCTCGGTAGGCCGGTACTGCTGGAGGGCCGCGTGGAGCGGTGACTCCGCCAACGGGATTCCCGGCTCGAGCGACTCCCGCGCGAGTGAGTGCTTCACCGTCAACCCGGTGACGCCCGATCTGGCCACCTCGGCCAGCGACGACGTCGTCCTCGGTGGCTCCGTCAGTGACAGCGCCACGCTGAGCGGCCTGGCCACCCAGCCGGCCAACCCGGTCATCAACCTGACCGGCACCGGCGGAGCGGCTGCGGGCGGCTCGATCACGTTCACCCTCTTCGGTCCGGACAACTGCACCACGGTGGCCTACACCTCCACCGCCGTGACCGTCTCCGGGAACGGGTCGTACGGGACCCCGGCACCGCAGTTCGCCCCGACGGCGGCGGGCACTTACCACTGGGTGGCTTCCTACAGCGGGAACCTGCCGAACAACAACGCGACGTCCCACAACACCGCGTGCGACGACACCAACGAGGACGTCGTCGTGACGACAGTGCCGTCGTCGCTGACCAGTGCGCAGACCTGGGTGCCGAGCGACTCGGTGACCGTGTCCGCGACCGCTGGCGGCGCCATGGTCGGCACGGTCTCGTTCGAGTTCTTCACCAACGGCACCTGCACCGGCGCCAACGCCTTCTCGACGACCAAGGCAGTCTCCGGCGCCTCGCCGCAGACCGTCCTGTCAGGCAACGCCCCGGCGCAGACTGCTACCGGCTCGTTCTCGTGGCGAGTCAGCTATGACAGCACCAACCCCGGGCAGCGCGACATCGCCGCGAGCTGCCACGAGACGTCGAGCCTGACGGTCACGAACGGAGGGACCATCACGGGTCAGTGACCCGAGGACGGACCCCCCTGTGGCCTCCTCGGTGGTGCGACCGCGCAGGGCGGTTGAGCCACTCGAGACCCTGAGGACAAAGACACTGATGGCCCCTCCCGACGACGCGAGGGGCCATCAGCCTGCTCAGTGCTGGTGGGTCGCCGGGCTCCCCGAGCCTGCGAGCATCGCTTCGCGTCCGGCGCCGAGGACGGTGAGGGGCAGCAGCGTCTTGCCGGTCGGGCCGACCTCGATGTCGGTGCCCATCTGGGGGCAGACCCCGCAGTCGAAGCACGGCGTCCAGCGGCAGTCGTCGACCTCGGTCTCGTCCAGGGCGTCCTGCCAGTCGGCCCAGAGCCACTCCTTGTCGAGCCCCGAGTCGATGTGGTCCCACGGGAGCACTTCGGTCTCGCCACGCTCGCGCGTGGTGTACCAGGCGACGTCGACGGGGAGGTCGGCCAGCGCGGTGTCGGCCGCGCTCATCCAACGGTCGAACGAGAAGTGCTCGCTCCAGCCGTCGAACCGTCCGCCGTCGCGCCAGACCTGCTCGATGACCCGGCCGATCCGGCGGTCGCCCCGGGACAGCAGTCCCTCGACGATGCCGGGCTTGCCGTCGTGGTAGCGGAACCCGATCGACGAGCCGTAGCGGCGGTCGGACCTGATCGCCTCGCGCAGCTTGGCCAGCCGGGCGTCGGTCTCCTCGTCGCCGAGCTGGGCGCACCACTGGAACGGTGTGTGCGGCTTGGGCACGAACCCACCGATGGACACCGTGCACCGGATGTCACGGCGACCCGAGACCTGACGGCCGGTCTCGATGACCTTCTTGGCCAGCTCGGCGATCTGGAGCACGTCCTCGTCGGTCTCGGTGGGCAGGCCGCACATGAAGTAGAGCTTCACCTGGCGCCAGCCCGCGCCGTAGGCCGCGGCGACGGTGTTGATGAGGTCGTCCTCGGACACCATCTTGTTGATGACCTTGCGGATGCGCTCGCTGCCGCCCTCGGGCGCGAAGGTCAGCCCGGAGCGGCGGCCGTTGCGGGTGAGCTCGTTCGCGAGGTCGATGTTGAAGGCGTCGACGCGGGTCGACGGCAGCGACAGCCCGGTCTGGGTGCCTTCGTAGCGGTCGGCCAGACCCTTGGCGATGTCGGCGATCTCGGAGTGGTCGGCAGAGGACAGTGACAGCAGCCCGACCTCTTCGAAACCCGTTGCGGCCAGGCCCCGCTCGACCATCTCGCCGATCCCGGTGATGGAGCGCTCGCGCACCGGGCGGGTGATCATGCCTGCCTGGCAGAACCGGCAACCACGGGTGCACCCACGGAAGATCTCGACCGACATCCGCTCGTGGACGGACTCGGCCAGCGGGACCAGCGGCTGCTTGGGGTAGGGCCACGCGTCGAGATCCATGACGGTGTGCTTCGACACCCGCCACGGCACTCCGTGGGCGTCAGCCTTGGGCGCGACCCGTTGGATCCGCCCGTCGGGCAGGTAGGTGACGTCGTAGAGCGACGGGACGTAGACCCCGCCGGTCCGCGCCAGGCGCAGCAGCAGCTCGCGCCGGCCACCCGGCATACCCTGCGCCTTCCAGGCACCGATGTGGTGGGTCACCGCCAGCACGGCCTCTTCACCGTCTCCCACTATGGCGGCGTCGACGAAGTCGGCGACCGGCTCGGGGTTGAACGCGGCGTGGCCGCCGGCCACGACGATCGGGTCGTCGTCGGTGCGGTCGACCGCGTGCAGCGGGATGCCGGCGAGGTCGAGCGCGGTGAGCATGTTGGTGTAGCCCAGCTCGGTCGAGAAGGACAGACCGAGCACGTCGAAGTCACGCACCGACCGGTGCGCGTCGACGGTGAACTGGGGCACCGCGTGCTCGCGCATCAGCGCCTCGAGGTCCGGCCAGACGGCGTAGGTCCGCTCCGCCAGGGCATCGGGCCGCTCGTTGAGCACTTCGTAGAGGATCATGACGCCCTGGTTGGGGACGCCGACCTCGTAGGCGTCGGGGTACATCAGCGCCCAGCGGGTGGTCAGCTCCTGGCCGTCCGGGCCGTGACCGCCGCAGTTCCAGTCCTTCACCGTGGAGTTCAGCTCGCCCCCGACGTACTGGATGGGCTTGCTGACCTGCTCGAGCAACGGCTCGAGCAGCGGGAAGACGGAGGTGCCGGAGGTCTGGGTCATGGTGGGACAAGGGTAACGGCGGCACCGCCGGGCGCCGAAACGAGCGAGCCTCCCACAATTCTCCCAGCAACGGTTCCTACCATCGCGCGGTGCCTCGCCACCTGCTGCCGTCAGTCGTCGTCGCGGGCGCCGCAGTGCTCGCCGCTGCCCTCGCCGCTGCCCTCGCGGCAGTGCTCGCCGTGGCCTGGCCACCTGCCCCTGCCCGTTCCTCGCCAGGGCTGACGCACGGCTCCCAGCGGCCGAGCGCACCAACCTCGGCCTCCCCTGCCCCGACCGCATCCGACCCTGGTCCGCTCCTCGTGGTCGGGCTCGGCGACTCGGTGACGGCTGGGTCCAACTGCGCCTGCGCACCGTTCGTGGAGCGGTTGGCCGATCTGCTCGCCGCCCGGGACGGACGGGCTGCCACTGCCACGAACCTCGGCACACCCGGGCTGACGACCGGCTCGCTGGCGACCCAGCTGACCCGCCCGGGACCGTCGAGGTCGGTGGCCTCCGGCGACCTTGTCGTGGTGACCATCGGGGCCAACGACCTCGGGCCGCTCGAGGACCGGTGGGAGCAGACCGGGTGCGGAACGCCGTGCCTGACGCCCGCGGTGGCGGCCATGGCGCGCGGGCTCGCTGCAGACCTCACGCGGATCAGCGTCCTGGGGCACCCCGGTCAGAGGGTCGAGGTGACGACGTACTGGAACGTGTTCGAGGACGGTGACGTCGCCGACCGGCAGCGCGGGCCGGGCTTCGCCGACTGGAGCGACCGCGTGACCGTGACAGCCAACCGAGCGATCTGCGCGACGGCGCGGACCTTCGGTGACACGTGCGTGGACCTCTATGCGCCGTTCCTCAGCACCGACGGCAACCGCAACCCCACCTCGCTGCTGTCCTCCGACGGTGACCACCCGAACGCCGCCGGCCACCAGGTGATCGCCCGTGCCCTCCTGGCCTCCACACCACCCTGAGGACGATTGGGCCGGATGGTCAGGCGGCGAGGTGGGCGGACAGGAAGTCGAGGGCCTGCGGCATCAGGGCCGACCACGTGGCGAAGTTGTGTCCGCCGCCGGGGACGACGACCGTCGTCACGGACATGGGGGCGTGCACGAGGGCGACGAACCGGCGGGTGTCGCGGATCCCGGTGCCACCGATCTCGCCGGACCCGATCGTCGCCAAGAGCGAGACAGGGGGTTCCGGCTCGTGACGCACCAGCCATTCCGGGTCGTTGAGGTCGCGCAGCACCGGCGAACCACCCCAGAGGTCACCGGTCGTCCCGTCGCGGAGCGTGTGGTAGTAGCCGGAGAGGGACACCCCGGCCGTGAAGACCGAGGAGTGGGTGAGCAGGAGCTTGGCAGCGCAGTAGCCACCCGTGGAGTCGCCCATGGCCCCCCAGCCGACCGGAGCGACCCGCAGGCTCTGGGACACGGCCCTCGGGACGTCCTCACCGAAGTAGGTCAGGGTCTGGGGTCCGGCCGGGACGTCGCTGCACTCGGTGTCGCGCGGCGGCACCACGGTCGGACGCATCATGACCAGGACCATGGGCAGCGCACGGTGCGCGTCGATCTGCGACAGCAGCACGTCCGGGTACTTCATCCTCGAGACCAATGCCATCGTGGTGCCCGGATAGCCGGTGAACACCTCGACCCCGGGGAACACGGTCCGCGCGTACGCCCTCTGGAAGTACTGCGGCGGCAGGTACACGGCGGCAGGTTCGGACAGGCCGCTGTGCGCGCCCGACAGGATGAGGGCCTCCACCCGGCCCCGCGTGGCCCACTGCGCCGGCGTCGACCAGGAGTCGACACTCGCGAGGGAGGCGTCGCGGGTGGCCGCGACCGGCAGAGCGCCATGGCGCCTCGCCGGTGGGTTGACCCCGGCGTGGACCGCCGCAGCGGCTGAGGCCGACGTGCCCAGCAACTCCGACCACGACCCGTAGAAGTACCCGTAGTCGTTGAGGGCAGCCGCGACCAGCAGCACCGCCGCGAGCTGACCCGCCACGACCAGTGCGAGCCGCTGCCCCACACGCACAGGGGCAGGGCCGCGAACGCGGGACCACAGCACGAGCGCCAGGACGGTCGCGAGGACCGTCGCCAGACCCAGCGTGACCAGCAGGGGCCAACCCAGCAGGGGCATGCCACAGACCTCCGACCCGGCCCCACCGCAGGGCACGAACCCCAGCGTGCGCGCGGCCGATGTGAGGGGGCTGCGTCCCGGCTGGGGGTTGGCTGGGAGGGACGGCCGTCAGGACCCGGCCCGCTGGGCGCTGAACGACCCGTCCGGCGATACTGGGATGGTGCCGAGCACGGCCGAACGAGTGGCTGCGGCGATGCAGGCGGTGCCCCGCCTGGCGTTCCTGCCGCCCGCCCAACGACGCCACAGCGAGCGCGACGCGCCGCTCCCGATCGGTCACGGCCAGACCAACAGCCAACCGACCACCGTCCGGCAGATGCTGGAGCTGCTCGACGTCCAGCCCGGTGACCGCGTCCTCGACGTCGGCTCCGGGTCGGGCTGGTCCACGGCGCTGCTCGCCCACCTCACCGGACCGGCGGGCCGGGTGACCGGCGTGGAGCGGGTTCCCGACCTGGCGGCCTTCGGCGCGACGAACCTCGCGTCGAGGGGTATGCCGTGGGCGCACGTCGAGGCGGCGGTGCCCGGCCAGCTGGGCCACGCGGCATACGGACCCTTTGACCGCATCCTCGTGTCGGCGCAGGCGCCGGCCCTGCCCTCCGAGCTCGTCGGGCAGCTCGCACCGCACGGAGTGCTCGTCATCCCCGTGGCGGGGCGGATGCTGCGGGTGGTGGCACGCGAGAACGGGCCGGCGGTCGAGGAGCACGGGTGGTACCGCTTCGTGCCCCTCGTCGCCGACCCGCCTCGTGGACCTGCCGCTCCGGGTCCTGCTGGCTAGCCCGGCTCGCGCGGCCTACTGGCTCGTGTAGAGCGCGTCGAGCGTGGTCTGGTACTTCTCGCTGACGGCCTTGCGGCGCAGCTTGAGGCTGGGCGTGAGGTCACCGTCCTCGATGGTGAGGTCGTGGTCGAGGATCGTGAACTTCTTGATCTGCTCCCAGCGGTTGAGGTTGACGTTGAGGTTGTCGACGTACATCTGCACCATGTCGCGCACCTCCGGGGAGGTGACGATGGCGCGGTAGTCGCCGGTGACGCCGTGCAGGCCGGCCCACTCGTTGATCGCGTCGGCGTCGAGGGTGACCAGGGCCGTCACGAAGTTGTGGTTGGACCCATAGACCATGAACTGGCTGACGTAGGGGCACAGGCCCTTGAAGGTCGACTCGATGAGCGAGGGACCGACGTACTTGCCGCCCGACGTCTTGAAGAAGTCCTTCTTGCGGTCGGTGATCTTGAGGTACCCGTTGTCGTCCAGGGTGCCGATGTCACCGGTGTGCAACCACCCGTCTGCGTCCTTGGTCTCGGCCGTTTCCTCGGGCTTGTTGTGGTAGCCCTCCATCACGCCGGGACCGCGCAGCAGGACCTCGCCGTCCTCGGCGATCTTTACCTCGGTGCCGGGGAAGGCCCAGCCGACGGTGCCGATCACGTTGGTGGCCGGCCGGTTGACGAAGGACGCCGCGCTGGTCTCGGTGAGGCCGTAGCCCTCGAGGATGACCAGGCCGACCGAGTCGAACCAGGTCGCGATGTCCTTGTTGAGCGCCGCCGAACCGGAGATGAAGAACCGGATCCGGCCGCCGAAACGGGCCCGCACCTTGTGCAGCACGAGCTTGTCGGCGACGGCGTGCTGCCGGGCGAGCAGACCCGAGGGCTCCTCGCCACGCGCGCGCACCTCGGCGGCCTTGGCCCCGACGCCGGTGGCCCAGGCGAACAGCTTGGCCTTCACGCCGCCCTCGTTGGCGACCGTCGTCGTGATCCGGCCGTAGGCCTTCTCGAAGATGCGCGGTGCGGCACCCATGAAGGTCGGCTGGACGACCGCGAGGTTGTCGACGATCTTGTCGACACGGCCGTCGATGGCCGTCGGGAAGCCCATCTGCAGGGGCAGGGTCAGCAGCACCTTGCCGAAGACGTGCGCCAGTGGCAGCCAGAGGTACTGCAGGTCATCGGGGCCAAGGATGCCGATCGAGTCGGTGGCGGCGGCCTCGTAGGTCCACGCGTCGTGGCTGAGTCGGACGCCCTTCGGACGGCCCGTCGTGCCCGACGTGTAGATGATGGTGGCGAGCTGGTCCTTGGTGAGGGCGTCGATGCGGTCGTCGACGGCCGAGGAGTTCGTGGCGAGCAGCTCGGCGCCCATCTGCTCGAGGTCGTCGAGGCTGATCACCCAGTCACCGTCGGCGGTGCCGTCGATGGTCACGACGCGGACGATGTCCGGCAGGTCGATCCGGCGCTCCCACAGCTTGGCGACCTGGTCGTCGTCCTCGGCGAACACGACCACACTGCCCGAGTTGGACAGGATGTAGGCGACGTCAGGGGCGATCGTCGTCGGGTAGATCGTCGTGGTGGCACCGCCGGCGCACATCACGGCGAGGTCGGCCAGCGCCCACTCGTAGCGTGTCGACGAGGCGATGGCCACCCGGTCCTCGGGCCGGACGCCCAGGGCGATCAGGCCGGCCGCGAGCCGGTAGGCGCGCTCGCGCACCTGGCTCCACGTCACCGACGACCAGGAGTCGTCCTCGGCGAACCGGAACGCCTCGCTCTGCGGCGTCTTGGCGACCCGGTCACGAAACAGGTGGGCCACGGTGGCGGGGCGTTGCTCCAGGACGGCGGTGTTGACGCGCTCGTTGCTGGAGGCGGCTTTCGTGGAGGTGGCGTGCGGTGCTTGAGTCGACATTGACCGTCCTCGGCTCGGTGACAGGGGGCGAATGGTGGTCACAGTGGGTGACAGGGGGTCACAGGGTGGTGACACGGGGGTGACAGGGGGTTCCCGGGATAGTGCCATGCACGAGGGGCCAACGGGGGTGTTCGAGCGCGATTGTGGCCAAACAGTTGGACGTTGCGCGTGAGGACCGTCACAGCGTCACGCTTCTTGCGCTGTGGTCTCGTCGCCTCGGTATGCCGGGTGGTTCAGCGCCGCTGTGAGGCCAGGTGGGCGTTGTTGACCAGTCCGACCGCCAGCCAGCACGCGAACATCGAGGACCCGCCGTAGGACAGGAACGGAAGGGGCAGTCCCGTGACGGGCGTGATCCCGAGGTTCATGCCGACGTTCTCGAAGACCTGGAACAGGAACCAGGCGGCCACACCGGATGCCATCAGCCGACCGAAGGCGTCCTGGACCCGTGCGGCGACGAGCACGGCGCGCAGCACCACGAACCCCAGGAGCAGCAGCAGGCCCGCCGCGCCGAGGAAGCCGAGCTCCTCCCCTGCCACGGAGAACACGAAGTCGGTCTGCTGGTAGGGGATGAACCCGCCCTGGGTCTGCCGCCCTTCGAACAGCCCCTGACCCTGCCAGCCCCCGGAGCCGATCGCGATGCGCACCTGACGGGTCTGGTAGCCGATCCCCTGTGGGTCCGCCCGCGGGTCGGCGAAGGCCGTCAGCCGATCCCGCTGGTAGTCGCTCAGGACGGGTGTGGTGAGGGCCACGACGACCCCCGCCGCCACGAGGGCGCTCGCAGCCGCGAGGTAGCGCTTGGGTGTGCCCGCGACCGCGATCACGCCGAACCCGAGCGCGCCGAGGACAAGGGCCGACCCGAGGTCCGGCTGGAGCATGACCAGCCCGATCGGGAGGGCCACCACGAGCACGGCGAGGAGCAGGTCACGACTGTCTGGCTGGGCCTGGCGGTCGATCCGCTCCCCCAGGAGGATCGCCAGGCCCAGGCACAGGGCGACCTTGGCGAACTCCGACGGCTGGACCGAGAACCCGCCGGGCAGCTGGATCCACGAGTGTGACCCGTTGATCGTCGACCCGACCGGGGTGAGCACCAGCACGAGCCCGGCGACCGACGCGAGGTAGAGCAGCGGCGCCACGGCCCGGAGCAGCTGGTACCCGGTCCTGGTCACCGCCGCGGCCAGCGCCACTCCGAGGGCCGTGTTTAACAGGTGCCGCACGAGGTAGGCCGACCCGGCCTGGTGCCGGGTCGCCGACCACACGAGCAGCGCACCGATCAGCGAGAGCCCGAGGGCTGCGACGACCAGTCCCCAGTCACTTCGGTTCCACAGCGCCGCGCCGCCACTCGCCCTGGCCCAGGTCCCGCCGGTGCGGGACCTGCTCGTCAGGACGGGACGATCGAGGCCAGGACCTGTCGGCACGTCTCGATGTCCCCGGCCATGGCCTCGAGCAGTTCGTCGATGGAGTCGAAGCGCAGGGTGGGTCGGATGTGTTCGACGAACTCGACGGTGACCTCCTCGTCGTAGAGGTCGAGGTCGGTCCGGTCGAGGACGTAGGCCTCCACGGTCCGCACGGTCCCGTCGAAGGTCGGGTTGGTCCCCACCGAGATCGCTGCCGGCAGGGTCCGCTCGGGGTCGTCGGCGGGCTTGGCCACCCGGGTGAGCCACCCGGCATACACCCCGTCCGCGGGGACCACTCCGAGCGAGTCGGGCGCCAGGTTGGCGGTCGGGTAGCCCAGCTCGCGCCCGCGGTGGGCGCCATGGACGACGGTGCCGGTCATGCCGTGCGGCCGTCCGAGGATCGCGGCGGCGGCTCCCACCTCGCCGGCGGCGAGGTGGCGCCGGACCGCGGAGGACGACCAGCGCTCGCCGTTGCCGAGGTCGTCGAGGACGACCACGTCGAAGCCGTGCTCCTCCCCCAGCGCAGCGAGGGTGGAGACGTCGCCGGTGTAGCCCCGTCCGAACCCGCGGGCGTCCTCGCCCACGACGATCGCGCTGACGCCGAGCGTCTCGACGAAGGTGCGGACGATGAACTCCTCGGCCGTCTGCTGGGCGAACTCCCGCGTGAAGTCGAGCACGAGCAGGCCGTCGATGCCGGTGGTCTCGAGCAGCTCGTCGCGCACCCGCCCGGGCGCGATCAGCTCCAGGGTGTCGGGGTGGAAGATCGCCGCAGGGTGCGGGTCGAAGGTGACGGCGACGCTGGGCAGGCCACGCTCGCTCGCCTCGGCGACCAGCCGGGCCAGCACTGCTCGGTGGCCGAGGTGGACACCGTCGAAGTTGCCGAAGGTGGCGACGCAGGGGCGCAGGCCCTCGGGGGTCTGGGCGGGATCGGTCCAGCGGTGCACGGAGGACACTCTACGAACCAGCCGGGGCAAACACGACGTGCGCCCTCGCCTGGCGACCGGTCTCGTCGAGCATCGCGACCAGACGGCCGTCCGGCGCGAAGGCCGCGACCGGCTCGGTGCGCCCCTCCTGAGCGGAGTCGACCCGCTGGCCGTAGCCCACCGCGGTGGTCTCCGCGGCGGTGAGCTCGCGCACGGTGAACTGCGCGCGAGCGGCGTCGGCGAGCGGGGTGACCGGGATCTGCTCGGGGTCCCCGACGGCACCGAGCGCCTCCAGGTCGTGCGCCTGGTCGAGCGTGAAGGCGCCGACCCGCGTGCGGCGCAGCGCGGTCAGGTGGCCCCCGACGCCGAGCGCGGCGCCTAGGTCGCGGGCGAGCGCCCGGACGTAGGTGCCGGAGCTCACCGTCACCTCGACGTCCACGTCGAGCACGGGTATGCCGTCCACGTCACCCGGGCGGGTGGCCAGGAGGTCGAACCGGCTGACCGTCACCGGACGCGGGGGCAGGTCGACGTCCTCGCCCGCGCGGACCCGGTGGTAGGAGCGCTCCCCCTTGACCTTGATGGCGGAGACCGAGCTGGGCACCTGCTGGATGTCACCGGTCAGCTGCCGCGCCGCCGCCTCGAGCTGTCCCGTGGTGACGCCGTCTGCGGCCGCGGAGGAGGTGACCTCCCCCTCGGCGTCGTCGGTGATGGTGGTCTGGCCCAGCCGAATGGTGGCGGTGTAGTCCTTGTCGCAGCCGACCAGGAAGGTCAGCAGCCGGGTGGCCCTTCCGATGCCGAGCACCAGCACGCCGGTCGCCATCGGGTCAAGGGTCCCGGCATGGCCGACCTTGCGCGTGGCGCACAGCCGACGAGTCCGGCCGACCACGTCGTGGCTGGTCCAGCCGGACGGTTTGTCGACGACGAGCAGGCCGTCAGGCGCGGGCATCCGCGCCGTTGTCCCGGGTGCCGTCGGTGGGAGAGCCCTCGACGCCTGCAGAGTCGGCGTCGGAGTCGGCCTCGGCATCGTCCTCGTCGGGTTCGGGCTTGCGGTAGGGGTCGGCGTCGCCGGCGTAGGTCGCCCCGGCCGCAGCAGCGGCCACCGCCTCGTCGCGCTCCTTGGCCTCGCGCAGCAGGTCCTCCATGTGCGCCGCGGTCTCCGGGATCGCGTCGGCGAAGAAGTCCAGGCTGGGAGTGAGCCGGATCTGGATCTGCTGGCCGACGAACGACCGCAGTCGACCCTTGTTCTTCTCGAGCAGGGCGGCCGTCTTGTCGCGCTGGAGCTCGTCACCGAACACGGTGTAGAAGACCGAGGCGTGCTGGAGGTCGCCGGTCACCCGGACGTCGGTGATGGTGATGAAACCCAGGTCGGGGTCCTTGACGATCGACACGACGTTCGCGGCGATGAGCGTCTTGATGCGGTCGGCGATCTTGCGGGCGCGTCCGGCGTCAGCCATGCGAGGACTCCTTGGTGCTCATGTCTGTGGTGGAGCAGGTGTTGGTGAGCCTGGGTTTGACGATCACGTGGTGCGGATCAGGCTCTCAGGCGAAGCCGGGGGCGACCAATGGTCGCCCCCGGCTCATCCGACCTACGTCAGGCGCGGGGCTTCTCGCGCATTTCGTACGTGGCGATGAGGTCGCCGAGCTGGAGGTCGTTGTAGGACCCCAGGTTGATGCCGCACTCGAAGCCCTCGCGGACCTCGGTGACGTCATCCTTGAACCGGCGCAGTCCGGCGATCTCGACGTTCTCGGAGACCACCACACCGTTTCGGGTGATCCGGGCCCGGGTGCCGCGCTTGATCTCGCCGCTGCGCACGATGGAACCGGCGATGTTGCCGAACTTGCTGGAGCGGAAGATCTCGCGGATCTCGGCGGTGCCGAGCTCCACCTCCTCGAACTCCGGCTTGAGCATGCCCTTGAGAGCCGCCTCGATCTCCTCGATGGCCTGGTAGATCACCGAGTAGTAGCGGATCTCGACGCCCTCGCGCTCGGCGTAGTCGGCGTTCTGGCCCTCGGCGCGGACGTTGAACCCGATGATCACCGCGCTGGACGCCATGGCCAGGTTGATGTTGTTCATCGTGATCGCGCCGACACCGCGGTCGATGATGCGCAGGTCGACCTCGTCGCCCACGTCGATCTGGAGCAGCGCGTCCTCGAGGGCTTCGACGGAACCGGACACGTCACCCTTGAGGATGAGGTTGAGGGTTTCGACCTTGCCTGCTGCGAGGGCCTCGGTGAGGTCCTCGAGCGAGATGCGCTTGCGGGCCTTGGCCAGCGAGGCCTGACGGTCCGCGGCTTCGCGGCGCTCGGCGATCTGGCGGGCCGTGCGGTCGTCCGGAGCCACCACGAAGGTGTCACCGGCGCGCGGGACCGAGGACAGACCGAGCACCTGCACCGGACGGGAGGGACCCGCTTCGGTGAGGTTGTTGCCGTGCTCGTCGAGCATCGCGCGAACGCGGCCGTAGGCCGACCCGGTGACGATGGCGTCCCCGACGTGCAGGGTGCCGGCCTGGACCAGCACCGTGGCCGKGGCGCCACGGCCACGGTCGAGGTTGGCCTCGATCGCGACACCGCGGGCGTCGCGGTCGGCGTTGGCGCGCAGGTCGAGCGCGGCGTCGGCGGTGAGCAGGACGGCCTCGAGGAGGGCGTCGATGTTCTGCCCGGCCTTGGCCGACACGTCGACGAACATCGTCTCGCCGCCGTACTCCTCGGCGACGAGGTTGTACTCGGTCAGCTGCTGGCGCACCTTGGCCGGGTTGGCACCCTCGACGTCGATCTTGTTGACCGCCACGACGATCGGCACGTCCGCAGCCTGGGCGTGGTTGAGCGCCTCGATGGTCTGCGGCATGACGCCGTCGTCGGCCGCGACCACGAGGATCGCGATGTCGGTCACCTTGGCGCCACGGGCACGCATGGCGGTGAACGCCTCGTGACCCGGGGTGTCGATGAAGGTGATCGGACGGTCGACGCCCTCGTGCAGCTTGTGCACCTGGTAGGCACCGATGTGCTGGGTGATGCCACCGGACTCGCCACCGGCGACGTCCTCGTTGCGGATCGCGTCGAGCAGGCGGGTCTTTCCGTGGTCGACGTGACCCATGACGGTCACGACCGGCGGACGGGCCTGCAGGTCCTCGTCGTCCTCACCCTCGATACCCGTCTCCAGGTCGATGTTGAAGGCGTCGAAGAGCTCCTTCTCCTCCTCTTCGGGGGAGACGACCTCGATGTTGTAGCCGAGCTCGGCACCGAGCAGCTTGAAGGTGTCCTCGTCCAGCGACTGGGTGGCCGTGGCCATCTCGCCGAGGTGGAAGAGCACCGTCACGAGGGCACCGGGGTTGGCGTTGATCTTGTCGGCGAAGTCGCTCAGCGACGAGCCGCGACGCACCCGGATGAGGGTCGTGCCGTTGCCACGGGGGACGGTGACGCCACCGAGTGACGGCGCCTGCATCTGCTCGAACTCCTGGCGCTTCGCGCGCTTGGACTTGCGGCCACGCACGGGACGGCCACCGCCGCGCCCGAAGGCACCTGCGGTCGAGCCGCGACCGGCGCCACCACGGAAGCCACCGCCACCGGGGCGACCGGCGAAACCGCCGCCACCGCCGGGGCCACCAGGGCCTCCGGGACCACCGGGTCCACGACCGCCGCCGGCACCGCCGGGGCCACCGGGGCCACGTGCGCCACCGCGGGCGGGACGGTCACCAGGACGGCCGACCGCACTGCGGTCGGGCATCATGCCGGGGCTGGGGCGGGCACCGGCCGGACGGGGTCCACCGGGACCTGCCGTGCCTCCGGGGCGCGGACCGGCGGCACCGGGACGGCTCTGGGGACGCGGCATACCCTGGCTGGGCGCGAAGGGGTTGTTGCCCGGACGGGCGCTGTCGCGGCCGCCACCCTCACGGGGTGCGCCGCCCTCGCGGGGCGCGCCCTCGCGGGGACCGCCCTCACGACCGGTGCGCATGCCCTGGCTGGGCGCGAACGGGTTGTTGCCCGGGCGCGGTGCGCCGGGACGGGGAGCGCCGGGGGCCGAGCCGGCCGGACGCGGGGTGCTGCCGGGACGCGGGGACGCGGGGGCACCCGGACCCTGGTCACCGTCACGCGAGGACGGGACGTCGGCACGGGCGGCGGGAGCCTCCGGAGCAGCAGGCGCGGCGGGAGCCGGGCTCGCCGGTGCAGCGGCAGCGGGAGCCGACACCGTCTCGGGGGACGCGGGCGCCGGGGCCGGGGCGACCGGAGCCGACGCGGCAGGAGCCGGAGCCGCGGGAGCAGCAGCGGGCGCTGCTGGCGCCGCCGGGGCGGCAGGCGCAGCGGGAGCGGCCGGACCGGCCGGCTTCGCTGCAGCCTTCTTGGCAGGAGCCTTCTTGAGGTCCTCGGGGAATGTCTCGGTCGCCTTGCGGACGACGGGGGCCTCAATCGTCGAACTGGCGGTCTTGACGTACTCGCCAATGCTGTTGAGGTGGGCGATCAGCGTCTTGCTGTCGGTGCCGAGCTCTTTGGCGAGCGCGCTTACACGGACCTTGGCCACGTTTCTCCTGTTCCTGGTCCGTGTGTCAGGTGACAGGCGCGGACCGTCGTTAAGGCTGGGGGGAGCTCATTGCTGAGTTCTCATCGAATGCTCATCAGCGTCAAACCCGATTCTCGGTTCGATGGACATAACCGGTGCCCATGGAGACGGTGTGGTTCCCATGGAGATGGACGGTTCCCTCGGATGAGGGCTAGGTGCTCGTGGCCTCGCCCAGGCCCTCGACGTATGCCGTGACCGCTGCCGGATCGGGCGCGGCGCTGACACGCAGCGCGCGACCGAACGCCCGGCGGCGTAGGGCCTGCTCAAGACAGTCGCCGGTGGGGTGCAGCCAAGCGCCGCGCCCCGGCAGGCAACGCCGCAGGTCAGGAGTCAGCCGGACTGCTCCGGTCTCATCCGTCTCCGCGACCACTCGCAGGAGTGCCGACCAGCTATCCGTCCGGCGGCATCCCACACACGTCCGGGTCGGTTGCCCGTGCGAGGTGTGGAGGGTCGTGCGCGATGCCGCTGGCCGGAGTCCAGTCCGGTCGGTCACCACCAGTCTAGCCCCTACTGCCGATCGGAGGCGTCATCCGCACCTGCGGACGACGCTGCGACGGGGGCGGTGTCGGGGCGGATGTCGATCCGCCAGCCGGTCAGCTTGGCGGCCAGGCGGGCGTTCTGACCCTCCTTGCCGATGGCCAGCGACAGCTGGTAGTCGGGAACGATGACGCGCGCCGAACGCAGGGTGGGGTCGACGATCTGCACCGACTGGACCCGCGACGGCGAGAGGGCTGCCGCCACGAAGGTGCGGGCATCCTCGGAGTAGTCGACGATGTCGATCTTCTCCCCGTGGAGCTCGGTCATGACGGCACGGACGCGAGCTCCCATCGGACCGATGCAGGCGCCCTTGGCGTTGAGTCCCGCGACCTTGGAGTGCACCGCGATCTTGGTGCGGTGTCCGGCCTCACGCGCCAGGGCGGCGATCTCGACTGATCCGTCGGCGATCTCGGGCACCTCGAGGGCGAACAGCTTGCGGACCAGGTTGGGGTGGGTGCGGGAGAGTCCGATCTGGGGCCCCTTGGGCCCGCGCCGCACGGACACGACGAAGCAGCGCAGCCGCTCCCCGTGGACGTACTTCTCCCCCGGCACCTGCTCGGCCAGGGGCAGGATGCCCTCGACCGTGCCGAAGTCGACCGTCACGACCCGGGGGTCGGGGCTCTGCTGGATGATGCCGGCGACCACGTCGCCCTCGCGACCCTTGAAGTCACCCATGATCGCGTCGTCCTCGAGGTCGCGCAGCCGCTGCACGATGACCTGCCGGGCGGTGGACGCGGCGATCCGGCCGAAGCCGGTCGGGGTGTCGTCGAACTCAGGGCCGTACTCCCGCACGAGACGCTCGACCGGCGCTGGTGGCGCGTCGGACTCCGAGTCCGCGTCCGACTCCGCGCGCTCGGGCTGCTCGATCTCCTCCTTGGCCCACACGATGACGTGCCCGGTCTTGCGGTCGAGCTCGACCCGAGCCGAGCGGTAGGCACCGTCGGTGCGGTGGTAGGCCACCAGGAGGGCCTGTTCGATCGCGGGGATGAGGATGTCGAGGGAGATGTCGCGCTCGCGCTCCAGCGCCCTCAGTGCAGCCAGGTCGATGTCCATGTCAGTGCTCCTCAGAATTGTCGTCGTCGTCGCTGGCTGCCCTCGAGAACTCGACCTGCACCACGGCCCTGGACACGTCGGCATACGCCACGTCCACGGACTGGGCCGGCACCTGCTTGACCGCAGGGACCTCAAGGGTCACACCCGTCTCACCAGCAGCGGTGATGCGGCCGGTCACGGCCGGGCCTTCCAGCGGGGTGATGGTGACCAGCCGAGAGACGTTGCGCCGGAAGTGGCGAGGCTCGGTCAGTGGTCGGTCGACGCCCGGCGAACCGACCTCGAGGGTGTAGGGCTGCTCGCCCATCGCCCCGGTCTCGTCGAGGGCGTCGCTCACGGCTCGGGTGGCGTCGGCCACCTCGTCCAGGGTGAGCGGCGGCGTGGTGGTCGTCGTGTCACCGGTCGCGTCGAGGATGCGGTCGATCCAGAGGCGGACGAGACGACGCTTGCCTGCGGGGGTCACGGCGACGTCTTCGACCAGCAGGCCGAGGTCGCGCAGCGGCCCCTCGACGGCGGGACGAATCTGTTCCTTGACGCTCACTGACTCGTCCTCTCTGAAGTTTGGTGGCCGTGCACTCGTCACTCTATCTGCGCCGTGAGTGGGCCGCATGCCCGCACCTGCGGGCATGCCATGATCGGCCCATGCCCCAGGACGACGCCGGTATGCCGCCGTGCCCCACCCGGCGCCGCGTGCTCACCCTGGGGCTCGGCACAGTGGCGGCAGCCTCGCTGGCGGCCTGCGGCATCCAGCTGGAGGACGACGCCCCCAGGGTGCCGCTCATCCCCACTCGGGCACCCATACCCAGCGAGGCGTTCCTGCTGGCGCTGTGGCGACACAGCGAGGACCTCGCCACCCGGGCCAGGTCCCTGGGCGGACCGGCGACCGGTGTCCCCGCACGGCTGGCCGCGCTGCACCGCAGCCAGGTGTCGGTGCTGGAGACGGAGCTGCTGAGGCTGGGGGTCCCCCGCAAGGTGCTGGACAGCGCCACACCCAGCCCATCGGCAACCGCAACGGCAACCGCGACGGCGACAGCGACAGCGACGGCGTCCACCGGCTCGGGAAGCTCCACCGGCTCGGCGAGCCCGAGCACGGCCCCTCCAGTCCAGGGCCCCAAGGGACTGGGGGCCGAGGAGGCCAGCGACCTCGGGCCTTCGGCGATCGCCTCGCTCGCGAGAGTGCCCTCACCGGCCATCCCCTTGGTCGGAAGTGTGCTCGCCCAGCGCGCCGCCGCGGCCACCCTCTTGGGCGCGCCCGCGACGTGGCCCGAGACCAGCTGGTCGGCACCCTCCCTGGCGGCCTCCTACCTCGAAAGCACCCGCGCCGCCGTGTACGCCTTCGAGGTCGTCGCCGCCCAGTCCCCCAGCGGCGCCCAGCACACCTTGGCGCTGGCCACGCTCGCTGCCCTGGAGTCGCGCGCGCAGGACCAGGAGTCGCTGGCCGGGGCGTCCGCCGGCCCTCCTGCCCTGGGCTATCCGCTGCCCTTCCCCGTGACGACGGCCGCGACGGCGCGCAGGCTGGCCGTGCAGGTGCTCACCGAGCTGCGGGCGTCCGTCGCGAGGGACCTGGGGTCGACCGCTGGCGACCTCGGGCCCCTCGGCGCCCTCGTCCAGTGGCTGGCCGACACCGAGGTCCTCGCGTCGCAGTGGGGTGTCCGGCTGTCGGCCTTCCCCGGGCTCACGTGACGCGTCCCGAGGACGTCGCACCGCTGGTTCCCGAACGCTTCCGTGCCTTCGTCCACCGCTTCTCGGAGCAGGACGGGGCGGTCGGCGGCCCGTCCGGCGCCGACTGGTCCGCGCGGCTGCCACGGCTGCTCGCGGAGGTCCTCGACGACTGGCGGCTGGAACCGCTGGGGGTGGGCGCCACCGGATGGACTGCCGTCGTCGTACCGGTGAGCCGCGACGGCGAGCGGCTGGCCCTCAAGCTGGTCTGGCCGCACGTGGAGTCGCGCGACGAGCCGCTCGTGCTGCGGCACTGGGACGGCCACGGCGCCGTGCGACTGGTGGCCGCTGACCCGGGCAGGAGCGCCCTCCTGCTCGAGGCGCTCGACCCGACCCGCGACCTGCGCTCCGTGGACGTGGACACGGCCTGCCGCGCCACCGGAGAGCTGCTCCGCCAGCTGCACGTGCCGGCCCCGGCGGGGTTGCGCCGCCTGTCGACCTTCGCCCGCGAGCAGCTGTCGCGGCTGGAGTCCGCGGAGGGGGCCCTCCCCCGCCGCATGCTCGAGCGGACAGCGTCGCTCGTGCGCGACCTCACCGCGGACGAGGCCTGCGACGCGACGCTCGTCCACACCGACCTGCACTACGAGAACGTGCTCGCCAGCCTCCCCGGCTCGGGTCGCCCGGACTGGCTGGCCATCGACCCGCACGCCATGGCCGGGCACCCCGGCTTCGAGATCCAGCCGCTCCTGCGCAACCGCACCGACGAGCTCGGCACCGGGTCGACCTTCCGCTACCTGGTGCGGCGCCGACTCGAGATCTGTTGCGAGGCAGCCGGAATCGACGAGGACGAGGCCCTCGCGTGGACCTACGTCCACACGGCGATGGAGGCAGGGTGGGCGGCCGGGGACGGCGATCGTGACGCGGTGTCCTTCAACGTCGCCCTGCTCAAGGCCCTCGACGGCTGAGCCTGTTCACCCCGCTGACACCCAGCGGTACTCCACCTCGGGACGTCCGGCACCGGCATACCTCTGGGTGCGCACCGTGAGGCGGTTGTCGCAGAGGTGCTCGGCGTAGCGACGGGCGGTCACCCGGCTCACGCCGACGGCCTCACCGAGCTCGGTCGCGGACAGGCCCGAGCCGGTGTCGCGCAGCGCCCGCGTGACGCGCGCCAGTAGCTCCTCGCTCATTCCCTTGGGGAGCGCCGTGGGGGTGCTGGTGCGCACACCGGCGAAGACCTCGTCGACCTCCGCCTGGGTGGACAGGTGCTGGGTGTCGCCGAGCTGGGTCCGGTAGGCGCGGTAGGCCTCGAGGCGGTCCCGCAGGGTCGCGAAGACGAAGGGCTTGAGGAGGTACTGCACGACTCCCAGGGACACGGCCGCACGGACCACGTCGAGGTCGCGGGCCGACGTCACGGCGATGACGTCGGCGTGGTGGCCACCCGCGCGCATCGCGCGGATGACGTCGAGGCCGTGCCGGTCGGGCAGGTTCATGTCGAGCAGCACCACGTCGACCGGCGTGGACTGGAGGGCCCGCAGCGCCTCGTGACTGGTGGCGGCCCGTGCCGCCACGACGAAGCCGGGCACGCGCCCGACGTAGGCCGCGTGGGCTTCCAGCGCCACCGGCTCGTCCTCGACGACGAGGACCTTGAGGACGGCGGGCTCGGCTGGGCTGGAAGTCGGGTCGTCGTCAGGCACGGGGCCTCGCCTCCAGCGGCAGCCGCACGGTGAACCGGGCACCCGGCGGCCCCGACACCTCCAACAACCCGTCGAGGCGCGCCACCGACTGCGCCACGAGGGCCAGCCCGATGCCGCGGCGACCCGCCCCTCCCTGCGCCTTGGTGGAGAAGCCGCGTCGGAACGCCTCGTCGACGGCGTCGGGCGGCAGCCCCGGACCGGAGTCAGCGACGCTCAGCACGATCTGGCCACCCTCGATCCGCGAGCGCACCTCGACGCGACGTTCGCCCGAGTCCGAGGTGACGGCGTCGAAGGCGTTGTCGATGAGGTTGCCCACGATGGTCACGACGTCACGCACCGGCGCGACGTCCTGCGGCCAGACCGCGTCGTTCGCGATCCGGAAGTCGATGCCGCGCTCCGCAGCCTGCGCGGCCTTGCCCAGGAGCAGAGCGGTGAGGGCCGGCTCGCCCACCGAACCCACCACGCTGTCGGTGAGGCGCTGCGAGACCTGCAGCTCGTCGGTGGCGAAGGCCAGCGCGCGCTCCGGGTGACCGAGCTCGATGAGCGACACGATGGCGTGCAGCCGGTTGGCCGACTCGTGCGCCTGCGAGCGCAGCGCCTCGGTGAGGCCGCGGGCCGAGTCGAGCTCGCCGGTGAGGTGCTCGAGGTCGGTGCGATCGCGCACCGTGGCGACGAACCCCAGCGCGCGGCCGTCCCACAGGGCGCGTGCCTTGTTGAGGACGAGCACCCGGGCCGAGGTGACGTGCAGCTCGTCCTCGCGGGGCTCGCCGTCGGTCAGCGCAGCAAGGAGCGGAGCGGACAGCCCCAGCTCGGCGACGGGGCGGCCGCGCGCGTCATCGGGCAACCCCAGCAGCCGGACCGCCTCGTCATTGGCGAGCCGGAGCCGTCCGTCCAGGTCGGTCAGCAGGAGCCCCTCGGTCACCGCGTGCAGGACGGCGTCGTAGTACTCGACCATCTCGCGCAGCTGCCGCTCGCCCAGACCGTGGGTCTGGCGACGGATCCGACGGCTGACCAGCGCGGTGCCGACGCCGGACAGCAGGGCCGCGGCCAGTCCGGCGAGCAGCAGCGCCGGTAGCTGGCCGCGGAGCCGCTCGCTCACCGCTGCCTTGCGGATGCCCACCGCCACCAGCCCGACGACAGACCCGTCGTCGTCCCGGACGGGCACCACGACCCTGCGGGAGGGGCCGAGCGTGCCGGTGTAGTCCTCGACCACGGTGCCACCTGCGCGGGCCGCCGCGATGTGACCGAGGAACTGGCCACCGATCTGCCTGGGGTCGGGGTGGGTGTAGCGGACGCCGCCGGGACTCATCACCACGACGAAGTCGGTCCTCGTCTCCGTCCGGACGTCCTCGGCGAACGCCTGCAGCTCCGGGCCGGGCGCACCGGCGCGCACCCCCGCCACGACGGAGGGGGTGCTGGCCACCGTCTCGGCGACGGCGGTCGCCCGCGCGGTCGCCTCCTGCGTGCCGGCCCGCTGCGCCTGCGCGTAGGCCGCCAGGGTCCCCACCCCGACCACGAGCAGCGCGACGAGCACCTGCAGCGCGAAGGTCTGCGCCGCCACGCTCCATCGCGCGGGTGCGGTGAGCCACCGAGGTGCGCTCACCGGCATACCGGGAACTCAAAGAACACAAACGTGACCCTAGTCACTGGTGGGGCCACCCTCATCCTTGTTCACCGCTCCCGGGCACCGCCCGGGACCCGATCCCCTGGAGACCACCGTGAGCACCAGCGCCGACAGCGTCGTCGAACGCCCCGTACCGAAGCGGGACCGCACGCACTACCTCTACATCGCCGTCATCGTGGCGATGGTCCTCGGCATCATCGTCGGGTTCGTCAACCCCGAGTTCGGGGTCAAGCTCAAGTGGCTGGGCACCGGCTTCGTGAGTCTCATCAAGATGATGATCACGCCGGTCATCTTCTGCACCATCGTGCTGGGCATCGGCTCGGTCCGGAAGGCCACGCAGGTCGGCAAGGTGGGTGGGCTGGCCCTGGGCTACTTCGTCACGATGTCGACGTTCGCCCTCGGGATCGGCCTGCTGGTCGGCAACATCGTCAAGCCCGGCGCCGGCCTGCATCTCACCGACGAGCTGGCCGCCAGTGGCCAGAAGGCGGTGGGCGAGGCCCACACGACGACCACCGACTTCATCCTCGGGCTCATCCCCGACACCGTCGTCTCGTCGCTCACCTCGGGCTCGGTGCTGCAGGCCCTGCTGGTGGCGCTGCTCGTGGGCTTCGCGCTGCAGAAGATGGGCCGCGCGGGCGAGCCGATCCTGGTCGGCGTCAAGCACCTCGAGCGCCTCGTCTTCCGCCTGATGGCGATGATCATGTATGTCGCGCCGATCGGTGCGTTCGGAGCGATGGCCGCCGTCGTGGGCGCCACCGGCGTCGACGCCCTGAAGAGCCTGGCCCAGGTGATGGTCGCGTTCTACATCACCTGCGCGCTGTTCGTGTTCGTCGTCCTCGGGACACTGCTCAAGCTGGCGACCGGGGTCAACGTCTTCGCCCTGCTGCGCTACCTCGCCCGCGAGTTCCTCCTCATCCTGTCGACCTCGTCGTCCGAGTCGGCCCTGCCGCGCCTCATCGCCAAGATGGAGCACGCGGGTGTGTCGCGGCCGGTCGTCGGGATCACCGTGCCGACGGGCTACTCGTTCAACCTGGACGGGACCGCGATCTACCTGACGATGGCGTCGTTGTTCATCGCCGACGCCATGGACAAGCCGTTCTCCATCGGTCAGCAGATCTCGTTGCTGGTGTTCATGATCATCGCCTCCAAGGGTGCTGCGGGCGTGACCGGAGCGGGTCTGGCCACCCTGGCCGGCGGCCTGCAGTCGCACCGCCCCGACCTGGTCGACGGCGTCGGTTTCATCGTCGGCATCGACCGGATGATGAGCGAGGCGCGCGCGCTGACCAACTTCGCCGGCAACTCGATCGCGACGGTCCTGATCGGTCACTGGGTGGGCGAGCTCGACCGGCCACGCCTCGACGCGGTGCTCGCCGGTGACCTGCCGTTCGACGAGTCGACGCTGATCGACGACCACGAGCCTGAGCGGGACCGTCAGGTCGACAACGAGACCGACCGCCGACCCGACCTCGTCGGCGACTCGGGCACAGCCACCCGCCACTGACGAGCTCGGCGGGCGCCACTTCTGGCCGCTGCTGTCGGGTGCCGGGTTCCTTGAAGGCCCTGCACCCGGCACCGGTGGCCAGAAGTGCTCGGCGGTCAGGCCGGCGGGTCGGTTCCGGACGCGGCGACGGCGATGAGCTCGTTGAAGCCGGCGCGGATGCCGTCGGCGATGACCTCGACGTCGGGGAAGCTGTCGAAGTCCGCGGTGATCCCGAAGCTGAAGGTGTCGAGGTAGGAGAAGATCCCGGTGGCCACCCGCACCCCGGCGAAGACCGGCACGTAGGGGTGCGACTCGATCAGCCGGTGACCGAGGAGATACAGCGGGACCCGCGGACCCGGGACGTTGGTCGTGCCCGTCTGCGTGAGCTTGTTGGGCACGCGAGACATCGATCGCGCGCCGAGTGCGAGCAGCGTGGGTGCGGCGTAGTCGGCCAGCCCGACGATGGCGGCCGCGTCCACCGCCCCCATCCCCCGCTTGTTGCGATCCATCTGCTCGCGGATCGAGGCCAGCCGCCTGACCGGGTCGTCCTCGGCGACGGGGAGGTCGACGACGACGCTCGTGACCTGGTTGTTCACCTGTCCACGACCTGACGCCTGACGCGTCGAGACGGGCACGAGCGACCGCACCACCATGTCGGGGACGAGCTCGCCCCTGCCCATCACGAGGTCGCGGTGGCCGCGGGTCACCGCCGCGAGGATGACGTCGTTGACGGTGCCGCCCAGGGCGGTGCGAATGGTCTTGACCTCCGCCATGGTGGCCTCGGTCCAGACCCAGCGCCGGTTGGGGCCGAGCGGGCCGTTCATGCTCTGGGGAGTCGGTTGTCCGCGCCCGGGGATCATCTGTGCAATCTGTTGCGGGACAAGCTCTTTGACCGCCACGCCGACGCCCGCCAGGGCCAGGGGCACCTTGCCGAGGTCGGACAGGCTGGGGACCCCGATGGCCTGGAACGGTTCCTGCACGAAGTCGCGCAGGGACCCCGCCGTGAGCGCGAGCGTGGACGGGGACGAGGCGGGCGACCAGTCGGGGGGCTCCCGGCGCTCCGGCTCGGGTTCGAGGTCGAAGATCACCTGCATGAGGTCGGTGCTGCCCTCACCGTCGATCATGCAGTGGTGCGCCTTGGAGATCAGGGCCCACCGGTCGTCAGCAAGGCCCTCGACCAACCACGCCTCCCACACCGGTTTGGTCATGTCGAGGCGCTGCGCGAAGACGCGACCGGCCAGGTTGCGCAGCTGCTCCGGGCCTCCGGGTTGGGGCAGCGACGTGTGCCGCACGTGGTAGAGCAGCTGGAAGTGCGGGTCGTCGACCCAGACCGGCCGGCCGACCTGGAAAGGCACCGTCCTGATCACCTGCCGGTAGCGCGGGACCAGGTCCATCTTGGCGGCGAGCAGTCGGACGAGGTCACCGTAGGCCGGCGCTGGACCCTCCATGACGGACACCCCGCCGACATGCATCGGGGTGTTCTCGCCCTCCATGTAGTAGAACATCGCGTCCATCGCGCTCATCCGGTCCACGGACGACTCCTCAGGCTGGGGTGACGGTGATGGGTATGCCGTTGAGGGCGGCAGTTCCCGTGGGAGCGTCGACGAACAGGTCGTCGGCGAGGACGTTGCTGTTGACGCCGGCGTGCAGGCTCGCCACGGCCGTCCGGGCTCCCAGGGTGGTGTGCCCCCAGCCGTGCGGGATGCTGACGACGCCCGGACGCACCGCATCGGTGACCTGCACCGGCACGGTGATCGAGCCGGCCCGTGAGCGCACGACGGCGTCGCCGCCGTCGCGCAGCCCGATCCGTGCCGCGTCGTCGGGGTGCACGTGCGCTGTGCAGGTGTTGGTCCCACGCACCAGTGGCGTCAGGTTGTGCATCCACGAGTTGTTGGAGCTGAGCTGACGCCGCCCGATGAGGACCAGTCCCTCCGTCGGGGCGGTCTCCAGCACCGCGACCAGGCGCGGCACGTCGTCGGTGATGGCGGTCGGGGTCAGCTCGATGGTGCCGCTGGCGGTGCGCAGGACCTCGGGCATCCGGGACATGAGGGGACCCAGGTCGAGTCCGTGCGGTGCGGCCTCGAGATCGGCCAGCGTGAGGTCGTAGGGACCTGCGCGCAGCATCAGGTCGAGCAGCCGGGCAGGCCCCCGCCGGGGAGCGCTGACAGCCGGGTCGAGCTGGTAGCGGGCAGCCGTCTGGGCGGCCAAGAGGTCGTCGAGTCCCTCGATGTCGGCCTGGGGTCCCTGCCCGGCGGCGATGCCGACCAGCCGCAGCAGGGTCTGCCACTCCTGGGGCAGATCGGTCGCCATGGCCGCCGGACTCCAGTTCGCCATGTTGCGCACCGACAGCTGGGTGAAGGTCAGGTCGAAATGGTCCCGGGCAAGCGGCGACGGTCCCGGCAGGATGACGTCGGCGTGCTCGCTCGTCTCGTTGACATACACGTCGAGGGACACCATGAAGTCGAGGGTCTGCACCGCCTCGCGCAGCCGGTCGGCGTTGGGCGTGCTCAGGCAGGGGTTGCCTCCGACGACCACCAGGGCACGCACCTGCCCCGGTCCCGGTGTGAGGATCTCCTCCGCCAGGGTGGCGACCGGCAGCTCCCCCATCACCTCAGGCAGGCCCCGGACGCGGCTGCTCCAGCGAGCGTGTCGCCAGACCTTGGTCGGCGGACTGCCTTTGGCCGCAACGCTGTTCGCCTGTCCGGCTGGGGCGAGTGGGAACATCGCCCCACCAGGTCGGTCGAGGTTGCCCGTGATGACGTTGAGCACGTCGACGAGCCAGCTGGCCAGGGTGCCGAACGCCTGAGTCGTCGTCCCGATCCGGCCGTAGACGGCGGCGCTCTCGGCGGCAGCGAGCTCTCGAGCCATCCGCTCGATCTCGGCGGCGGCGATGCCGGTGTGGCCGGCGACGGCCTCGGGGGTGAACGGGGCAGCGAGTCCCGCCAGGGCATCGAGCCCGGTCACGTGGTCGGCGAGGTGGCCCAGGTCGGCCAGGCCCTCGCGGAGGATCACGTTGACCAGCCCGAAGAGGAGAAGGGCGTCGGCGCCCGGCCTGATGGCGTGGTGCTCGTCAGCCGCCTCGGCCGTGCGGGTCCGTCGCGGGTCGACGACGACGACCTTGCCGTCGCGGTCCCGGATCGCCTTGAGGCGCCCGCGGGCGTCGGGCACGGTCATCAGCGAACCGTTCGACACCAACGGGTTGGCCCCGAGCAGGAGCAGGTGATGGGTGCGGTCGAGGTCTGGCACGGGGATGCTCATGGGATCGCCGAACAGGTAGCCGGACGAGTAGTGCTTCGGCAGCTGGTCCACGCTGCCGGCGGTGAAGATGTTGTGCGTGCCGACGGCGCGATAGAACGCACGGCCGTAGAGCGTCACGCCGAGGTTGTGCGACGAGGGGTTGCCCAGGTAGAACGCGACCGCGTCACGGCCATGCTCCGCGATGATCGGCACCAGCCGTCGGTCGATCTCCTCGAAGGCCTCGTCCCAGGTCGCCTCCTGCCACTGCCCGTCGCGCTTGACCAGGGGACGGCGCAGCCGGTCGGGGTCCTCGTGGAGTGCCTTGAGCGAGGCGCCCTTGGGGCAGATGAAGCCGTGTGAGAAGGCGTCCTCGTCGTCGCCGCGCACGGAGGCGACCGTCTCACCGTCCAGGGTCACGGCCAGCCCGCAGGTCGCCTCGCACAACGGACAGGTCAGGTATGCCGTGCTCATGGGCCCGGGGTGAAACCGTGGTCTCCCAGCCAGGTCACCAATCGCTCCCTGACCGCGTCGGGCACCTCGAGCTGCGGGGTGTGACCGGCACCGGGCAGGAACATCGTCTCCCAGGACGGGTTGTCGGCAGCCGCCGCCCGCGCAGCCGCGATGGGGACCAGCCGGTCCAGCTCTCCGTGCACCAGCAGGACTGGCTTGTCGATGCTGCGCATCAGCGACCGGTAGCGGCGCGGGTTGGCCAGCACCTTCATGAGGGACCGCGCCGCCCCGAGGAACGCGGCCTCCTGGCCCGGCACGGTGCGGCGGTGCCCCCCGAGGACCACTCCGGCGTCGACGACTGCAGGGTCGGCGCGGGTCGGGTCGGCGAAGCAGAGGTTGACGACGCTCTGGACCCGTTGGCGGTCACTGGTCCGCCGGGTCATCAGCTCCAGGTATCGCTCACCGAGGAACGGCGTGGCGTAGAGGAGGAAGGTGGCGCTGACGGCCAGGTCGGGGCGTTGGCGCGGGACCGGGATGGAGGGGTCGATGAGGACGAGCCCCTCGACCAGCTCAGGATGGGCGGCTGCCATCAGCAGCGACACCATCCCGCCCATGGAGTTGCCGACGAGGACCACGGGAGCACCCACGACCTCCCTGACGAACCGCGCCAGCAGGTCGGCGTTCGCCTGCACCGAGGTGGACCGGTGGGTGCCAGGCGTGAGCCCGAAGCCCGCCTGGTCCACGGCATACACGTGGTGCCTTTGGGCCAGATGAGGCGCGACCCCGACCCAGTTGAGGTGCGAGCCGCCGAGCCCGTGGACCATGACGATCGGCACTCCGGCCGTGGCGTCTCCGGGCTGGTCCGGGCCGCCGTAGTCCACCCAGTGCACCGGACCGCCGAGGTCACTGACCCACCCGGTCCCGCCCCATGGCTGGGCGAGCTGGAGGCTGGCCGGCCGTGATGCCGTCTGTGCTGTCACCTGTTGCTCACCGTCCGCACCGCCTCACGTCGGGAGCTTGCAGGGGCGCCTCGCGAGGTGAAAGAAATGGGTTCCTGACGCACGACCGACCCTAGGCGTCGACCTCACCTCGGGCAAGGACCCCATGACCGAACTGCGCACCGACCGGCTGATGCTGCGGCACTGGCGGCCCGAGGACCGAGCACCCTTCGCGGATCTGAACGACGACCCCGAGGTGATGGCGCACTTCCCGTCGCATCAGACGCGGGAGCAGAGCGACGCCATGGCCGACCGGATCGGGACCTTCCTCGACGAGCGAGGCTGGGGGCTGTGGGCCGTCGAGGTGGCAGAGTCCGGGGAGTTCGCTGGGTTCACCGGCCTGGCCATCCCGCGCTTCGACGCGGCCTTCATGCCCGCCGTAGAGATCGGGTGGCGGCTGGCCAGGGGTGCGTGGGGGCGCGGGATCGCGTCCGAGGCCGCGCGGGCCTCGATGCACCACGGGTTCAGCGTGCTGGGCCTCGACGAGATCGTCGCGATGATCGTCCCCGGCAACGTGCGGTCGCAGGCCGTGGCGACGCGGCTCGGGATGGTCCGAGACGAGAGCGCCGACTTCGACCATCCACTGATTCCAGAGGGCAGCCCCCTTCGGCGCCACTGGCTCTATCGGATCACCGCCAGCACGTGGCGCGCCGGTCAGACGACCTGACACTCAGCCGGGACCTTTGGCGTCGGTCAGCGCCTCGCGCAGCCGTGCGACGAGCTCGAGGCCCTGCCGGGCCCGGACCTGCGCGTCGTCGGTGTCCTCGGTGCCGTCGGCCTCACTCAGCAGGTCCTCCAGGGTGCGCCCGAGCCGGCTCGCCTCAGCGAAGCCGAAGGTGCCTGCCGAACCCACCAGGGAGTGTGCGGCCCGACGCGCGGTCAGCCGCGCGTCGTCTGCCAGGCCACCGTCGCCGAGGCGGTGCAGGGCGTCCGCGATGACCTCCACCCGAGCAAGGTTGGTGACCCTGGCGCGGTCACGAAAGGCTGCCATCGCCGGCAGCGCTGCCTCCGGATCGATCGGCAGACCGGTTGGCATCAGGACCAGCCGAGGATCTCGGACAGCTCCGCCGCGAGCAGCATGGGGTCGAAGGGCTTGCGGAGCACCCCGTTCACGGGCAGGGCCGCCAGGGCGGCGCGTTCGGCGGCCAGCACACTCGCGGTGAGCAGCACGATGGGTATGCCGGCGGTGGCGGGATCGGCCCGCAGGGCCATCACCGCGGTGGGCCCGTCCATGCGCGGCATCATCACGTCCATGACGATCGCGTCGGGCTGCTCGCTGCGAGCGCGGTCCAGCGCCTGCTGGCCGTCGGCTGCCGTGACGACACTCCAGCCGCCGACCAGTTCCAGGCTCATCTGGGCCACCTCGAGGATGAGCTCGTCGTCATCCACGACGAGCACCCGGCGGGCAACGCTCTCCTGCGAACCGGCGTTCGCGGCCGCGTTCACCTGCAGGAATGGTGGAATCGGAGTTTTGCGACCATTTGGCCAGTGTGCAGCACCGTCACCCCCTGCGCACACTCGACCGGCCGGCGGGCGCAACGCGCGCGTGGCCCGAACCGCTGGCGCAGGGCCCGATAGAGGGCACACTGTGCACATGCGGACAACTGGGCACCTGCGGATAACAGTGCACATGCGGACAAAGCAGCCCGCGAGCGACCAGCGCACTCGATGAGCGACACCGGGGGTGTGGCCGTAGCGGGATCGACAGGGGTGGGGGCCCGACGGGTCCTCGTCGTCGACGACGACGAGCTCATCCTCGAGGTGGCACAGATGTGTCTGGAAGCGGTGGGAGGTTGGCAGGTGACCACCGCCAGCAGCGGCCAGGAAGGGCTGGACCGGGCGGTCGCGGAGCGGCCCGACGCCATCGTCATGGACGTGATGATGCCCGGCATGGATGGCCCCGCGACCGCCCTTGCGCTGCACGAGAACCCGGTGACGGCCGGCATCCCCATCGTCCTGCTCACGGCGAAGGCCCAGGGCAAGGGGCAGACGGACCTGTCGACCCTGCCGGTGGTCGGCGTCCTGGGCAAGCCGTTCGACCCGATGCTCCTGCCCGCCACGCTGGCCTCGATGCTGGGCTGGTCGTGACGGCCTCCCCCACCGACGCGCAGCGAGCTCCCGGGTGGCTGCGCCGGCTCCGGTCGGGCGACCCGCTCGGTGGCCTGCCGTTGGGCCGCGCCCTGCTCGTGGCTGCGGTCGTGGCGGTCATCCTCCCGCTGTCGGTGGTCACCACTGCCCTGACCGGCTTCGCCGATGTGGAGCGCGCCCACGCCAAGGCCACCGCCCTGTTCACGGCCCAGCAGTTCCAGCAGGACGCCAACCTCATGTACGCCACCCTGCACGGCGACGTGCTGGAGTCGCTCGAGGCCTTCGAGGGCAACAACGAGAGCGGCGCCGAGCTGTCGGCCCGGACCCGGACCCACGTCGCCCGCCTCGAGGCCGACCTGCAGAAGCTGAGCTCCTCGACGCTGCCCCCCTCGGTGGCCCCGGGAGTCCGGGCCCTCGAGACGACGCTGAGGGCCTACGGCGCCGACGCGGTCAGGCTGACCGACCTCGCCACGCAGTCGCCGAGCCAGGCTCGCGAGCAGCACGAGGCCTTCGACCAGGCGTTCGACGACCTGGGCGAGCCGCAGGCCACGTTGACGACCGCGTTGGCTCGTGAGGCCGGCGTGGCCAACCAGGCGGCCGACCGTCGGCAGGAGGCGGCGATCCGCTGGACGGCCATCGTCGCGGCCGCCACCGTGGGCGCGATGTTGCTGCTCGCGTTCGCGCTGTACCGCCTCGGTGTCGGGAACGAGGCCCTGCTGCGCCGCGTGGAGGAGAACGCCCAACAGCTCACCTTCAGCAACGACGAGCTCCAGGACGCCCAACAGCTCGCCCACATCGGCAGCTGGCAGTGGGACCTCGCGAGCGGGCAGACCCAGTGGAGCGCCGAGTTCTACCGCATCCTCGGCCTGGACCCCGACACCCAGGGCAACCACCAGGACCTGTTCACCGCCCGCGTCCACCCCGACGATGCGGCCGACGTCGTGCGAGCCCAGGACGAGGCAGCCACCTCCCCCGGCGACGTCCACTCCGAGTACCGCATCGTGCGCCCCGACGGCACTGTCCGCGACGTCCGCGCCATGGGACGGGCGGTGCGCGACGACTCGGGCAGCATCGTGCGCCTCGTCGGGACGGTGCAGGACATCACCGAGCAGCGCGTCGTCCAGCGGATGAAGGACGAGTTCGTCGGGGTCATCAGCCACGAGCTGCGCACTCCCCTGACGTCCATCCGCGGCGCGCTCGGCCTGATGGCCGGAGGTGCAGTCGGCACCCTGCCGCCCAAGGCGCAGCGGATGGCCGACGTGGCCCTGAACAGCTGCCAGCGCCTGGTCCGCCTGGTCAACGACATCCTCGACGTGGAGAAGCTTTCCGCCGGAAAGCTCGAGCTGGACGTGGAGCTGCTGTCCGTGGACGAGCTGGTGAGCGCGGCCCTCGAGGAGATGCGGGCGATGGCGCAGCAGGCGGGCGTGACGCTCAGCGCGAACCACACCGACGCTCTCGTGCTCGCCGACCGCGACCGGATTGCCCAGACGCTGGCGAACCTGCTCAGCAACGCGGTGAAGTTCTCCCCCCAGGGTGGGGTGGTGACGGTCTACGCGGGGCCTGCGTCGCCCGAAGCCGGTGGTGACGACATGGTCCTGTTCACCGTGACCGACCAGGGCCCCGGCATCCCGGCCGACAAGCTCGAGACCATCTTCGACCGGTTCGCCCAGGTGGACGCCTCGGACACCCGCGCCAAGACCGGCACCGGTCTCGGCCTCCCCATCTGCCGCGGCATCGTCGAGCAGCACGGCGGCCGGATCTGGGCGACCAGCACACCGGGGTCGGGCAGCACCCTGACGTTCATGCTGCGGGCCGCCCCGGCTCAGGTGGAGGACGTACAGGCGGGACCGAGGCCGGTCGGCGCCGTCCTGATCTGCGACGACGACCCGGACATCGTCGAGGTCCTGGCCGCCATGCTCGAAGCCCACGGCTACTCCACCCTGACCGCCCACACCGGGCAGCAGGCCCTGGAGCTCGCCGCCGGCCAGGCACCCAGCCTGATCCTGATGGACCTGCGCATGCCGGGGATGTCGGGCTGGGAGACCATCGCCGCCCTCGGCGCGCACCCGGCAACCACGCACATCCCGATCGTCATCCTCAGCGCGCTGGCTCCGGACGACTACGCCGTCCCCAGTGCATCCTCCTGGCTGACCAAACCCGTCGACCAGGGCGCCCTGATGAGCTCCCTGCGCAAGGCCCTGGGGACCGACGCCACCACGAGCGTCCTCGTCATCGAGGACGACGAGGACCTGGGCGAGGTCCTCAAGGGCTTCTTCACCGACCACGGAGTCCACGCGCGCGTGGCCCACACCGGGATGCAGGCCCTGGCCATGAGCCGTGAGGTGGCACCCGACCTGCTCGTCCTCGACCTGGGGCTGCCTGACATCGACGGGTATGCCGTCGTCAACGCGTTGCGTCGCGACGAACGGCTGCGCTCGCTACCGATGGTCGTCTACACCGGCAGGGAGCTCGACGAGAACGACCGGCGCCGGCTGCGCCTGGGCGAGACCCGGTTCGTGACCAAGGCAGGAGAGTCCCCGGCGGACTTCGAACGGCAGGTCATCGGACTCCTTCGGAACATCACCTCACCCACCTCTGCCTGACGCCGCCAGCCGATGAGGGAGAGTGGGACGCATGCCGAACCGTCTGGCCGACTCGACCTCCCCGTACCTGTTGCAGCACAAGGACAATCCCGTCGACTGGCAGGAATGGGGTCCACAGGCGTTCGCCGAGGCCCGGCAGCGCGACGTCCCCGTCCTCCTCTCGGTGGGGTATGCCGCGTGCCACTGGTGCCACGTCATGGCTCACGAGTCGTTCGAGGACGAGGACGTCGCGCGGGTGCTCAACGCGGACTTCGTCGCGGTGAAGGTGGACCGCGAGGAACGTCCCGACATCGACGCGGTCTACATGGCGGCCACGACTGCCCTGACCGGGCACGGTGGGTGGCCGATGACGTGTGTCCTCACGCCCGACGGCGACCCGTTCTTCGCCGGCACCTACTTCCCCAAGGGCCAGTTCCTGCAGCTGCTCGCGGGGGTCACCGACGCCTGGACCACCCAGCGCGACCGCGTCCTCGACAGCGGCGCCCACATCGCCTCTCGACTGCGCGAGCTGTCGGCCCCGGTCACGGAGCAGGTCCTTGACGAGGAGGCGCTCGAGGCGGCAGCCGTGCAGCTTCGTGGCCAGTTCGACCACGGCGCAGCGGGATTCGGCGGTGCACCGAAGTTCCCACCGTCGATGGTGCTCGAGTTCCTGCTGCGCCACCACGCCCGGACCGGGTCCGCCGATGCCCTGGCCATGGCGGCCAGCACCTGCGAGGCGATGGCGCGCGGTGGCATCTACGACCAGCTCGCCGGCGGGTTCGCCCGCTACTCCGTCGACGCGCGCTGGGTGGTGCCGCACTTCGAGAAGATGCTCTACGACAACGCCCAGCTCCTGCGCGTCTACACGCACCTGCACCGACTCACCGACGACCCGCTGGCTCGCCGGGTCGCCCTCGAGACGGCCGAGTTCCTCCTGCGCGACCTGCGCACCGACGAAGGTGGTTTCGCCTCAGCCCTCGACGCGGATACCGACGGTGTCGAGGGCCTGACCTACGCGTGGACACCCGCGCAGCTGGCGGAGGTCCTCGGTGACGACGAGGGCGCCCGCGCGGCCACCCTGCTCACCGTCACCAGCGCCGGCACGTTCGAACACGGGTCGTCCACGCTCCAGCGGCCGGCGGACCCCGACGATGCGGCGTGGTGGGCCGCAGCGCGACAGCGGTTGTTCGAGGCACGCCAAGCCCGCCCTCAGCCCGGCCGCGACGACAAGGTCGTCACCTCGTGGAACGGTCTGGCCATCGCCGGGCTCGCTGACGCGGGTGTGGTCCTGGGACGGCCCGACCTCGTCGAGGCTGCCACCGCGTGCGCTGAGTTCGTCGTCTCGACCCACCTCGTGGACGGCCGCCTCCGCCGGACCTCGCGGGCTGGGGTGGCCGGAACCGCCACCGGTGTCGCCGACGACTACGGCAACCTCGCCGAGGGGCTGCTCGCCCTGCACCAGGCCACCGGTGACGCGAAATGGCTTGCAGCAGCGCGAGATCTGCTCACCACCGCGGTCGAGCGGTTCGCCGCGGACGATGGCGGGTTCCACGACACGAGCGACGACGCCGAGGCGCTGTTCAGCCGCCCGCGCAGCGCCGCCGACAACGCCGAGCCCTCGGGGCAGTCGGCCCTGGCCGGTGCCCTCCTCACCTGCTCGGCCCTCACCGGGGACTCCGCGATGCGCGAGCGCGCAGAATCAGCCCTCGCCGCAGCGGGACAGCTGGCCGTGCGCGACCCGCGGTTCGCCGGATGGACGCTGTCAGCGGCCGAGGCCTCCGCGATGGGCCCCTTGCAGGTTGCCGTCGTCGGCACGGGCGCCGATGCCGACGCGCTGGTCGAGGCAGCGCGCCGCTCGGCCTCGCCCGGCCTGGTCGTCGTGCACGGGGAGCCGGACGCTCCCGGCCACCCACTGCTCGCCCAACGGCCCCTCGTGGGCGGCGGCGCCGCGGCATACGTGTGCCGTGGTTTTGTGTGCGACGCCCCGGTGACGGAGGTCGCGGCGCTCACCGCGGCGCTGGCTCGCTGACCAGGTCGGCGAGCCGGGCCTCGTCCCAGTCGGGCGCCATGCCCGGCCGCGCGAGCAGGTAGTCCGTGAGCTCGTCGTCCGAGAGGTCATGGGCCTCGCGGAGACCGGCCGCGACCGTCCGCAGATAGGCGGGCGTGGGCGAGTTGGGTTGCACCGCAGTCGGATCCGGCGTCGTGAAGGTGAGGACCGGCGCTCCCTCGAGCTCGCCGACGAGGTGGAGTGTCTCGTAGCGACCCGGTCCGACCTCGTGCCGTGCGTGCTCGAGCACGTGCGAGAGGTCGAGGTCGGTGCCCGGCGCGCGAAGCATCTCCTGGGCCGCGACGTCGGCGAACTGCTGCTCGGTCACCAGGTAGGCCCGCGCCAACGTCGTGCCGGCGGCGTCCGCGTCGTAGAAGGCGATCCCGCCACCCCACGTGGGCGACTCCCAGCCAAAGACCAGCTCGCCGGGCAACGTGAGCGCGCGGTCGTCCTCCGGTGGACTCTGGTTGCGGGCACCCGGATAGGTGCGGCTCGCCCCCTCGGGCCGACCGCCGCCCAGGTAGCACTGGAAGCGGTCGCGGGAGAGGTTGCTGCCGTAGCTCGCGTACCAGACCTGCACACGACCACCATGCCACGCGCACCCTGTGGGACACCCAGCACCGAGCGTTCAGAGCAGCAGGGACCGGTATGCCGGGTCGGCACCTTCCAGCGCCCGCTCCCCTGTCAACGGGTCCACGAACAGGGCAGTCGCCCAGACGTCCGCCCACAGGAGGCTGGGTCCCCAGACTGTCGCCGAACCCGCGCGGGCGATGGCTGCGCTGTTCCGTGGGTCCACGACGTGGGCTCCCCTGGCCGCCGCGCCGGACGTGGCCAAACCCCCACTGCGCAGCGGAATCGTCGCCGCGACGACACCGGGCTCTCGCGGGTCCTCCACACCGACGCGCCAGGTGCTCGGCGAGGTCGCACGACCGGCGCCGGCCAGCAGGTCTCCGCCCGCGTTGACGCACCAGGAGACTCCCGGCACGTGCCGCAGGTGCATCGCCGCCCGCTCGACGGCCCAGCCCTTGACCAGGCCGGTCGGGTCGTAGCCGGCGGCTGCGTAGGAGGGGCTGAACAGCCCTGTCGTCCGCCGCTGCGCCTCGGCACACAGCTGCTCGACCTCGGCCAGCCACGGGTGCGCCTGGGCCGGCGAGAGGTCGCCGCGCCCCACCCGCATCAGGTCGCTGTCCTCGCGCCAGGTGCTGAGCACCGAGTCGACCCGACGCAGGACGGCAAAGGTCTGCTCGACGGCGGTCGCGACCTGGGGACCTTCCAACCTCCCTGGCGCCTCGGCGCGGAGGTGGATCGAGACCGGCATACCCATGACCTGCTCGACAAAGGCCCTGCGCGGGGGCGCGGTGACCACGGTCACAGGTTGGCCTTGTCGATCGCGGACTGCAGTGACGAGAGGTAGCCCTCGGACGTCACCGTCGCCCCGGAGACCATGTCGATGTCGGCGCTCTGCTGCTGCACGGTCTCCTGGCTGAGGACCGGCAGGGCCGCGGAGTTGATCTGGACGTCCTCGTGGTTGCCGTCGGGGTAGACGATCGCCTCGGAGGCGGTGATCTTGCCGTCCTGCACGGTGATCCGGACCTGAACCGGGCCCCACCGGGTCTGCACCGAGTCGCCGGTGTAGGTCTTCGCCGCGGAGGTGCTCGAGCCCGAGGTCGTACCCGAGCCGGTCGTCCCCGAGTCAGTCGTGGCTGAGCTGCTGCTCGACGAGTCGTCGGACGACGTGCCTGCAGCCGCCGGCGCCTGGGCCGAGGTACCGGCGGCCAGCGATGTGCCGGAGCCTGCGGTCGAGGTGTGGTAGCTGAAGAGCAGCACGAGGGTGGTCAGGGTGGACAGCGCCCACAGGGTGATTCGTCGCATGGAGGCTCCTAGTACTCGAACCGCTCGAGGTGGATGTTGGTGGCGGGGACCCCGCAGTCGAGCGCCGCCCGCCGGGCGGCGTCCATCCAGGCGGGCGACCCGCAGAGGAAGACGTCGCGCTCGGCGACGTCCGGCACGAGCTGGGCGAGGGCGGCCGCGTCGGTCAGATGGGCGGCTGCGGCCGGCAGCCAGGTGTCGCGCCCCGGCACGCGGTGGCCCTCGACGGTGACGTACCGCGCGCCTCGGTCGGTGGCGATCCGGAAGAGCTCCTCACCGAGGACGAACTGCTCACGCGTGCTGGCCCGGTGGATCACGACGACCTCGCCGGGGTCCTGGTCGAGTCCCTCGAGCAGCGCCCGGATGGGGGTGATCCCGATCCCGGCCCCCATGAGCAGCACCTTGCGGCGGGTGCGGACGCCGGGGTGGAGCCGGCCGTACGGCCCCTCGACGAGGACCCGTGTCCCCGGCCGCAAACCGGCCAGACGCTGCGTACCGTCTCCGACGTGGGCCGCAGTGACCCGCAGGTGTCGCCCGTCGGGGGCCGCCGACAGGGAGTAGGGGTTGGCCCGGGTCCAGCCGGGACCGTCGACGAACCGCCACTGGAAGAACTGGCCCGCAGCGGGTCGCAACCTGGCCACGCCGGGGCCACCGACGACGACCGACGTCACGCCCGGCGCTTCCTCGTGCACCGCGACGACCCGCAGCGGCGCCCCCAGGGAGCGCACCAGGGGCAGGCCCAACCGGAAGACGAGCACGGTCGCCGCGCACACGGCATACAGACCCCACCAGAAGACGGTCGATGCCGTCGAGGCGAGGAACTCCTGACCGGTCCACAGCTGGTGGGGAAGGGCGAGCCCGGCCCCGAGGTAGCCGTAGAGGTGGATGAGGTGCCAGGACTCGTAGCGCAGCCGGCGCCTGGCCTTGCGCACCGAGGTGACGACGACCAGGCAGAGGGCGACGGTGCCGGCCAGCGCCAGCAACATCCCGGGGTAGTTGACGACGAAGTCGACGATGGTGCCCCACAACCCCAGGGGCGAGGCCGCGGCATACCCGAGCGTGATGAGCACGATGTGTGCCCACAGCAGGTTGAACGACGTGAACCCGACGAGCCGGTGGGTGCGGGCGAGCTCGTCCTGACCCCAGGCCTGTTCGAACCACGGCACCCGCGCCATCAGGAAGACCTGGACGAGCAGCAGGGCCGAGGCGACCAGGCCGGTGAGCCGCCCCAGGCTGGTCAGCGCCCCTGCGAGCGACCCGAGGTCCTGGATGCCACCGTGCTGGATCCACAACGCGGTCACCCACAGCTGCACCAGCCAGAACGCGCTGACGGACGCGTCCCGCCACCAGCGCGGCACCCGCCGGACCTCGCGCGCACCGGCTCGCCGTGCATCGTTTCGGTATGCCGCGAAGGCGGGGTCCGGAGCGGAGGTCGCCGCGGTGGGCGGCAGGTCGATGGTGGTCACATCCAGCACTGTGGATCGCCAGTCTGGGTGTTTGCTGTGCCCCAGCCATGACCGGTTCGTGAGTCCCCTCCCCCTGCCCAACCCTGGGTCTTTGAAGGATCTGCCACGTCAGGGCGCGTGTCGAGTCCGGGGACATCTGGGACACCTGATGTCTTGGGACATGTGAGACACGGCTGCTGACCGCCTCGTGGGGCACCAGGTGCGCTATGGCTGGTGTCATGGCGAGATCGGCGGCTCGGATGAAGATGCTCGATGCGGCGTTGC
>NZ_JBFUCP010000014.1:0-62453 GCF_056405175.1 Pedococcus sp. P1_H8
GGCCGACACCGGAGCCGCCGCCGGAGCGGTGACCTGGTTGCCACCACCCGTCGCGTCCTGACCCGAGGTCGTGTCACCAGCAGTACCGGTCGACGAACCAGTCGACGAACCAGCCGGGGCCGACGTCGTCGAGCCCGAGGACGAGGAGTCCCCCAGCACCGACACGGCGTTGCCACTGGCCGACACCGGAGCCGCCGCCGGAGCGGTGACCTGGTTGCCACCACCCGTCGCGTCCTGACCCGAGGTCGTGTCACCAGCAGTGCCCGTCGACGAACCAGCCGGAGCCGACGGTGCGGCGGTCGTCGATCCGGAGGTTCCGGAGTCGCCGACGACCGAGATGGAGTTGCCCGTCGGCGTGACGGGAGCGACGACGGACGTTGTCGCCTGGTTGCCACCCAGGGCGCTTTCGGCGCCCGTGGTTTCATCGGCCGAGGCTTGTCCTGCGAAGAACAGGATGCCGCCCCCGACCACGAGGGCTACTTCGAGCCCTCGACGCAGATATGCATGCATGGTCTTTCCTTCCTGATCGTGCTGTGTCGCCCGCAACGCGGGCATGGCTCGTGGGCACCTGCCACAGGCGCCAGAGCAGCATCAATCAGGTCGAGAACCGGGCTGGGCCGACAGTCCCCGAGGAACCCGCCAGTCCGAGGAGCTGGATCCCGACAGGGTGAGGCGTGGAAGAGCGATGGCCGGGCCGATCGAGGCAACGTCGGCAGAGGACGCTCCCCCACCCGGGTTGGGTACCGAGTTGGTCGGAGGCATCGGGGACTGCGGGAAGGGGAACGGCTCGGGCGCGTCCGCTGGCTCTGGCGCGGCCGAACGCGGCGACGTGTTCACAGCTGCGGCGGCCCGCCTGCCGGTGCTCGACACGTCCGCGTCGAAGGACGCCCGCGCCAGCCGCCGCGAAACGGTCGAGAGGGTCGCCTCTGGTGGTTGATTCCTTTGTGTCGCAGGCGAATCCGCAGAACGATGGTCCGTCGCCTGGTCCAGTGCGCCCAGCTCCGGGAGCTTCACGGGAAGCGGCGCCTCCGACGGATCGGGCAGTGGCACGTCCACGAGTGGATCACGACCCACGACGGGGACTGAGTCCGCCACCGTCACCACTGCATCGGCGACCACGACCACCGGCGCTTCGAGCGACGGAACCGCTGCGGCGACGGCCTTCAGCGACTGCGCGGCAGCATCCACGGTCTCCGTGGCCGGCGTCTTCACCGGCTTTGCGACCGAGGCGACGAGCGCGGCGGGCGTGGCGGGTCTGGCGGGTGTGGCGGGTGCGGGACGCTCGGCCGCGTCGGCCTGCGCAGCGGAGAACAGGACCCAGACGAGGCACAGGAAGGCAGCGCCGAAGAACAGCCTCAACAGGCTGCCGACGCGTTGCGTCCCCCGCATGTAGTCGTCCCCAAGCTCCCCGGCCCAAGGTCGTTACTCCCCGTCAGTTGAGCATGGATCACCGTGGTGCGCAACCGGTGGCCGGGACAAACCCGCAGGTCAGGGGCTGACCCCAGCGAGTTCTGGGTCGGTTCGAACCTGCACTGGAACGGTCCGACCACCGCCTCACGACCACCTCTGTGCCCTTCCCGATTGAGGTCAGGAAGTGACCGCATTCCGCCCTAGCCTGAACCCATGAGCCAGACAATCGAGACCCTGTCCACCGCCCCATCGTCGAACGCCGGCGCGGGCGAACGAGCCGACCTGCTGGAGTCGCTGCGCAAGCACCGTGGCTTCCTCCGCTTCGCCGTCAAGGAGCTCACCGACGACCAGGCGCGCACCCGGACGACAGTCAGCGAGCTCACCCTCGGGGGCCTCGTCAAACACGTCGCCGACGTCGAGGCACAGTGGGCGACGTTCATGGTCGAGGGCAGCGGGTCGGCCCCGGACATCGACTGGGAGTCGATCGACTGGGCGAACCCGCCCGCCGAGGTGGCCGCCTTCGCGGACTCGCACCGCCTGCTCGCCGGCGAGACGCTCGCCGGCCAGCTCGCTCGGTACGAGGAGGTCGCGCGACACACCGACGACCTCGTGCGGACGCTCGACCTGGACACGGCCCACGAGCTGCCCAAGGCGCCGTGGTTCGAGCCCGGGGCCACCTGGTCGGTCCGCCGGACGGTGCTGCACATCCTTGCCGAGACGTCGCAGCACGCGGGCCACGCCGACATCATCCGGGAGTCGCTCGACGGTCAGAAGACGATGGGCTGACCTGCGACGACGCGGCCCCGGCCACCATCGTGGTGTCCGGGGCCTCGCAGCCACTCACGCGGCATACCGAAATCGGTTGCGGCGCGGCAGGACTCAGCTGTTGACGAGCGACCGAAGGACGTACTGCAGGATGCCGCCGTTGCGGTAGTAGTCGGCCTCGCCGGGGGTGTCGATGCGGACGACCGCGTCGAACTCCACGGGGTCGGCACCGTCACGGACCGCGGAGACCTTGACGGTCTTGGGGGTCGAGCCCTCGTTGAGCGCCGTGATGCCCGAGATCGAGATCGTCTCCGTGCCGTCCAGTCCGAGCGAGTCGGCGGACTGCCCCGCCGGGTACTGCAGCGGGATCACGCCCATGCCGATGAGGTTGGAGCGGTGGATCCGCTCGTAGCTCTCGGCGATGACGGCGCGGACGCCGAGCAGGCGGGTGCCCTTGGCGGCCCAGTCACGGGACGAGCCGGAGCCGTACTCCTTCCCCGACAGGATGACCAGCGGGACACCGGCCTCCTGGTAGGCGGCGGAGGCGTCGTAGATCGTCGTCTGCTCGCCAGCCTTCGCGGAGGGAGTGTCGACGAAGGTCTTGGTGAAGCCGCCCTCGACGCCGTCCAACAGCAGGTTCTTGAGCCGGATGTTGGCGAACGTCCCGCGGATCATGACCTCGTGGTTGCCGCGTCGTGAGCCGTAGGAGTTGAAGTCCTTGCGGTCGACGCCGTGCTCGGCGAGGTAGGTGCCAGCGGGGCTGTCGGCCTTGATCGAGCCGGCCGGGCTGATGTGGTCAGTCGTGACCGAGTCACCCAGCCTGGCCAGGACACGGGCGTCGTCGATGTCTGTGACCGGCGTGGTGTCCATGGACATCCCGTCGAAGTACGGGGGCTTGCGCACGTAGGTCGAGTCGTCGGCCCAGTCGAACGTCTTGCCCTCAGGCGTGGGCAGCGACCTCCAGCGCTCGTCGCCGGCGAACACGTCGGCGTAGTCGCTGGTGAACATCTCCTTGTTGATGCTCTCGGTGATGGTCCGCTCGACGTCCGCCGGAGCCGGCCACAGGTCCTTGAGGAACACGTCGTTGCCGTCGGTGTCCTGGCCCAGCGGCTCGGCGTCGAAGTCGAAGTCCATCGTGCCGGCGAGCGCGTAGGCGATGACCAGCGGCGGAGACGCGAGGTAGTTCATCTTCACGTCCGGGTTGATCCGGCCCTCGAAGTTGCGGTTGCCCGACAGCACCGAGACGACGGCCAGGTCGTTCTCGTTGATGGCGGCCGAGATCTCGTCGCTCAGCGGGCCGGAGTTGCCGATGCACGTGGTGCAGCCGTAGCCGACGAGGTGGAAGCCGAGCTTCTCGAGGTAGGGCCACATGCCGGCCTTCTCGTAGTAGTCCGAGACGACCTTGGAGCCCGGCGCCATCGACGTCTTGACCCACGGCGCCACGGTCAGCCCGCGGTCCACGGCGTTCTTGGCCAGCATCGCGGCGGCCATCATCACCGACGGGTTGGACGTGTTGGTGCAGCTCGTGATCGAGGCGATCGAGACGATGCCGTGGTCGATCTCGAAGGTCGCCCCCTCTGCCGAGGTGACGCTCACCTTCTTCGTGGGCCGGCCCGAACCGTCACCCTCGTAGGCCGGCTTGTCGCCGCCGTTCGTGCCGTCGGTGCTGCCCTGTGGCGACGGGTCGCTCGCCGGGAAGCTGGTGGCCGCGCCGGCGTCGCCCTCGTGGTGCGCGACGTAGGTCGGCAGCACCTTGCGGAAGGCGTCCTTGGCGTCGGTGAGCGCGATGCGGTCCTGCGGGCGCTTGGGACCGGCGATCGACGGGACGACGGTCGACAGGTCGAGCTCGAGCCGCTCGGAGTAGCGCGCCTCGGGCTGGTCGGGCCCGGCGTGCAGCCACATGCCCTGCTCCTTGGCGTAGGCCTCCACGAGGGCGACCGACTCGTCGGACCGGCCGGTGAGCCGCAGGTACTCCAGGGTCACGTCGTCGATCGGGAAGATCGCACACGTCGAGCCGAACTCGGGGCTCATGTTGCCGATCGTGGCGCGGTTGGCCAGCGGCACGGCCGAGACGCCCTCGCCGTAGAACTCGACGAACTTGCCGACGACGCCATGGCCGCGCAGCTGCTCGGTGATGGTCAGCACCACGTCAGTTGCGGTCGCGCCGGCCGGGATGGACCCGGACAGCTTGAAGCCGACGACGCGCGGGATGAGCATCGAGACGGGCTGGCCGAGCATGGCCGCCTCGGCCTCGATGCCGCCCACCCCCCAGCCCAGCACCCCGAGGCCGTTGACCATGGTGGTGTGGGAATCGGTGCCGACGCAGGTGTCGGGGTAGGCCACGCCGTCACGGACCATCACGGTGCGCGCGAGGTGCTCGATGTTGACCTGGTGGACGATGCCCGTGCCCGGGGGCACGACTTTGAAGTCCTCGAACGCGGTCTGGCCCCAGCGCAGGAACTGGTAGCGCTCGCCGTTGCGCTGGTACTCGATCTCGACGTTGCGCTCGAACGCGTCGGCGCGGCCGAAGACATCGATGATGACCGAGTGGTCGATGACCATCTCGGCCGGGCTGAGGGGGTTGATCTTGGCCGGGTCGCCGCCGAGGTCGGCCACGGCCTCGCGCATGGTGGCGAGGTCGACGATGCAGGGGACGCCGGTGAAGTCCTGCATGAGGACGCGGGCCGGGGTGAACTGGATCTCGGTGTCCGGGTCGGCGGTCTCGTCCCAGGCGCCGAGGGCCCGGATGTGGTCGGCGGTGATGTTGGCGCCGTCCTCGGTGCGCAGGAGGTTCTCCAGCAGCACCTTCAGGCTGTACGGGAGGGTCTCGTTGCCCTCGACCGCGCTCAGTCGGTAGACCTCGTAGGAGTTGTCACCGACCTTGAGCTCACCGTGGGCGTTGAAGCTGTTCGTGCTGGCCACTGCCTGCTCCTTCGATGCTCTGGGATCGATGCTGTGAGGACGCACCGATGTCGTGCCCGATGCGTGCTCGATTTATCTTGACGTCAAGATATCATGTCGGTCAGGCCTGTGCCTGATCCTGCTCCACCGGCGCGCGCAGCGAAAGTGGAAGCGGGTGGTCGCCCTCGGCGACACCGTCACGCACCGGCTCTCTCGAACAGGGCGATGCACTCGACGTGGTGGGTCATGGGGAAGGCGTCGAAGGCACGGAGCTCGGCCAGGCGGTACCCCGCCTCAGCCAGGAAGGCCGTGTCCCGGGCCAGCGCCGAGGGGTCGCAGGCGACGTAGGCGATCGCCCTGGCCTCCAGCGCCGCCACCTGGGCGGCGACGTCGCGACCGGCTCCCGTGCGCGGTGGGTCGAGCACGACGAGATCGGCGCGCAACGGCAGCAGCGGATGCCGGCGGAGCTTGCGCGCACGCTGGGCGCGGTTGCGCGCGGGACCCGACCGGTGCGCCCGCGGCACACCGAACGCGTCGTCCACCCGCGCCCGCACCACGACCACCGACGGGTATGCCGCGAGGTTGCCCGCCGCCGAGGCGACGGCTTCGGCGTCGGACTCGACCGCGACGACCTTGCCCGACTCCCCCACCCGCTCGGCCAGGACCGCGGCGAACAGTCCGACGCCGGCATACAGGTCGAGAGCGGTCTCGCCCGGCTGGGGGGCGAGCATGCCGGTCACGGTGTCCACAAAGGTCGCGGCCGCCCCGGGGTGGACCTGCCAGAAGCCGCGCGCCGACACCTCGAAGGTGCCCGAGAAGCTGTGTGCCGCAACGCGCTCCGTGACGACAGGAGCGTCCGCCTCGCCAGACGGGACAGGCACCACGACTGCGTCGCCTTCGGACGGTGCCGCGACGTCGACGGCCACCTCGCCGGACCACTCCTGCGCCAGCACCCCGGTCGCCAGGACACGCGGGTCCGCGATGAGGCACGACTCGACGGGGATGACCTCGTGCGACCGACTCCCCCTCAGCCCGGCCCGACCGGCATCGTCGACGGCGAACTCGACCCGGGTGCGCCACCCCAGCCCGGCCTCGTCGCCCGGCACCGGTTCCACCGCGACGTCGACGTCCTGCCTGGCGAGCCGGGAGAACTGCTCGCGGACGACGGCGGCCTTGAGGTCGCGCTGGTAGGACAGCTCCGCGTGCTGGAAGTCGCAGCCGCCGCACAGGCCAGGCGCGGCATACCGGCAAGGCGGGGCGACCCGGTGCGGGCTTGCGTCCAGCACCTCGACGCAGTCGGCCCGCACGAACCGCTGGCCCTCGCGCGCCTCGGTGATCTGCGCGTGGACGCGCTCCCCCGGGAGCGCGTGACGGACGAAGACGACGCGACCCTCGTGCCGGGCCACGCAGAAGCCGCCGTGGGCGACCGGTCCGATGTCGAGCACGACAACGTCGCCGACGGCGAGGGCAGCGGCTGTGGTCGGAGGCGTGCTCACTGGCCGAGTCGGACCGAGCCCGCGGTCGGGCCGTCGAACCGCTCCTCGGCGCCCTGGGAGGAGGCCAGCTGCCAGGGGACGCTGGCCACCATGACACCGGGTGTGAACAGCAGCCGGCCCTTGAGTCGCAGGGCGCTCTGGTTGTGCAGCACCTGCTCGTACCACTTGCCCAGGACGTACTCCGGGATGTAGACGACGACCACGTCACGGGGGTGACCGGACCGCAGGGACTTGACGTACTCGACCACCGGACGGGTGATCTCGCGGTAGGGCGAGTCCAGGGCCTTGAGGGGTACGGGGATGTCGCGGCGGTCCCACTCCTCCTGCAGCGCCTTGGTCTCGTCCGGCTCCACGTTGACCGTGATGGCCTCGAGCTTGGACGGCCGCGTGGCACGGGCGTAGGCCAGCGCGCGCAGGGTCGGCTTGTGGATCTTGGAGACGAGGACGATCGCATGCACGCGGCTCGGCAGCAGCTGGGCGTCGAGGTCGTCCTCGCTGAGGCGCAGCTCGTCGCGCACGCGCTCGTAGTGCTTGCGGATGCGCAGCATGATGAAGAAGATCACGACCATCGCGGCGATCGCGTAGCCCGCACCATGGGTGAACTTGGTGAGCAGCACCACGACGAGGACCACACCGGACATGGTCGCGCCGATGGCGTTGATGACCCTGCTGCGCATCATCTTGCGTCGTTCGGCGCCGTCGCGCTCCAGGCGCAGGTGCCGGTTCCAGTGCCGGATCATGCCGGTCTGGCTGAGGGTGAACGACACGAAGACGCCGACGATGTAGAGCTGGATGAGCTTGGTGACCTCGGCGTCGTAGATGACGATGAGGAGCGCGGCAGCCCCCGCGAGGATGAGGATGCCGTTGGAGAAGGCCAGCCGGTCGCCGCGGGTGTGCAGCTGACGAGGCAGGTAGCCGTCCTTGGCCAGGATCGAGCCGAGCACCGGGAAGCCGTTGAAGGCCGTGTTGGCGGCCAGGATGAGGATCAGCCCCGCGACGATCGAGACGATGATCACGCCCGGGTGGAAACCGGAGAACACCGCCTGGGACACCTGGCCCATGATCGTGTCCTGGACGTAGTCGGCGGGGACCGGTTTTCCGTTGGCCTGCAGCAGCTGGGTGTGGGGGTCCTCGGCGAACTTGATGCCGGTCCACTTCGCCAGCACGAGCATCGACATCAACATGGTGATGGAGACCAGGCCCATGAGCAGCAGCGTGGTCGCGGCGTTGCGGGACTTGGGCTTCTCGAAGGCCGGAACGCCGTTGGAGATCGCCTCCACACCGGTGAGCGCCGCACAGCCCGAGGAGAACGCGCGCAGGAGCAGGAACATCATGGCGAAGCTGCCGAGGGACGCGAAGCCCTTCTCGGGAGCGAGGGTCAGCCCGGCGCTCTCGGCCTGCGGCAGCGTCCCGCCCACCTCGCGGATCAACCCGACGACGCCCATCCCGAGGACGCTGACCATGAAGGCGTACACGGGTATGGCGAACGCCTTGCCGGACTCGCGCACGCCACGCAGGTTCATGGCCGTCAGCAGCGCGACCAGGCCGACCGCCACGATCACCTCGTGGCCGCGGATGAAGGGCAGCGCCGCCGCGGCGTTCTGCACCCCCGACGAGATGGACACCGCCACGGTCAGCACGTAGTCGACCAGCAGCGCCGCGGCCACCGTCAGGCCCGCCTTGGGCCCGAGGTTGGTGGTGGCCACCTCGTAGTCGCCACCACCCGAGGGGTAGGCGTGGACGTTCTGCCGGTAGGACGCGACCACGACCAGCATGACGCCGACCACGCACAGCCCGATCTGCCACGAGTGGGTCAGGGCGAGGAAGCCGCCCGCCAGTCCCAGGGTCAGGAAGATCTCGTCCGGCGCGTAGGCGACCGACGACAGAGCGTCGCTCGCAAAGATCGGGAGGGCGAGCCTCTTGGGGAGGAGGGTCTCGCCCAGTCGGTCACTGCGCATCGCGCGTCCGACGAGCACGCGCTTGACGACACGTCCAGAGGTGGGCACGGCCAACACTCTAGGGCGCACCATCCACGGCTGCGCGGCGCCCTGCATGCGCCTCAGGCCGCGGTGTAGCGTCGGCGTCGTGCACTTCGTCATCATGGGCTGCGGCCGGGTGGGCTCCTCCCTCGCGCTCAGCCTCGAGAGTCAGGGCCACGACGTCGCGATCATCGACCAGGAGGAGTCGGCGTTCCGTCGGCTGGGGTCCGCCTTCGAGGGTCGCAGGGTCACCGGCGTGGGGTTCGACCGGGACACCCTGCACGAGGCCGGGATCGCCGACGCCTACGCGTTCGCGGCCGTCTCGAGTGGAGACAACTCCAACATCCTCGCCGCCCGGGTGGCCCGCGAGACCTTCGGGGTCGAGCACGTCGTCGCCCGCATCTACGACCCCGGTCGCGCCGAGGTCTACCAGCGGCTCGGCATACCCACCGTGGCGACGGTCAAGTGGACGGCCGACCAGATGCTTCGCCGGCTGCTCCCCCAGGGGCACGTCCCCGAGCTGGTCGACCCGTCCGGCAACGTCGTCATCGCCGAGGTGACGGTCAACCCCGCCTGGGTGGGCCACCGCATCAGTGAGCTCGAGGAAGCCACTGGCAGCCGCGCGGCCTACCTGACGCGGCTGGGTGCCGCGATCCTGCCGGGTGCCGACAGCGTCTTCCAAGAGGGTGACCTGCTCCACCTCGCGAGCCTCGCGACGGAGCTTGCCGCCGTCGAGCGCACCCTCGACGCGCCGCCCGTCGTGACCGAGCACTGAGCCAGACCGAGCCAAAAGGAACCAGCATGCGCGTCGTCATCGCCGGGGCAGGCAGCGTGGGCCGCTCGATCGCCCGCGAGCTCCTCCACAACGGCCACCAGGTGCTCCTCATGGACCGGGAGCGCAAGGACGTCCAGGCCAGCAAGATCCCGGATGCCAACTGGCTCCTCGCGGACGCCTGCGAGATCACCGCCCTGCACGAGGCCGGGCTTGCCGAGTGCGACGTGGTCGTCGCGGCGACCGGTGACGACAAGGTCAACCTCGTGGTGTCCCTGCTGGCCAAGACCGAATTCGGCGTGCCCCGCACCGTCGCCCGCGTCAACAACCCAAAGAACGAGTGGATGTTCGACGAGGCCTGGGGCGTCGACGTCGCAGTGTCGACACCACGCCTGATGACCGCACTGGTCGAAGAGGCCGTCAGCGTCGGCGACCTCGTGCGCATCTTCCAGTTCCAGCAGGGCAAGGCCACGATGGTCGAGCTGACCCTGCCACCGGAGAGCCCCTATGCCGGCAAGCGCGTCGGTGACGTGGCGTTCCCCGGCGAGACCGTGCTGGTGGGGATCATCCGCGAGGACCACCCCATCGCCCCCAGCCGGGACGACTCGCTCGAACCGCACGACGAGCTGCTCTTCATCTCGACGCCGGAGTTCGAGGACGAGCTCGAGGCGATGCTCAGCCCCGGTCAGCGAGTCCCGCGCAACGAGGAGTGAGCCGAGCCCCGGCTCAGGCCCGCAGCTCGGACTCGCCCGATGCCACGGACTCCTGCGTCTCGTCGGAGTCGTCGAGCTCGGCAGGGGTGTGTCCCTTGACCAGCAACAGGCCCATCACGCCGACGCCGGCCAGCCAGAGGGGCCACCCGAGCACGACCTTCGCCACGCCCAGGAGAGCCACCTGCCCGGCGACGTAGAGCGGCACCATGATGAGCAGCCGCACGACGAAGAGGGCGACCAGGACCAGCGTGAGCCGCTGGCAGACCCTGACCAGCCCGCGGTCGCGGTGCCAGCCGACCGGGTCGTCGGCCATCCGCGGGTCACCGGCGCCGACCATGAAGCCGACAAGGGGCCAGCGGACGACGACCGAGACCGTCGCCACCGCGAGCATCACGGCATTCCAGATGATGCCGGGCAGGAAGGCGTCCTGCGCCCGCCCGCTGCGCAACGCGAAGAACGCCGCGATCGCCGTGGGGAACACCGCGGAGAGGACGTACTGCAGACTCTGCCGCTGCACGACTCGCAGCACGGCGAGGATCACCGTCACCACCACGGAGGCGACGATGGCGGTCATCAGCTCCTGGCGCCACACCCACAGGACGACGAACGCCACGGTGGGCAGGGCAGTCTCCACGGAGCCGCGCCAACCGCCCAAGGCGGTGGACAGGCGATGCCGGATGAGCTCCTCGACGGTGGTACCGGCAGCGGGTTCAGTGAGCACGCAGCGGGACGATCTCGTAGGAGGGGTTGAAGATCGTGGGTATGCCGCGCGTGTAGGTCACGCGCCCGTGGGCGCGCAGGTAGGTGCCTGGCTGGATGCCGCCGATGGTCCTGCGCCCCAGCCAGATGAGGTTGATCGTGCGGCTGCCGTCGTAGAGGTCGATGACCAGCGCGGGGACGTTGACCCGGGGGCGCAGGGTCACCGCGCGCACGGTCCCCGACACGGTCGCCTCCTGGCGATCCTGGAGGTCGCACATGGGGGTGCAACCCATCCTGGCGGCGTCCTCCTTGAGCTCGTCGGCCTCGATCTGGGTGACCGACTTGGTCAACCTCTCGCCGAGTCGCGACAACGCCGACTTGCGGCCGTGCACAGGGTGAGGGGCGACGGTGGTGGGCTGCTTGGTGGCCATGACGTTTCCTACCTGACCTCGGTGATCTCGGGGCCTCGCTCGAAGGGCTTGAGGTCGTCGACGTGTCCGGCTGCCCGCTGCGCGTCGGCACTCTCGGTGTCGGACGGCGATCCGTTGGCCAGGGCTGCGTCGGTCTCGGGCACCTCGATCTGCTCGGGGAGCTTGAGCAGCAGCATCTCCCGGGGCGCCATCGCGCCGTCACCACGGACGACGACCGTGCTGCGCACCACGTCGAGCAGGGGTGCGGCAGCCTCCTCCTCGATGGCGGCACGGCCGGAGAAGACCGCGCGAAGGAACCAGCGTGGACCATCCACACCGGCGAAGCGGGCTGGGGCGAAGACGGTGCGCCCGTCGGGGCCGGCCGAAGGCATCCTGGTGCGCAGCTCGGTGCCGAACGGACCGCGGGCCTCGTCGGCGGTGCCGCCCTGGGCCAGGATCGACTCGGCGATCTCGGCGCGGATGTCGTCCCAGATCCCCATCGTCCTGGGGGCGGCGAAGGCCTGGATCTGCACCGCGGAGTCGCCGATGACGGCGGTGGCGCCCACCACCTGGTTGGCCGCCTCGTCGACCTCCAGACGCAGTTCCATGCCCGGGACCCCCTGGATGCGCAGGGCACCGAGGTCCAGCCGTCCGTCGCCGTCGAGCTCGACCTCCGAGGAGTCGAACGGACCCTGGACGCCCGGCCGCTCGACCGCACCGGCCGCCTCGACCTCGTTGACCGCGCTCTCGCGGGCCGCCTGGTCGGTCAGGACCCCGGCGCCCTCGGCGTCGGCCGCATCCTGTGCGTCGTCGGAGTCCGTCCAACCCGCGGGGTCGACGGACTGGTCGAGGTCCGCCACGTCGGTCGCGTCGGTGTTCTTGCCTCGTCGGAAAATGCCCACTGGTGAGTCAGTCCTTCGTTGTCTGGGTGTGGTCGCCGAAGCCGCCACTGGCACCGTGTCCAGTGTCACCCCGCGAGGTGGCTTCGAGCGAATCAACCTCGAGGAACTCCACTCGCGCCACCTGCTGGACCACCAGCTGGGCGATGCGGTCGCCGCGACGGACGGTGAACGCGTCGCGCGGGTCGAGGTTGATCAGGTTGACGAGAATCTCGCCGCGGTAGCCCGCATCGACGGTGCCGGGCGCGTTCACGATGCTGATCCCGTGCTTGGCCGCGAGGCCGGAGCGGGGGTGGACGAGGCCGACCCAGCCGTCGGGAATGGCCAGCGCCACTCCGGTGGGGACCAGGCTTCGCTCCCCCGGCTCGAGGGTGAGGTCGGCGGCGGCGCACAGGTCTGCTCCTGCATCGCCCGGGTGGGCGTAGGACGGCAGCGGCAGCCCGGCGTCGAGGCGGCGCACACCGACCGAGACCGTCGATGGCGGAACGAGAGAAGGGCCAGTCACGTGGACTGACCCTATCTCTGCGCCGAACGTCCCCGTGCCGCGGATCGTGTCACCCAGGGGGCCGCTCACGGTGTCACCGGTCACCTACGCGGCGCACTCCCGGCACACCATCTGGCCGCCGGACTCGGAAGCCAGCTGGCTGCGGTGGTGCACGAGGAAGCACCTGGAACAGGTGAACTCGTCGTACTGGCGCGGGATGACCCGCACGGAGAGCTCTTCGCCGGACAGGTCCGCACCGGGCAGCTCGAAACCTTCGGCCTGCTCGGTCTCGTCGACGTCCACGCTGGAAGCGCTCTTGTCGACGCGGCGGGACTTCAACTCCTCGATCGAGTCCTCGGACAGCTCGTCGTCGGTCTTGCGCGGCGCGTCGTAGTCAGTCGCCATGGTCGCTGTCGCTCTCCCTGTTGTGTCGGTGATCTGTGTCTCCCCGTGCCTCGGAAAGACGAGTCGCCGGTGTTAACGCTGGTGCCTGCGGTTTTGTGCCCACCGCAGGCGGGGATTGTGCCCTATCCAGCGCGCCACGTCACCATCGGGTCCAGATTCGGACCCCCAGCGCCTTCGCGACCCCCTGCGGGACGTGCCAAGCCGCGGCCAAGTCATGGTCTGGGTTCACCCAAGATTCACCCAGATCGGGCAGCCCCAACTCCCACGAATGGCGGTTGTACCCGTAGAGTCCTCACCTCCGGCCCGGCCGACCCGACTCGTGAAACGACGAAGAGAGGGGTGCACGATGACCGAGTTCCACTCCGAGATCACCCAGCGCGCGACCCGCGCAGCGCAGTCCCTGCGCACAGCCCAGGAGTCCGGCGACGACTACCTCGCCTCCGTCCGTGAAGCAGAGCTCGAGAGCCTGGCCCGCCTCGCGGACGAGCACGGCCTGCGTATCCCCGAGCTCACCAACTACAGCGCCGCCTGACCCGCCGGGGCACCGCGTGGGCTAGCTGCCCATGACCTCCGTGCCCGCCCGCTCCGTGGCGCGGAGCACCACCTCGTGCAGTTCGGTATGCAGCGTGGCCGCCGCGGCGACCACCATCGCTTCGCTGGGTGGTTCCGAGCCGAGGCCGGAGAACACGCCCCCGGCTTCGGTGAGCACCAGCCAGGCCGCGGCCATGTCCCAGGAGTTCAGCCCCCGCTCGTAGTAGCCGTCCAGACCCCCCGCGGCGACCGCGCAGATGTCCAGCGCGGCACTCCCGATCCGGCGGATGTCGCGGATCTGCGGCAGGACCTCCAGCAGCACCCGGGCCTGCCAGTCGCGTCGCAGCGGGTCGTAGCCGAAGCCGGTGCCGACCAGCGCATGACCGAGCTGGGTCGGGCTCCCGATCTCCAGTCTGGTCGCGCGTGCGGCCCCGACGCGCAGCCAGGCCCCCGAGCCGACCCGTGCGTGGAACAGCTCACCGGTGACCGGGTTGACGACTGCCCCTGCCACCGGTCGCCAGGCCCCCGGCGTGGTCGGGTCGCCGACGACGGCGGCCACGGACACGGCATACGAAGGGATGCCGTAGAGGTAGTTGACCGTGCCGTCGATGGGGTCGACGACCCAGGTGATCTCCGAGCGGCTGTCCGTGCCGCCCTCCTCCTCGCCGAGGAAGCCGTCCTGGGGCCGGGCTTCGTGCAGGCGCGAGCGCAGCAGGTCCTGGGCCCTCTGGTCCATGATCGTGACGACGTCGGTGGCAGTGCTCTTGGTCTTGGCGACGCTCAGGTTGGCGGGACGGTCGTCGACGACCAGCCGCCCCGCCTCCAGGCACACCTCGACGGCGAGGCGCTCGAGGGTCTCGAGGGTGGGGGCGTCCGGTGCGTGCAGGTCCATGGTCAGTCCCGCCCGCACAGAGCCGGCCTGGCGTCACGCAGGTTGGGGCAGCACCCGGGGGCGCAGGTGGACGGCATGGCTTCGCGCCCCGGCCAGGCGGGCGTCGCCGGTTCCTCGCCGCGCGCCTGGGCGGCCCGCTCCAGGACGAGGTCGACCAGTCCGGAGACGAACTCCGCGTCGACCCCCACCGTGGGCACACGCACGAGGCGCAGCCCGAGCCGCTCCGCCGTGGCGGCAGCCTCGGTGTCGAGGTCGTAGACGACCTCCATGTGGTCGGAGACGAATCCGACGGGTGCCACGACCACCACGGACGCTCCCTCTTGCGCCAGCTCCACGAGGCGGTCGTTGACGTCGGGCTCCAGCCACGGCTGCGCGGGGGGCCCCGATCGCGAGCAGAAGACGAGCTCTCCCGTGAAGTCGGTGTCGAGGGTCGCGTTCACCTCGTCGGTGATGGCGGCCCCGAGGGCGATGTGCTGTCGGCTGTAGGCGTGGCCCTCGGCGTCGCCGGGGCCGGACGTGTCGTCCATCGCCGTCGGGATCGAGTGGGTGACGAAGAGCAGCCGGATTCCGGCAGCCTCCGCCCCGTCGCGCAGGGCACCTCGCACCGCTTCGGTGACCAGGCGGGTGTTCGCGCGGGCGAAGCCCGGGTGGTTGGAGTAGGGACGGACCTTGTCCAGCTCGATCGCCATCCCTGCCTCGGCCACCGTCTGCTGCGCAGCAGCCAGGTCCTCGCGGTACTGCCGGCAGGAGGAGTAGCACGAGTAGGCGCTGGTGACGACGGTGACCAGTCGCCGCAGGCCCTGGTCATGCGCCTGCTCCAGGGCCTGCGCCGTGAAGGGGGTGAAGTTGCGGTTGCCCCAGACGATCGGGGTGTCGATCTCGCGCCGGTCGAGCTCGGCGCGCAACGCGGCGAGCAGCGCTCGGTTCTGGTCGTTGATGGGGCTGCGGCCGCCGAAGCCGTAGTAGTGCTCCCCGACCTCGAGCAGCCGCTCGTCGGGGATGTTCTTGCCTGCGGTCACCGTGCGCAGGAAGGGCAGCACGTCCTCAGGCTTCTCGGGTCCACCGAAGGAGAGCAGGAGGATGCCGTCGTACGGCTCGAGGGGTCCTTGGTCGGTGGTCACGTCAGCGAGCCGTTCATGTGTGGTCTCCAGTGCGAAGGGGCTTGGGGGCGTGGACGTCGAGGATGACCGCCACCATCCGCATGCCGAAGACGAGGGCGACACACCCCCAGATGACGAACGGGTTGATGGCGTCGAAGTGATGGGCCGTGACAATGAGGACCGAGCCGAGCAGGGCGGGTAGGGCGTACATCTCGCGACGCAGCACCTCCGGCACCTGTCCCGCCAGCACGTCGCGGACGATGCCGCCGCCGACCGCGGTGATGCCTCCGACGAAGACGGAGGTGAGCGGGTCCATGCCGGCGCCCAGCGCCTTCAACGAACCGCCGATGGCGAACACCGCGAGCCCGGCTGCATCGAGCACGCGGACGAAGCGCGAGATCCGCTCGACGCCCGGGTGGTAGAGGAAGGTCACGAGCCCGGCGACCAGTGCGGACGTCAGGAGTCGCCAGTCGGAGATGCCCACCGGCGGCAGCGCGCCGATGAGGATGTCGCGCATCACGCCGCCCCCCAGCGCCGCCGCCCCCGCCAGGACGAGCACCCCGAACAGGTCCAGGCGCTTCTTCACCGCCACCAGGCCACCGGACAGCGCGAAGGCGAACACCCCGACGAGGTCGAGTGCCAGTTGGAGGTGTGCGTCGAAGGTCAGCATCGCGAGGTCAAAACTACCGTTGCGGCGTGGGCGCTTTCGCCTCGACCTCGGGGATGGCAGAGTCAGCAGCACGGTGCCCGATCCACGAGCGAGGACGATACGGGGGACCATGCCGATACTGGAGACGATGGCAATGCGGGATTTGCGGCTGATCGGAGTGCAGGAGGACGGCCAGCACCTGTTGCTGTCCGATACCGAGGGGGAACGCTTCCGGGTCGAGCTCGACGAACCGCTGCGCGCAGCCGCACGTCGCGACCGGCCACGGCTCGGTCAGCTCCAGATCGAGATCGACGGAGGCATGCGTCCCCGCGAGGTCCAGGCCCTGATCCGAGGCGGTCTGTCGGCCGAGGAGGTCGCCGAACGCTCCGGCTGGCCGGTCGAGAAGGTGCACCGCTACGAAGGCCCGATCCTCGCCGAACGTGAGTACGTCGCCGGGCTGGCTCGCGCAGTGCGACTTCGCGGGCGCAGCGCCAGTGGCGCCAGCGCCCCGACCCTGTCCGCACGGGTGAGCCAGCGGCTGTCCGGACGAGGGGTGGACCCCGGCTCGGCCGAGTGGGACGCGGCGCGCAGCACCGACGGCGACTGGACCGTCATCCTCACCTTTCCCGCCGGTGGCCGCGAGCGTCAGGCTCGCTGGTCCTTCGACGTGCACGCCCGCACCGTTGCCGCCGCCGACGACGAGGCCCGCTGGCTCAGCGAGGAGGACGTCTCCGGGACCACCTCCCCCCTGCCGGCCCCCCACCTGGTGTCCGCACCAGTGCGCACGACGACCGTCTACGACGTCGAGGCCGAGGGCGGTGTCGGGTCGGCGCGCCACACGTCCCCCCGCGGTTCGTCGTCCTCCTCGACCGACGAACCGCTTGACCTGATGTCGGCGATGCGTGAACGCGCCTCGCACCGTGGTCGGCCGCGTCGGCGCAAGAACCCCCCGACACACACCCCGGTCGACGACGCGCCCCGCCACGACGCCCTCCCCCTCGAGGACCTCGCCTACGACCCCGAGTCGATGCCGCCGCCGCCGGGAGCAAAGGGCCTGCACCCCCTGGACGACCCCGACAGCAGCATCGGTGACGACGTGCTGCCGGCGGTCCCCCAGCCGCAGGCCAGTGATCCCGAACTGGCGGACCTGCCCGACGTCGAAGCGGACGTCGACGCGGAACCAGAGCCCGAGGTCGAGGCCCCGCAGGACCCGGCGCCGCGCAAGGCATCAGCTGGGGCTGCCGGGGCTGCCAAGAGACCAGCTCGCCGCAGCGTGCCGAGCTGGGACGACGTCATGTTCGGGGCCAAGCCCCGCGACTGAGGTCGCGGTCCGAGACCTGCGTTCAGCCCTGCGGCACCGGACAGACGTCGAGGTCGAAGGGCAGGACGTCGGGCGAGGCAGCGGCGGCGCGCGCGGCTGCGGAGTTCATCCGGCGCATGAAGTGACGGCGGCAGAGCACTTCGTACTCGACGAGGGTCTCGCTGCCGGGCTTGGTGTCGCCGACGACGACCTGCTCGCCCTCGACCACCATCACGCCGTCCACGACGCGGGCGTTGTGGGTGGCACGGCGGCCACACCAGCACAGGGCCTGCACCTGGAGCACCTGGACCTGGTCGGCGAGCTCGATCATCCTGCGCGACCCCGGGAACAGCTGGGTGCGGAAGTCGGCGGTGATGCCGAACGCGAACACGTCGATGCCCATCTCGTCGACGAGCTTCGCGAGCTGCTCGACCTGGGCAGGGGTGTAGAACTGCACCTCGTCGCAGATGAGGTAGTCGACCCGCAGCCCGCTCGTGGCCCGCTCGACCACGGCCTCCCAGAAGTCGAGGTCGTCACTGACCTCGTGGGCGGCCGTTGCCAGCCCGAGCCGGGAGGAGAGCACGTCGGTGCCGGCGCGGTCCAGCTTGGTGTAGATCAGGCCGGACCTGCCGCGCGCCTGGTGGTTGTGGTCCATCTGGAGGGCAAGGGTCGACTTGCCGCAGTCCATGGTCCCGGAGAAGAAGACGAGCTCAGCCACGAGAGGACACCTTAGGCGTTGTCGCGCGCCGCGACGTGGAACAACGGCACGGCGGACTCCTCGGGTGTCAGCGAGCCGTGCAGCCCGAGCAGCGCCAGGAGCTGTGGCCGGGCGCGCCGGGAGTCGACGATGGCGAAGTTGTCCCGCATCGCGACGACCAGATCGCCGATGCGTGGCCGGTTGACCTCGCTGACCGGTCCGAACCAGCCCTCGCGGGTTGCCTCTTCGCGCGTCCGGATCCAGGCGCGCTCCCCCACCCTGGCCGCCCAGGTCTGCGCGACGTCAGCGGCCGCCCCGTCCTCGCAGTAGAGCTGGAGGGCGCGTGGCTCGCCACCGACGTGCCGGATGCCGGCGGCCAGCTCGTCGTCGTGGGCCAGGTCGATCCGCAGGGCGTGCGGAGCATCCACCATGCCGTGGTCGGCCGTGATGTACACCGCGGTGTCGCTGGGCACCGATCGCACCAACCGGCCCAGCTCGGCGTCGATGGCCTCCAGCTGGTCACCCCACTCCCAGGACTGGCAGCCGTAGACGTGGCCGACCTTGTCGAGCTCGCCCCAGTAGAGGTAGACCAAGGAACGGGTGCTGGACCGCACCGCCTCGAGCGTGGCGTCGACGCGGTCCCCGAGAGTGTCAGCCGCGCGAAACCTCCCACCCCGCAACGCGGCTCGCGTCAGCCCTGACCCGTCGAAGAATCCGGGGCCCACGCGGGTGACCGACACCCCGGCCGCCTCGGCGACCTCGAAGACCGTCTCCTGGGGCTGCCACGTGAGTGGGTCGGGGCCGTCCTCCCAGGAGAGCTCGTTGACCAGGCGGTCCTCGCCGGGCACCAGCACTTCGTATCCGAGCAGCCCGTGCGACCCCGGGGGCAGTCCCGTGCCGAACGTCCCCATCGACGTCGCCGTCGTGGCGGGGAAGCCCGCCGTGATGCGGTATGCCGCGGGCAACAGCGAGCGCAGAAAGGGAGCGTGTCCGCCACGTCGCCTGATCAGCTCGTAGCCCAGGCCGTCGACGAGGACGACAACGGCACGACGCGCCTCGGGCAGCTCGAGGTGGGCCGAGGCGGCATACCTGCGGACACCGAGGCTCACGGCGACGGCGGGCAGCACACCAGCCAGTCCGGCCTCGTCGTAGTGGGGTGGGAGCAGGCCCGCGTGTGGCATCGGCTAGGGCATCGCCTTGGGCCGGTCCTCGACAAGGAGGGGCACGTCAGCTGCCGATGCTCGCCGACAGCTCCCGCGCGAAGCTGAGGGCCTGCTGCAGGGCCGTCTCGCCCTCGGCGTCGGCGCTGATCCGCAGCGAGATGTCGTCGGAGGCCACGCTGCCTTCGTAGCCGTGGTCGGCCTCGCAGTCCGGGTCGGCGCAGGTGGCAGGCATGAGGTCGATGCGGCTCACCGCCCCCCAACCCAGCGTCAGGGTGATTTCACGGCCCAGGGATCCGGGCTGGTACTCCTGGGGGCGGGCCACCACGTGGGTGATCATCACCCCGCGCACGGCCGACAGCGGGACGCTCTCGGTCGTGGCCGTCGCGACGTCCTCGTGGCCCGGACGTTCGTCGGTGTGGTCGTCGGCGTGCGCGATGACCAGGCGCGACGTGGTGAGGGCGAGCACGGTGATGTGGCGACGCACCACGTCGTGGTCGAACGTCGTCTCCTGGTGGACCAGGTGGGAGACGACCTCTTCGCCACCCAGTGCCGCGTGGACGACGTCCGCCACCAGCGCCGGGTAGTAGCCGGCTCGCTCGATGGCCCGCGTGAGGTCGACGGGCAGCGGTGCCGAGGTGCCGTTGGAGGCGGCACCGGGTGCGGAGGCACTCGGTGAGGCGGCGCTCTGTGAGCCGGCATTCTGGGGTGAGGTGGAACCCATGGGGCCATCTTGCCCTAGGGAGTCCAACCGCGCTCCGGCCAGGTCGCGAGTCAGCGTGCCTACGTCAGGGTGCGACGCCCCGGGTCCTTGCGCCGCGGGGTCGGGGCGAGGGTCACCTCCGCACCCAGCACGTCGACGCCCCCGACCTGTGCATTGACCGGGTTCAGGACGAGGCTGGCCACCTCGGGCAGGTTGTCGGCGAGCACCGACACCCGAGCGATGAGGTCGGCCAGGGCGGCGCGGTGCACGGGGGCGGCCCCGCGGTGGCCGTGCAGCATGGGCGAGGCCTTGACCGACGAGATGAGGTCGGACACGTCCACGTCCGTCAGCGGCGGGATCCGGTGACCGATGTCGCCGAGCAGCTCGGTCGGCGGACCCGCGATGCTGAACGAGACGACCGGGCCGAACAACGGGTCCTCGTCGGTCCGCACGACGCAGGAGACGCCCGGTGTGGCCATCCGCTGCACCACGAAGGAGTTGGCCGACATCGGCGCCAGCCGCTCGTTCAGCCCGTCGAAGGCCTGGCGCAGCTGCGCCTCGGTGCGCAGGTCGACCCGGATGCCACTCAGCCCCGGCGAGTGACGCATGAGCGGCGCGACCGACTTGATGACGACCGGGTAGCCGATCACCCCCGCCGCGGCGACGGCGTCGTCGACCGTACGGGCGGGCACACTGCCCCACACCTCGATGCCGTAGGAGGCGAGGAGCTCGGTGACCTCCTGGAGGGTCAGCCGCCGCCCTTCGGGCGACTCCTCGAGGACGCGCTCGACGAGCTCCTCGGCCGCCTCACGGTCGATTCCCGCCGGACGGACCGCGACGCCGCGGTCGCGTGCCCGCCACTCGGCATACCTCGTCGCGGCGGCGAGGGCGCGGACGGCGTCCTCGGGCATCGCGTAGGCGGGCACCACGGTGGGCCGTCCGTCGGCAGCGGTGCCGGACAGGCGTTCGAGGACTCCGCGCATGCCGAGGAACGTTGCCAGACAAGGCTTCTCGTGCTTCATGGAGGCATCGAGAACAGCGGTGGCAACGTCCTCGTCGGGGGTCACCAGTGGTGGGATGAAGCAGGTGAGGACGCTGTCGACCTCGGGGTCGGCGAACGCGTCGGCGAGAGCCTCCGCGAAGTGCTCGCCACGGGCGTCGCTCGGCAGCGACACGGGGCCGTGGGCAACCTCGAGCCCCCAGCTGATGCAGGCCTCGGCAGTGAGCGCTCCGAGGGCGTCCGAGTTGCCGACGATGGCCACCCGGTTGCCCCGGGGCAGCGGTTGGTGGGCGACGAGCTGCGCGACATCGAACATCTGGTGCACGTTCTCGACCCGGATCACCCCGGCCTGGCGCAGCATCGCGTCGAAGGCCTCGGGGCGGACCCGCGTCGAGCCCGCCCGGTGCCCGGGCGGGACGCCGTACGACGACACGCCGGACTTCACGACGATCACCGGCTTGGTCGAGGCCAGCCGCCGCGCGATGCGGGAGAACTTGCGCGGGTTGCCCATCGACTCGAGGTAGAGGCCGACCACGTCGGTGCTCTGGTCGTCGATCCAGTACTGCATGAAGTCGTTGCCCGAGACGTCGACCCGGTTGCCTGCCGATGCGAACACCGAGATGCCCAGCCCACGACGGGCGGCAGAGGCCAGGACGGCGATCCCGAGGGCACCGCTCTGGGCGAACAGCCCCAAGCGCCCGGACGGCGGCAGCTCGGGTGCCAGCGAGGCGTTGAGCCGGACCGCGGGGTCGTTGTTGATGACGCCGAACGAGTTGGGTCCCAGCACCCTCATGCCCGACTCCCGGGCCGCAGCGAGGAGCTGGGACTGCAGCTCCTCGCCGTGCGGGCCGGACTCGGCGAACCCGGCACTGACGACCAGCAGGGTCCTGACGCCCGCCTGGGCACAGTCGGCGACGACGTCGAGGACCTCCCCGGCAGGCACGGCGACGACGGCGAGGTCGACTTCGTCCGGGATGTCGGACACGCGCGCGTGGGCGGGGAGCCCGAGGACCTCCATCGCCTCGCGGTTGACGGCGTGGACGACACCGTTGAAGCCGGCCGCCATGATGTTGGCCAGGATGTGGTGGCCGATCGAGTCGGACCGGCGGCTGGCGCCGACCACCGCGATCGAGTCGGGGAACAGCACCGAGCGCATGCTCACCGACTCGGCCCGGTGCTCGCGGGAGAGCCGGACCGCTTCGGAGCGTTCGGTGGGCTGGATCTGGAAGGTCAGCGAGACGACGCCATCCGCGAAGTGGCGGCTCACCTCGTAGCCCGCGTCCGAGAACACCGAGATCATCTTGCGGTTCTGCGGCAGCACCTCGGCGGTGAACTCGTCGACCCCCGCCTCCCAGGCGATGACCGCGAGGTGCTCGAGCAGCACCGAGCCGATCCCCTTGCCCTGGTAGAGGTCGGAGATGTTGAAGGCCACCTCGGCGCTCGTCGGCGTGATCCGGTCGTAGCGGCCGATGCCGATGATGGCGCCGCGCACGGTCGCGACGAGGGCCACCCGGTCGTGGTAGTCGACGTTGGTGAACCGGGTGACGTCGCGGTCGCTGAGCTGTCGCAGGGGCGCGAAGAAGCGCATGTAGATCGACTCGTCGGACTGGCCGGCGTGGAACCGGTGGACCGCGTCGACGTCGCTGGGGGTGATCGGCCGCAGGTGGGCCACGGACCCGTCCCGCAGGACGACGTCGGCCTCCCACTCTGCCGGATAGCCGGCCGGAAGCGCCGAGGCCTCACTCATGGGCGAAAGCATGTCATGCCATCGATGGGCGATGACGGGGCGGACCGAACTCGCGGCTACCTGCGCAGCGGGACGGTCTCGAACCACGTGCCCGCGTCGTCGCTCTGCCAGTACGCCAGGCCGCCGCTGATCGCGTAGACCAGGCCGCCACCAGCCGCTCCCGCCCATGAGGCGCTGTCGGTCGAGGACACCTTCGCAGTGCGCCACGAGCCACCACCGTCGGCGCTCGTGAGCAAGGTCGTGGGCTCGTCCTTCAGCCCGGCGCTTGACGGCAGGCCGTGCCGGACCGCCACGAGGTGCTTGGCGTCGGTCGCCGTGAGCCAGACCCCGGTCTGGGTGGGCCTGCCCAGACCGGGGGCCGCACGGGTCGTCCAGGTGGCGCCACGGTCGTCGGAGACCGCGAGCGAGTACTCCTCAGTCGCCTTCGCGGCCGTGGGGCAGACCCCGATCAGGGTGCCTGGGGTGTTGGCGGTCGCCGAGACCCACATGCCGATGGTGCTTTCACAGCCCTTGGGGGTCGACAGCGGGCCGGGCTTGCCGCTCAGTCGCATCGCCGCCGTGGGACCAACCTGGCTCGTCGTCACGTTGTAGTAGGCATCGGAGCCGTCCAGCGTGACCCAGGCGTTCTCCCCCGTCCCCGGCATCCCGCTGAAGGTCACCGGCTCGGTGGTCGCCGAGGTGACCGGCCCGGTGCGGGGCTCGAGGTCCTCGCATCCCCGGGCCAGGGTGTTGGTGATCGCGTTGTGCTGGCAGGAGCGTGCCGTCGCCATCCAGACCTGCCTGCCGTCGGTCTCCAGCGACAGCACCGTGCGACGGTCGACGTCGACGTCAGTCCAGCTGCGCCCACCGTCGGTCGTCCGCTTGGTCGTGCTGCCGTAGACGTATCCGACCAGCGCGTTGGCGAACCGGATCCCGACCAGCTGGTGTGCCCGGTCAGGTGTGGACCGCGCGCCAGGGGTGGTCAGGGTCGTGAACGAAGCGCGTGTCGTCCAGGTCGCGCCGTCGTCGTCCGAAGCGATGACCGCAGTGCACGCGCCCTTCGGGCACATGGCCGACCCCAACGCGTAGAGGTGCCCGTCCCCGGCGTTGGTCATCGACACGATGCCGAACGAGCTCGGGACGGGCAGCGGTCCTGGGGAGGCCGGCGTGCTGGGGGCGCTGGACGCACCCACCGACGGCGCGGGCACGACGACATCCGGCTCGACGGTCTTGGTGACCGTGACGGTCGGGACCGGCGACGTGTTGCTGGCCGGGTCGGAGGCCAGATCGGTGGAGGGGAGAAGACTGCTGCTCCAGACGACGCCACCGATCAGCACGACTGCAGCCGCGCCCGCCAGGTAGGGCACCACGTGCCGCCGCCGCGGCCGGGATGCCTCGGTGACGATCGACTCCCAGCGATCAGTGCCCGCCGGCAGCTCGCGGATGCCGGCGCGCTCCCGGGCGAAGAAGTCCGCGACGGGATCGCGCTGCTCCCCCGCGCCAGGCAGGTCGGACAGGTCGGGGTTCATCGGATCTCTCCCAGCATCGTCGCCATCCGCTGGCGCGCGTCGAACAGGTCTCGCTTGAGCGTTCCCTCGGACTTGTCGAGCTGCCGGGCCACGGTGGCCACCGGCAGGTCGGCGAAGTAGTGCAGCATCACGGCCACCCGCAGCCGATCGGGCAGCGCCTCGACGGCATCCCGGACGGTCAGCGTGGTCGCATGGTCAGCGTCGGTCGTGAAGTCGTCGCGGCCCGCCTCGTGACGTTGGTAGGCGACGGCCTCCCGGCCCCGCTTGCGCCAGTGGTCGCGCACGAGGTTGGCAGTCACGGTGTAGAGCCACGGCCGTGGGTCGTCCACCCGGTGGAACTCACGGAACAGCTTGAGAAAGGCCTCGGTCGCCAGGTCGTGGGCGAGGTCGGTGTCGCCGACCAGCCTGGCGGTCCACCCGGCGAGGCGGGCGTAGTGCACGTCGTAGATCTCACGAACGGACGCTTCCACGTCCACGCGGTCTCGCGCCGGCACTGCCACCCCTCCCGTGAATGCCACCGCGGCCAAGGTCGTCATGCCTCGTGGACGCCGCAGGAGGGCGTCAGGTTGGCCGGGGACCGACGGTGGGTCGCTCGTCAGTCTTGCAGGCACGCTGCGCCCACCTGTCGCGGGCACGACAGGATGGGCGGATGGAGTTTCGTGAGGTCGTCCGCCGGCGTCGCATGGTGCGTCGTTTCGATCCGTCCCGACCGGTCGCGAGCACCGCCCTCGACGAGGTCCTGTATGCCGCGCAGCGGGCTCCCAGCGCCGGTTTCAGCCAGGGCTGGGACTTCGTCGTCCTCGCCGAGGACGATGACCGGCATCGGTTCTGGGACGCCAGCCGCGACCCTGAGCTGCCTGCCGATGCGCCCCTCGACGGCTGGCTGTCAGGCGTGTCGTCCGCCCCGGTCCTGGTGCTGTGCCTCTCCGACCCCGATACCTACCTCGACCGCTATGCCGAGCCCGACAAGGGCTGGGACGACCGAGACCCCGCCAGGTGGCCGGTCCCCTACTGGGACGTCGACACCGGGATGGCGGCCATGCTGATGCTGCTCGCCGCAGTCGACCAGGGCCTGGGGGCACTGTTCTTCGGCATTCCCCCGGCGCGGCACGAGCAGGTCCGGCGGGCCCACGGCATACCCGAGAACCGACGGCTGGTGGGGGTGGTGGCCCTGGGCCACGAGCTGCGCCGCACCGAGGGCTCCAGCCGGACCCGGCCCCGCCGCGAGGCGGCCGAGGTCGTGCACTGGGGGCAATTCGGAGGAGCCGAGCAAGGGTTCAGCGTAGGAGCCGAACACGGGTCCAGCGGCGAGTCGGGGGCGGGCCCCGTCTAGGGGTGGGACAAGATTGGGGGGTTCCCCGCGCCGTGCGGGGACGACCGCAAGGAGATGCACACACGCATGGCCCGCAAGACCCCGCCCGTGCCCGCCGACGAGAGCTTTGTCGAGCGGATCGTCGACATTGACGTCGAGGAGGAGATGCAAGGGGCGTTCCTCGAGTACGCCTACTCCGTCATCTACTCCCGTGCCCTGCCCGACGCACGGGACGGCCTCAAGCCGGTGCAGCGCCGCATCCTGTTCTCGATGTCCGAGATGGGGCTGCGTCCCGAGCGCGGCCACGTGAAGTCGTCCCGCGTCGTCGGCGACGTCATGGGCAAGTACCACCCCCACGGCGACACGGCGATCTACGACGCCCTGGTCCGGATGGCCCAGCCGTTCACGATGCGCCTCCCGTTGGTCGACGGGCACGGCAACTTCGGCTCACTCGACGACGGCCCGGCAGCGTCGCGCTACACCGAGGCACGGCTCGCGCCGGCCGCGATGCTGATGGCCACCGGTCTCGACGAGGAGACCGTCGAGTTCATCCCCAACTACGACGACCAGCTGCTCCAGCCCGAGGTGCTCCCCGCCGCGTTCCCCAACCTCCTCGTCAACGGCGCCAGCGGAATCGCCGTCGGCATGGCGACCAACATGGCGCCGCACAACCTCGTCGAGGTCATCGGTGCGGCCCGGCACCTCATCGCCAACCCGACCTGCTCCCTCGACGACCTGATGCGGTTCGTCCCCGGGCCAGACCTGCCCCAGGGTGGCCGCATCATCGGGCTCGACGGGATCCGGGACGCCTACCTCGGCGGCCGCGGCAGCTTCCGCACCCGCGCGACGACCCGGGTCGAGAAGACCTCGCCGCGCCGGATGGGCATCGTGGTCACCGAGCTCCCCTACCTCGTCGGCCCCGAGAAGGTCATCGAGAAGATCAAGGACGCGGTCCAGTCCAAGAAGCTCCAGGGCATCTCCGACGTCAAGGACCTCACCGACCGCAAGCACGGCCTGCGGCTGGTCATCGAGGTCAAGAACGGCTTCAACCCCGACGCCGTCCTCGAGCAGCTCTACAAGCTCACTCCGATGGAGGACTCGTTCTCCATCAACAACGTCGCGCTTGTCGACGGGCAGCCAAAGACGTTGGGGCTCAAGGACCTGCTCCGGGTCTACGTCGACTTCCGCACCGACGTCGTCCGCCGACGCACCGAGTACCGGCTGAACAAGTACAAGGACCGGCTGCACCTGGTCGAGGGCCTGCTCATCGCGATCCTCGACATCGACGAGGTCATCCAGGTGATCCGCACGTCGGACGACGCGGCCGCCGCACGTGCCCGGCTGATGGACGTCTTCGACCTGTCGGAGGCCCAGGCCAACTACATCCTCGAGCTCCAGCTGCGCCGGCTCACCAAGTTCAGCCGCCTCGAGCTCGACAAGGAGAAGACCGAGCTCGAGCGGCTCATCGAGGAGCTCGAGACGATCCTCGGAGACGAGAAGCTCCTGCTCAAGACGGTGTCGACCGAGCTCGCCGACGTCGCGAAGGCCCATGGCACGCCGCGCCGCACGGTGCTGCTGGAGTCGGCCGGTGTACCCGCGACCACCGCCACGCCTCTGGAGGTCGCGGACGACCCCTGTTGGGTCCTGCTGTCCTCCACCGGTCTGATGGCGCGCACCGGCTCCGCCGACCCCCTGCCCGCCGACGCCTCGCGCAGCAAGCACGACGCGCTGGTCGGCGCCGTCCGCACGACGGCCCGCGGCGAGGTCGGGCTGGTCACCTCCCGCGGTCGGCTGGTGCGGCTCTCGGCCCTGGAGCTGCCCACCCTGCCGCCGACCAACGGCTCCCCCAGCCTGTCCGGCGGGGCGCCACTCGCGGCCTACGTCGACCTCCCGGCAGGCGAGGAACCCCTGGCGCTCGTCTCGGTGTCGCCCGACTCCGCCGGGATCGCCCTCGGCACTGCTGAGGGCGTCGTCAAGCGGGTGACGACCGACTATCCGGCGCGAGCCGACTTCGAGGTGATCTCACTCAAGGACGGAGACGAGGTCGTCGGCGCCGTCGAACTGTCTTCTGGGACAGAGGATCTCGTGTTCATCACCTCGGACGCCCAGCTGTTGAGGTTCGGCGCCGCAGTGGTGCGACCCCAGGGCCGCCCGGCGGGGGGCATGGCGGGCATCAAGCTCGCCGCGGGTCAGCGCGTCACGTTCTTCGGCGCCGTGCCCGAGGGCGCCGACGCGATCGTGGTCACCTCGTCGGGCTCGTCCGGTGCGCTGCCCGGCACCGAGCCTGGCTCCATCAAGGTGACCCCCTACGCCGAATACCCCGCCAAGGGCCGCGCCACGGGCGGGGTGCGCTGCCACCGGTTCCTCAAGGGCGAGGACACGCTCGTCCTTGCCTGGGCGGGCGCCCTGCCCGCGCGGGCCGCGGCCGCCAACGGCGTGGCGCTGGACCTGCCCGACGCGACCGGCCGACGGGACGGTTCCGGCGTCCCTGCGACGACGGCCATCGCCCGCATCGCCGGGCCGCCGCTGTCGTGACCTCCAGCCACGCCACCCACGCCACTCCTGCGCCCGATGCCTGCTCGGTCGGCTTCGACCAGGCAGACGTCAGCGCCTACGGCACGGCGGCGCGGGCGACCTTCTTCGTGGCGTTGGAGCAGCCGGGACCCTGGGGTCGCGACGCTGCGATGCAGTCGCATCTGCCTGCGGGAGTGGGAAGTTCGCTGTCGAAGGCCTGCGCCGAGAGAGGCGGCCGGCTGTCCCTCATCCGGCGACCCGGACGGCACGCTGACGACGCGCACGGCGGTGCGCACACGGCATACCTCGCCTGGGCGGGCACCAACCCCTGGCTGCTGCGCCTGACGGTCACCGACCCCGCCACGCTGCTGGAACTGGACTTCGACGCCCTCGCCAGAGGTGACCGTGACGCCGTCCTCGCCACCGCGCCCGGCGCCGCGCCGACCGAGCCGATCCTGCTGATCTGCACCAACGGACGTCGCGACGTGTGTTGCGCCGTCCGAGGGCGCCCTGTCGCCCTGGATGCCGCGCAGGCCCACCCCGGGCGCGTCTGGGAGGCGTCGCACACCGGCGGCCACCGCTTCGCCCCCACCGGCGTCCTGCTCCCCCACGGAGCGACACTGGCTCGACTCGACGCCGACCTGAGCGCCCAGCTGCTCGATCGGGCCGCCTCCGACCACCTGCCCGAGGGCGTTCTGGGGCCACGGCACGATCGTGGTCGCAGCGCGCTGACGGCTCCCGAGCAGGCCGCCGAGTCCCACGTTAGGCACGATGCCGGCATCACCGACCTCACCGCCCTGACGGTGTCCGACCTGGCCGAGACAGCACTCGGCGTGGACGCCCAGCCGTCGGGAGCCGCGACCGCCACGGGCGGGTATGCCGTGCGGCACAGGGACGGTCGCACCTGGCAGGTGGCCCTCGAGCGCCAGTCCCACGACGAACTGCCCGAATCGTGCGGGAAGGTCCCTGTCCACGTCGTGGACTGGGTCGGCCGAACACTGGTCTGAGGATCAGGACAAGTCCGACGCGTCATGCGCCGGCCTCCTGCCAGTTACCCAATCGTTACCGAGACGCATCCATCTTCGGATTGCGGGGAGGGAGCGTAAACGTTTACATGAGACCGGTTCACCTCAGCGCAGAGGCAGTCCGCCTCAGCGCTACGCGAGAAATATGGGAGGCGGGCGTATGGCCCTTCGAATGCTCAAGCGGCGCACCCTCACGGTGATGACCGGAGCTGTAGCCGTGGCGCTCGTCGCCTCGGCCTGCGGCGGCGATGACGGCGGCGGCAGCACGGGTGGTTCCTCGGCCGGCGCTGCCACGCGAGGCCCGATCACCTATGTCCAGGGCAAGGACAACAGCAACTTGCTGGCCCCACAGGCGGAGCGCTGGAACTCCAAGCACCCCACCGAGAAGGTCACGATCAAGGAGCAGTCCGACCAGGCCGACCAGCAGCACGACGACCTGGTCCAGCACTTCCAGGCCAAGGACCCCAGCTATGACGTGGTCTCCGTCGACGTCGTCTGGACGGCCGAGTTCGCGGCCAAGGGCTGGCTGACCCCGCTCAAGGACGCGATGGCCCTGCCGACCACCGGCTTCCTCGAGCCCACCATCAAGGCGGCGACCTACAACAAGACGCTCTTCGCCGCCCCGACGTCCTCGGACGGCTCGATGCTCTACTACCGGTCCGACCTGGTGAAGACGCCGCCGAAGACCATCGACGAGATGTGGGGCATGTGCTCCATCGCCAAGCAGAACGGCATGGACTGCTTCGCCGGCCAGTTCGCCAAGTACGAGGGTGGCACCTGTAACGCCACCGAGTGGATGAACGCCTATGGCGCCAAGGTCGTCGACGACGCCGGCAAGCCGACCGTCGACTCCCCCGAGGCAGCCGCAGGTCTGAAGGCGCTCGCCGACCACTACAAGAGCGGCGACATCCCGAAGCAGGCGATCTCCTACCAGGAGGAGCAGAGCCGCGCGTCGTTCCAGAGCGGCAAGCTGCTGTTCCTGCGCAACTGGCCCTACGTCTACAACCTGGCCAGCACGGACGCCTCGTCCAAGGTCAAGGGCAAGTTCGCGGTCGCACCGCTGCCCGGGCTCACCGGCCCCGGCACCTCGACGCTGGGTGGCCACATGGCCGCCATCAGCGCCTACTCGAAGAACAAGGCCACGGCCCTGGACTTCCTGAAGTTCCTCACCAGCCCTGAGGAGCAGAAGACCAACATGGAGAAGGGTTCGCTGGCCCCGGTCATCGAGTCCATCTACACCGACGAGGCGCTGGTCAAGAAGTACCCGTACCTCCCGGTGCTCAAGGAGTCCATCGCGAACGCGGTCTCCCGTCCCGTCACCCCGTTCTACCCGGCAGTCACGCAGGCCATCCAGGACAACTTCTTCGCCGCGATCCAGGGCCAGAAGACACCTGAGGCAGCCGTGAAGGACATGCAGGCCGCCATGGCCGCAGCCGGCGGCTGACCGGTCTGACGCAACATCCCAAGGTGTGGGGGTGGCCCCACGGGGTCACCCCCACACCTGCAGGACCCCTGCCATTTCGCACCTCCAGGTCGAAGCTCGATTCGACCCCCATCTCGACCCACCCTGAGACGCACCTCCCGGGCTAGGAGCAGGCATGAGCGCAGCCACATCCGCACCATCGCGATCGACTGGCACGAAGCCGAAGAAGAGCAAAGGGCTCAACGCAGGACAGGGCCGGCAGGGGCTGCTTCTGGTCGCACCCACGATTGTCTTCCTCAGCGTCATCATCATCTATCCGCTGTTGAGGGCCATCCAGCTGTCCTTCCAGAAGGACGCCGGCCTCGACCCGGCCACCGGCCTGTTCGTCGAGGGCGGGAGCGCAGGGATCTCCAACTACACGCACTGGCTGCTGCAGAAGTGCGGCGAGGTGGACTGCCCGCCCGGCACCCTGGGGGCACAGTTCTACGACGCGCTCTGGGTGACCCTCTTCTTCACCGTGGTCAGCGTCACGATCGAGGTCCTGCTCGGCATCTGGTTCGCGATGATCATGAACCGCGACTTCAAGGGCCGCGGGTTGGTCCGCGCCGCGATCCTCGTGCCGTGGGCCATCCCCACCGCCGTGACCGCCAAGCTCTGGTTCTTCATCTTCGCCTTCGACGGCATCGCCAACAGGCTGATCGGCACCATCGGCATCTCGCCACAGCTGTGGACGAGCGACCCCTGGGCCGCCAAGTTCGCGATCATCATCGCCGACGTCTGGAAGACCACACCGTTCATGGCCCTGCTCATTCTCGCGGGTCTGCAGCTGATCCCCGGAGACGTCTACGAAGCCGCCCAGATCGACGGCGCCACCAAGTGGCAGACGTTCACCAAGATCACGCTGCCCCTGGTCAAGGTGCCGCTCATGGTGGCGGTCCTGTTCCGCACCCTCGACGTGCTGCGCATCTACGACCTCCCTGCGATCCTGACCCAGGGCGCCGGTGGGACCACCTCCTTGTCGATGCTGGTCATCAAGCAGATTCGCGGTGGCTTCCACAGTGCCTCGGCCCTGTCGACGATCGTCTTCGCCCTGGTCGCATTCACCGCCTTCTTGTTCATCAAGTTCGGTGGTGCGGACGTGATCCAACGCCCACCGCAGGCGAAGAAGCCCAAGGCCGACACCACCACCGGCGGCAAGGACACCCAGACGGGCAACCCTGTCGCTGCCAACGCGACCTCGACGGGAGCTTGACATGACTGCGGAGGCCACGACCTCGACGACCGCACCGCCCAGCGGCGGCCGTACCGAGGCGCAGGAGATCCACTTCAAGAGCGATCGCAACGCCAAGATTCGGATGTACCTCGGCCTCGCGGCCCTGGTCGTCTGGGGTCTCGCGCCGTTCTACTGGATGATCGTCACGGCCTTCCGTGACGTGGGCTACACGTTCGACACCAGCCCGTGGCCCACCCACGTGACGCTGGACAACTTCACGACGGCGTTCTCCACCGCCCGTGGAAACCACTTCGGTGCAGCGCTCTGGCACAGCGTGGTCGTCGGTGTCGTCACCACGGTCGTGGCGATGGCGGTGGGGGTCTTCGCGTCCTACGCCCTGGCCCGGCTCAATTTCCCGGGCAAGTACGCCGTTCTCGGCATCATCCTCGGCGCCTCGATGTTCCCCGGTGTCGCCCTGGTCTCGCCGCTGTTCCAGATGTTCTCCAGCTTCGGCTGGCTGACCGGTGCCAACTACCAGGCGCTGATCATCCCGAACATCTCGTTCGCGCTACCACTCACGATCTACACACTCACCGCGTTCTTGGCAGAGATGCCCTGGGAACTCGAGGAGTCGGCGCGCATCGACGGGTGCACACCCGGCCAGGCGTTCCGCAAGATCATGCTCCCGCTGGCCGCGCCCGGCCTGTTCACCACGGCCATCCTGTCGTTCATCGGCAGCTGGAACGAGTACCTGTTGGCCGCCCAGTTCTCGACCGCCAAGACCCAGACGGTGACGGTGGCCATCGCCCAGTTCACCGGCGCCCAACCTCACCAGGAGCCGTACACCGCCGTCATGGCGGCCGGAACCATCGTCACGGTTCCGCTCATCATCATGGTGCTCATCTTCCAGCGGGCCATCGTGTCCGGTCTGACGGCAGGAGGTGTGAAGGGCTAGGCACCGGCCTAACCCTCACCACCCATGGGAATCTTCAACCCTGGGGGCGGCACAGGCGGTACGAGGGCGAGAGCCCAACGGCTGGACATGCTGCTCGGAATCCTCGGGTTCTTCGCGTTCATGGCCGTGATCCAGACAGTCGTCCTTGAGGTTCGCGGGGAGCCGGCGGCCGCAGCCGCCGTGCTCCTCGCGGTCCTCCTGGCAGCTCTCTGGTTCGTCTGGCGGCTGCGGCGCAACACCGGCGTCTAGACCTCGACTGGAGGTGCGAGATGACCACCATCGGCGACGTGGCCAAGGCCGCGGGCGTGTCGGTGGCCACCGTGTCCCGAGCGCTGCGCGGGGTGGACAGGGTGAGCCCCCGCACCCGCGACCGGGTCCTCGCGGCGGCCACCGAGCTGCACTACGTCGCCTCCCCCGCTGCGACGAGCCTGGTCTCCGGTCGAACGCGCGGGGTCGGGGTCATCACCCCCTACTTCAACCGGTGGTTCTTCGCGACGGTGGTCAGCGGCATCGAGAAGGCGCTGCGCGAGGAGGGCTACCACGTCCTGCTCTGCGACCTCGAGGGCCACACCTTCGACACGCGGCTGCCCATCACCCAGAACATGCTCTGGAAACGCGCCGACGGCGCCATCATCCTCAACGTCCCGCCCGTTCCGGCTGAACGTTCGCTGCTGGACCGCCTCGGTATGCCGGTGGTGACAGTGGGCAACCGGCAGCCGGGATGGCCTTCGGTGCGGATCGACGACCGTGCCGCGATGGCCCTGGCGACGCGCTATGCGATCGAGCTCGGACACCGCGACATCGGCTACGCGGGAACCGTTCCCTCCTCGATCACCCACCTGCAGACGCCCTTCGACCGGCGTGACGCCTTCGCCAAGGTGATGTCCGACCACGGCCTCGTGTGTCCGCCCGAGTGGACCCTGGAGTGCGACTGGACCGCTGCCGGCGCCGCAGAGCACGCCGACCGCATGTTCTCGCTCCCCCAGGTGCCCACCTGCGTGATCGCCGCCTCCGACGAGATGGCCTTCGGAGTCCTGAGCTCTGCCCGGCGGCACGGCCTGGACGTGCCGCGCGACGTATCGGTCATCGGCATCGACGACCACATCCACGCCGAGATCTTCGACCTCACCACCGTGCGCCAGGACGTCGAGTCCCAGGGGCGGCGAGCCGGGCGTCTCATGCTGGACGCGCTGCGCGGACGCGGGTCCGACACCGTCATCGACGACGTGCTCGACGTCGAGCTCGTCGTCCGTGGCTCGACCGCGGCCCCGTCACGCCAACCGTCCCGCCAGCCGTCACCTCAGGCAGCCGCGCTCCACCCGTCCGCCTGACGCCAGCCGTGGCCTGACCCCGTGGCGGCGCCACTCATGGCGTCGCGCGGCTCGGCTCAGGCGTCGATCCGCTCCCGGTCCAACCCCGCGGCGGAGTCGACGATGAAGTCCTTGCGCGGTGCCACATCGTTGCCCATGAGCAGCTCGAAGACCCGCTCGGCCGCCTCGGCGTCGCGCAGGGTCACCTTGCGCAGGGTGCGGTGGCGCGGGTCCATGGTGGTCTCAGCGAGCTGGTCGGCATCCATCTCGCCGAGTCCCTTGTAGCGCTGCAGGGGCTGCTTGATGTTCTTGCCCCGCTTGCCGAGCGACGCCACCGTCGCGCGCATCTCCTTCTCGGAGTAGGTGTAGATCAGCTCGTTCTTCTTGGACCCCATGTTCACCACCTCGATGCGGTGCAACGGGGGCACGGCGGCATACACCCTCCCCGCCTCGACGAGGGGACGCATGTAGCGGAAGAACAGGGTGAGCAGCAGGGTGCGGATGTGGGCGCCGTCGACGTCGGCGTCGGTCATGATGATGACCTTGCCGTAGCGGGCCACGTCGAGGTCGAACGACCGGCCGGAACCCGCACCGATCACCTGGATGATGGCGGCGCACTCGGCGTTCTTGAGCATGTCGGAGACCGAGGCCTTCTGGACGTTGAGGATCTTGCCGCGGATGGGCAGCAAGGCCTGGTAGTCGCTCGAGCGAGCCAGCTTGGCGGTGCCCAGGGCGCTGTCGCCCTCGACGATGAACAGCTCAGACCTCTCGACGTCGGTGGAGCGACAGTCGGCGAGCTTGGCGGGCAGGCTACTGGTCTCCAGGGCGTTCTTGCGACGCTGGGTCTCCTTGTGCAGCCGCGCGCTGATCCGCGACTTCATCTCGGAGACGACCTTCTCGAGCAGCAGCGCCGCCTGGGCCTTCTCGCCCCGCTTGGTCGAGGTGATCCGGGCGGTCAGCTCCTGCTCGACGACCTTGGCGACGATGGCGCGCACGGCGTTGGTGCCGAGCACCTCCTTGGTCTGGCCCTCGAACTGCGGCTCCGCGAGCCGCACGGTCACGACCGCCGTGAGCCCCGCCAGCACGTCGTCCTTCTCGGGCTTGTCGCTGCCGACCTTGAGTCGACGGCTGTTGACCTCGAGCTGTTTGCGGAAGACCTTGAGCAGGGACTGCTCGAAGCCGGTCATGTGGGTGCCGCCCTTGGGCGTGGAGATGATGTTGACGAAGGAGCTGACCTTGGCGTCGTAGCCGGTGCCCCAACGGACCGCGATGTCGACCGCGCACTCGCGCTCGACCTCCGTGGGTGACATGTGGCCCTTGGCGTCGAGGACCGGCACCGTCTCGGTGAACGTGCCGGTGCCCTGCAACCGCCACACCTCGGTCACCGCGGCGTCCGGAGCCAGGAACTCCACGAACTCGGAGATGCCACCGTCGTGCACCAGGGTCTCGACGTGGGTCGCCGACTCCCCCGCGGTGCCGGGTCGACGCCGCTCGTCGCGGATGACCAGGGTCAGTCCGGGGATGAGGAAGGAGGTCTGACGCGCCCGCGCGATGAGCCCGTCGTAGTCGAACTCGGCGTCCTTGAGGAAGATCTGCTCGTCGGCCCAGTAACGGATCCGGCTGCCCGTGACACCACGCTTGGCCTTGCCGACGACGGCCAGCTCGCTGGTCCGCTCGTAGGGGGTGAACTCGTGGTCAGGGGCCTTGTCGTCGGTCGCGACGTCCGGGAAGTAGCCGGGCTCACCCCGTCGGAAGCTCATGGCGTAGGTGTTGCCGCCACGGTCGACCTCGACGTCGAGCCGGGCCGACACCGCGTTGACCACCGACGCGCCGACGCCGTGCAGGCCACCGGAGGCGGTGTAGGAGCCGCCACCGAACTTGCCGCCGGCGTGCAGCTTGGTGAAGACCACCTCGACACCGGTGAGCCCGGTCCGAGGCTCGATGTCGACGGGGATGCCGCGTCCGTTGTCGCGCACCTCCACCGAGCCGTCACGGTAGAGGATCACCTCGATCCGGTCACACACCCCGGCCAGCGCCTCGTCGACCGCGTTGTCGATGATCTCCCACAGGCAGTGCATGAGTCCGCGGCCATCGGTCGAGCCGATGTACATGCCAGGGCGCTTGCGGACCGCTTCGAGCCCCTCGAGGACCTGCAGGTGGTGAGCGCTGTAGTCCGACGTCGACTTGGTGGTCGCGGCTTTCTTGGCAGTGGTGGCGGTGGCCAACAGTCCTGTGCTCCTGTGGTGGGTTCTGGCTCCCTCCGTGCTCACGGAGGGTGGCCCCACGCTATCCCGGCGACCCGGGCGCCCCGCGCAGGCACGCGGCATACCTCCACTCCAGCCTCCTCCGGCCCCCTCTTTGGCTCACATTCCCATCCACCGGACACCCGACCTACGAATCACCCTTTGCGACATGAGATGACACACATGGTGACCCAATACCCGCCGGGAAGAACAAGGCGTGCTTGACTGTTGACATCGGCACCGGATGGGCCACCAGGGAACTTCTCCCGACGGTGGAGCAACCAAAGTCCGGGGTAGGACGTCTCTAGGAGACAACGCGCCTCCGGGCGCAACGAAAGGAAGGCTGACGTGACCACTGCACTGGCACCCTCATTGAACGCGGCCGACCGCTGCGACCGTTGCGGCGCCCAGGCCTACGTGCGCGCTCGCCTTCACGCGGGTGGGGAACTGCTGTTCTGCGCTCACCACGGACGCGAGCACCTGCCCAAGCTGCGCGAGCACGCCGACATCCAGGACGAGACCGAGCGGCTCCACGAGACGCCCCCTGTCGCTCCCCTCGAAGAGCGGTAGGAAAGCCACACCGGACCTCCCGCCGTGGAGGCCACCCTCTGGGTCCCCGCCGTCCTGATCCTGATCGGGATGGTGGGGATCGTCATTCCCGTCATCCCCGGGCTGCTGTTGTGCCTGGCTGCCGTGTTCGTGTGGGCCTTCGACACCAGGAGCACGCTCGGCTGGTCGGTGTTCGCGGTCTGCGCCGCGCTCTACCTCGCCGGGGTGGCGCTGCAGTATGCCGTGCCCGGACGGCGGCTGCGCGAGGCCGGCGTCCGCCGGTCCACCCTGGTCATCGCGGTGCTCGTGGCGGTCGTGGGGTTCTTCGTGATCCCCGTGGTGGGTGCGCCGATCGGGTTCGTGCTCGGGATCTACCTCGTGGAGCTCGGGCACTCCCAGGACCGGGCCACGGCCTGGACGTCGACGAAGGCCGCGCTGAAGGCGGTGTTCCTGTCGATGGGGATCGAGCTGCTCGCTGCGCTGGCCATCGCCACGACGTGGGTCGTCGGCGTGCTGTTCAGCAGGGTCTGAGAGCGGGCAGGGTCTGAGAGCCGGCTGGGTCTGAGGGCTGGCTGGGCTCAGTAGCCGTCGTCGCGACGGCGGTCCCAGCGTTCCTCGATGCGGTGCATGAACGAACCGCCAGAGCGGGGCGCCTTCGACTTGGTGGGAGTGGCCCGACGCACGCTGCCGTCGGGCTGGACGGTGCCCAGGGCCGCCTTGCGCCGCGGCGGCGTGAGGGCGAAGGCGACTGCCCCGACCATGACGGCGAAGCCGATCGCGCCGATCCACATGGTGGTGTTCACCCCGACCAGGACAAGGGCCAGCCCGGCGACGACACCCACCACCCCGACGGCCATCCGACGACGCGCCGACGCACGCGCCCCGGCGCCCTGCATCTGCGACGCGAACTTGGGGTCCTCGGCATACAGCGCCTGCTCCATCTGCTCAAGCAGCTGCTGTTCGTGCTCGGAGAGCGGCACGGTGACCTCCTGGACGTTCGGCGTGCACCCACTAAACGCATCAGGCCACCGAATCGTTGCCCGCCCGGGAGCATCGTTGCCGGTCAGTGGCCATCCGCTGACTTCTTCAGGATATGTCCCCGCGCGTGGTTGCACTACCCGTTCGCTCGGCCCGGTCTGGGCTGACCGCGTTGCTTGTCTCGTTCGCTGTGGGCGTCGCGGTCGGGGATCAGGCTCGCCGGGCGCACGCTGCCGGCACCGAACCGCGCACTGGCCCGGTCGACTGCGCGGTCGGCGTCGCGCCAGCCGTGGTCGGGCTCGTCCAGGGTGCCCTGGATGGGGGCCCCGACGCTCTCGACCAGTCCCTCCATCCGCACCCCGACCAGTCGGATCCGGGCCCGCTGCAGCCCCAGGGCGTCGTAGAGGCTCTTGGCGGTGTCGAAGATCTCCCGACTCACGTCGGTGGGGTCGCGCAGCGTCTTGCTGCGGGTGATGGTGGTGAAGTCGGAGAACCGCACCTTGATCGAGACGGTGCGGCCGAGCACCCCGGCCGAGCGGGCGCGCGCCGCGGTGCGGTCGCTCAGCTTGAGCAGCTGCCGGTGGATGTATGCCGGGTCGTCGACGTCGAACTCGAACGTCTCGTCCGAGCCGATGCTGCGCTCGCGACGTTGGGTTTCGACGTGGCGCGGGTCGCGCCCCCAGGACAGGTCGTGCAGGTGTGGCCCGGCGCTCTCGCCGAGGGCCCGTCGCAGCGTGTCGACGGGGGTGTGGGCGATGTCGGCGACGGTGTGCAGCCCGAGGCGCAACAGGGTCTCCTCGGTCTTGTCCCCCACCCCCCAGAGCGCCCCGACCGGGAGCTGCTGGACAAAGGTGACCACCTCGTCGCGAGGCACGACGACCATGCCGTCCGGTTTGGCCAGTCCTGAGGCGAGCTTGGCGACGAACTTGGTGGGGGCGACCCCGACCGAGCAGGTGATCCCCTGCTCGTCGTGGACGATGTCGCGGATGAGCTGGCCGATCCTCGCGGGGTTGCCGAGGCGGCGCAGTGAGCCGGACACGTCGAGGAAGGCCTCGTCGAGAGAGAGCGGCTCGACCACCGGGGTGATCGTCTCGAAGGTCGCCATGACGGCAGCCGAGATCTGGCTGTAGAGGTGGTGGTCGGGGGCGATGACGGTCGCCGTGGGGCACAACCGTCGAGCTCGGGACATCGGCATCGCCGAGGCCACCCCGAACTTGCGGGCTTCGTAGGTCGCTGAGAGGACCACGCCGCGGTTGCCGCCACCGCCGATGATGACGGGAGTGCCGACGAGCTCGGGGCGGCTCAGCAGCGACGCGGAGGCATAGAACGCGTCCATGTCGACGTGCAGGACGGTGCACCCCGTGTCATCGGGCGGGTGCTCCGCCCCACGCTGTGGGAGCGCGTACTGGCGCCGGCTCATCGGTGGCCCCGGCTCACCCTCAGCGTCGGGCGAGGACGTGGACGGCCGCGCCGAGCTGGCCGAGGAAGCCGAAGTCCGGGTGGCGGCTGGCGACCTGTTCGAGCTCGAGCAGGGCGATGCGGTCGGCATCGGAGTCGATCAGTGCCGACGGCACGAGGTCGCTGAACAACCGCACGCCGTGGACGTCCTCGACGACGAGGCCGGTCTGCTCGACGAGGGCCTGCAGCGCGGCGGCGTCGAACCGGCGCGGCAGCGGGTCGGCGCCGCCCCAGCGGCCGTCTGACGACGTCAGGGCGGTGTGGGCCTGGGCGAACTGGCCGGCCAGCGCTCGGGCCAGGACGACGGCGAGTCGTCCTGCGGCCACCAGGCTGAGGTATCCACCGGGAGCCAGCACTGCGGCCAGCGCCGCGAGGGTGGCCTCGGGGTCGTCGACGACCTCGAGGGTGCCGTGGCAGCAGACCAGGTCGACTGGTTGGTCGCCCACGAAGTCGGCAAGGGAGTCGGCGTCACCCTGCAGTGCGGTGACCCGGTCGGCGACGCCACGCTCGGCGCTGCGCCTCGACAGGGAGGCGAGGGCGTCCGGACTCGGGTCGACGACGGTGACGTCGTGTCCGAGCTCGGCCAGAGGCACCGCGAGGCCGCCCGTGCCGCCCCCGAGGTCCAGGACCCGCAAGGGGCGACCCAGCTCGGCCTGCTGGCGCTCGATGAGGGTGCGCACGGAGGTCCACACCGCCGAGGTCCGCAGGGCTGTCTCGACGCCACCGCGTCGGGTCCGCCACTGCTCTTCGGCCACGACGGCCACCTCCTGTGCTGGGTCTGCGGGTGCGTGGCCAGCCTAACGGGCAGTCAGGTCGGTGACGGCCTGCCGTGCCCGGGACGACTGGGGGTCAATGACCAGAGCTGCCGGGGCTCGAGTGCCAGAGCTTGCGCGGCGGCGTGAACTGGTCTGCTCCTCCCGCCTCGGGCACCGCCGCCCCTTGACCGAGTCGGTGCGACCCGCGCACGTCCTCGCCCGGCGGCCGGGTGTCGGCATAGGGCGACTGCTTGAACCCAGAGGCGTGCACCAGGACCCGCCTGCCCCCGCTCACCTGCTGCTGGTGGGCAGCCTCCAACACCTCCGCCTGTTCGGTGGCGGCGCGCTCGCTGGCGTCCATCGCGGCATACACCGCCTCGAGGCCACCACCTCGCCACGCGTCCCACAACGGGGTGAGCTCCCACGCACCCGTCGCCCGCAGCGAGATCCCCCGCGGACCGGTGCGGCGCACGACACCACGGACGAGCAGCATCCACGAGTGGAAGACCGTTGCGGCATAAGGGCCTTGGACATCCTCGAAAAAGGTCGCGTCGATGGGTCCGGTGGAGTCGTCGAGGGTGAGGAAGACGACTCTGCGCCCTGACCGGATCGGTGGCGTCTGGGTGGCGACCTTGACTCCGCACGCCCACACGGTGGATCGGCTGCGCGCCCGCAACAGGTCACGACTGCGAGTGACGCCGAGCGCATCGAGCATCGGCGCGTAGAAGTCGACCACGTGGGCACTCGCGTCGAGGCCGAGGATGTCGAGCTCGGCGCGGACGCGTTCGGGACCGCTCAGCTCGGGCAGGCCGGTGCCACTGGTGAGCTCGGGTCGGTCACCGAGGTCGAGCGCGAGCTGGGTCGGTTGCAGGTCGGCTGCCCGCACCGGTAGCGCTGCCTGGGACTGCGCCGCCGCCCGGGCCCGCACCTGCCCACCCTCGAGGTGCTGGTCCGACACCGGCAGGGCGCGACTCCCCCTCGCCCGGCGTGGTGCCGCCCTCCGTGCGGAACGGTCCAGCGCCCGGCCGTAGCGGTCGAGCTCTGCGACGTGCAGCAGCAGGTCACGGCGAGTGGTCCTGCCACGGCGTCCCAGTCCCCCGGCATCGATGCCGGCGGAGGCCACCCGCATGCCGTAGAGGCTGTCGAACCCCCCGGCGAGGACGAGCCGTTCGGCGATCGGCCGCGAGACGTGGGCGCGGTGCCAGAAGTCGGCCAGCCCGGCATAGGGCTGCCCGGCGACGATGCGGGCCACCTCGGCGTCGTTGATGCCGCGGACGTCAGCCAGGGACAGCCGGATGCCGTAGTCGCTGGCATCGGGCAGGTCGGGGTGCGGCGGGACGAACCCGGACGGGTCGCCGCCGTCCAGGCGCTCGATGCGGTAGCTGCCGGTCGAGATGTTGACGTCGAGGCCGAGCACCGCGATGCCCAGGCTCCGGGCGTCGTCGAGGATGAGGCGCTTGGGGTACATACCCGGGTCGTGGGTGAGGACACCGGCGAGGAACGCGGCGGCATGGTGGGTCTTGAGCCACGCGGAGTGATAGGTCGGCAGGGCGAAGGCCGCGGCGTGGGCCTTGCAGAACCCGAACGACGCGAACGCCTTGAGCACCTCCCAGATCCGGTCGACATCGGCCGGCGTATAGCCGCGGGCCGAGGCGGCCGGTCGCCACCAGGCCTCGATCTCGAGCTGTCCCTTGGGGGTGCCGAGGGCACGACGCACCTCGTCGGCCTGGGCCAGCGACACCCCGGTCGTCTCGGCGACGATCATCAGCACCTGCTCGTGGAAGACGACGACCCCCTCGGTCTCGCGCAGCGCCTCGATGAGCGTGGGGTGCAGGTAGCTGACGTCCTTCCAGCCGTGACGGGCCTCAAGGAACGGCGTGATCATGTCGGACTTCACCGGGCCGGGCCGGAACAGCGAGATGTCGATGACGAGGTCCTCGAACCGCTCCGGACCGAACTTGCCGATCAGCTCACGCTGTCCGGGGCTCTCGATCTGGAAGCAGCCGAGGGTGTGGCTGGTGCGGATCAGCCGGAAGGTCGCCTCGTCGTCGAGCGGCACCTGGGCCTGGTCGTCGAGGTCGACCCGCACTCCGTCGACCCGCTCCACCTCCTGCACGGCGTGGGCCATCGCCGACTGCATCCGGATGCCGAGGACGTCGAGCTTGAGCAGCCCGAGCGTCTCGACGTCGTCCTTGTCGAACTGGCTCATCGGGAAACCCAGCCAGCTCGCCTCCACCGGCGTCCGGTCGAGCAGGCTGCCGTCGGACAGGATCACCCCGCACGGGTGCAGCGCGATGTGGCGGGGCAGTCCGTCGAGCCGCTCGACGAGATCGAACAAGGCTCGCAGCCGAGGACTGTCCAGGCCTCGCGAGCGCAGCTCGGGCAGCTCGGCGATGGCGTTGCGGGCGTCTCTGGCCCGGATGTGCGGGAACGCCTTGGCGATCTCGTCGATCTCCACCGGCGGCAGCCCGAGCGCCGCCCCGACGTCCCGGATGGCGTGCCGCACCTTGTAGGTGTCCATCATCGACACGCAGGTGACCCGCTCACCGCCGAACCGGTCGAGGATCCGCTCGTAGACCTCGGTGCGGCGGGCCGACTCCACGTCGATGTCGATGTCGGGCAGCTCGGCCCGCAGCGGCGAGCAGAACCGCTCCATCAGCAGGCCGTAGCGGATCGGGTCGACCCCGCTGATCCCGAGCAGGTAGTTGACCAGCGACCCGGCCCCCGAGCCGCGGGCCGCGACTCTGACCCCCATGTCGTGGATGAGGTCGACGACCTCGGCGACGGTGAGGAAGTAGGTCGGGTAGCCCAGCTCCGCGATGACCTTGAGCTCGTCGGTGAGCCGGCTCTCCACGGCCATCAGGTCGCGCTCGCTGGCCCCGGGGTAGCGCCCGGGCACCGCCGCGCGGCAGCGCTGCTCGAGCACCACCTGGGCACTCATGCCGGGCTCGACCCCGACCCGATCGGGTTCGGGCAGGTGGACCGACCCGATGCCGAGGTCGTGGCGGGCGCTCTGGGCGCAGCCGAGCCCGAGGGCCAGGGTCCGCCCGACCAGGTCGTCAGCCCGGCCGAGGTCGCCACCGGTGACCTCACGGGCGATGGCGTGCATCGTGTCGGTCGTCGCCAGGTGGGCGGCGTCGGTGACCCGGTCGAGGTGCCGGGTGTCGAGGGCGACCAGTCGCCGCGCGGCATCGAGGACGTCGACGACGGCCGACTCCCCCGGGTCGACGTGGCGCACCGCGGCGGTGAGCACCGCGGGGACACCCTGTTCGTCGGCGAGCCCCAGCAGCCGCCGGGCATGGCTGCGCGATGCAGGGGTGCCCTCGGGTCCCCCGTGGCAGACCACCTCGACGACGACGGCATCGGGCGGCAACCGGCGCCGCCAGGCGACCAGCAGCTCACGCGCCCGGTCGGTGTGCTTGGCCAGCAGCGCCCGACCCACGTCGGAGTCGGGGCCGAGCAGCACCACGAGCGGACTGGGCTCCCCTCCACCACCTCCTCCACCAGCTGCGCCGCCGCACGCTGCTGCGACCACGGCGGCGGAGCTCACGGGCACTCCCCGCTCACCGCGCAGGTGGGTCTGGGTGACCAACCGGCACAGGGCAGCCCACCCCACCCCGGCGGGTACGCCGGACGCGCGCCCCCGCGCCAGGACGGTGACCCGTGGGTGGCGGGCGTCGCGCTCGGCGCCACCCCGGACCGGGGTCCGACCCGCCACAGCCGGGCCCATCGCACCTTGGCCCATCGCACCCGGGCCGACCACGTCCGGGCCCACCGCGAGATCGACCCCCAGGACGGGTGCGATGCCTGCCGCGGTGGCCGCCTGGACGAAGCGGACCGCACCGTAGAGACCATCGCGGTCGGTGAGCGCGAGGATCGGCTGACGGTGCTGGGCTGCGCGTTCGACCAGCGCCTGGGGCGTCGCGGTGCCGTAGCGCATCGAGAATCCCGACGCGACGTGCAGGTGGGCGAACTCGGTGCTCACGGGCCGGCCCCCGGACTGCTGGTCACCGCGGTGTTGATCATTGCGGTGGGCACCAGCAGGTGGTCGTGCGGTGACCTGTGCACCGGTAGGCCCAGGGTCCGGCAGACGAGGTCGAGGAAGAGCTCGGACTGGCGCAGCAGGTCGTCGGCCTCCCGCGCGCTGTGGTCGTGGTGGCGGCGAGCTCCTACGACGTCGAAGAACCCGGCCCACTCGGAGAGCTCGGGCGCGACCGTGGGCAGCAGCTCCCACAGGCTGCGTGGACCGGACTGGCCCGCGGACGGGTGGGTGGACGTGATGCGGGTGGCGACCACGGCGGCAGCGGCGCGCAGTGCGCCGAGCTGGGCCTGGTCGTAGCGTCGGGCGACCTCCTCGCTCTGGCAGGCCTCGAGCAGCGAGTGCCGTGCCCGGTCCAGCAGGTCGAGCGTGGCACCGGCTCCGGTGGCCGTCCCCTGGGCACTCCGGGCGCCCATCAGTCCGCCACCCTCAGCAGGCGCCACTGGTTGCCTGCGTGACTGGCCGGGTCGGCGCACAGGTCGTAGACCCCGATGCCGGCGAGTCGGCCGGCGCTCGCCTCGACCCGCCAGACCTGCCGCTCCCGCGCATCGGTGAGCACGTCGGTGCCCTCGCGTTCGCGGGCATCGCGCCACCACGGCCGGCGCTCCTGCCAGCGGTCGAGCACGGCCCGGACGACATAGAGCCGGCCCCGCCAGACGAAGGCGTTGGGGCCGCGGCCCACCACCTCTCCCAGACCAGGGGTCAGGTCCTCGCGAGCGCCCTCTCGGACCTCGATGGGCTCTTCGTAGCGGCGGACCACAGGGCGCTCCTTCTGGGATCTGGTTCGGGTTGCGGGCATGGCGCAGCGCAGCGTCACCAAAGACACAGCGTCACCAAAGACACAGCGCTGCTGGGTCACTGGGTGGTGCGCTCTGGGCCCTGTGAGAGGCGGGGTCGAGGCGCCTGCTCACAGGGCCAGAGCCGCAGTGGTCCGCAGGATGACCGTCCGCCACGGTGTGGGGCCGTGACCGGTGGATCGGTCGTCGTCGTGAACCACGAGTTCGAACAGGTGTTCGATAAGAAGAACCGTACACCCCGCCACGGACAGTCCGTCAACCCCTGTGGGACGACTGGTGACAGGCGTGACCTGACGGTTCTAGTCTTCGGCCATGACAGCGTCCGACGTGCCGACGTCGGCCCCCGACCTCACCGGGCACCCTGCCGTCCGCAGGGTCCTGCAGACCCTGGCGATCCACCACGTGGTCCCCGAGGTGGTCACCCTCCCGGACGCCGCTCGCACTGCGGCCGCCGCAGCCGCCGCCCTGGGCATCACCCCCGCCGAGATCGCCAACTCGCTGGTCTTCCGGGCCCACGCCCCCGACGGCACGGTCAGCCCGATGCTCATCCTCACCTCGGGCGCGCACAAGGTCGACCTGGTCAAGGTCGCCGAACTCGTCGACGACGTCGACCACCTCGACCGGGCAGACGCCGACTTCGTCCTCGCGGCGACCGGGTTCACCATCGGGGGCGTGGCACCGGTCGGCCACCGCAGCCAGGTCCGCACCCTCGTCGACGTCTCACTCAGCCGCTACCGCCACGTCTGGGCGGCCGCCGGCCACAGCCACACCGTCTTCCGCACGACCTACGAGGAGCTGCTGCGAGTCACCGGTGGCCACGCCATCGAAGTCGCCTGAAGGTCCCACCACCGAGACGTCCCACCACCTCAGGGTGCGGGCAGCACCACTCCCGCGTCACCACCGCCGCGTCGCACCGGCTCAGCGACCGCGACCAAGGCACCGTCGTCACGCTGTTCGATCGCGGTCACGGCCCCGATCTCGGCCACCCTCGTGAAGACGTGACCGCGTGCCTGCAGCGCCGGCCCGAAGGACGCGATGTAGGCATCCTCTGCCGACACCGACGCGGTGTTGCGTTGCGATGCCCGGGGGGCGGCGACGGCAGCAAGGAGGTCGTCGCCGTAGTCGAGGCGGTTGAGCAGGGTCTGCAGCACGGTCGTGATGATCATCGACCCGCCCGGAGAGCCCACAGCCAGCACCGGCGCACCGTGGTCCAGCACGATCGTCGGAGACATCGACGACCTCGGCCGCTTGCCGGGAGCGGGCAGGTTGGGATCCGGCGCCCCGCCCTGGGTCGGGGTGAAGTTGAAGTCGGTGAGCTCGTTGTTCAACAGGAAGCCGCGCCCCGGGACGACGATGCCCGAACCACCGGTCTGCTCGATGGTCAGCGTGTAGGAGACGACATTGCCCCACCGGTCCCAGGTGGTGAGGTGGCTCGTCGAGAGGCCCTCCTGCTGGCTCTGCGCGGCGCTGACAGGAGCCGGTGCGCAGGTGACGTATGCACCGTCCGGCGAGCCGGGTGCCACCGGCTTCGACGCCGCCGACGGTCCGATGAGGCAGGAGCGTTCGTCGGCGAACCCCTGCGACAAGAGCTCCGCCAAGGGGACGTCCACGTGGTCGGGGTCACCGACGAACCGGTTGCGGTCGGCGAACGCGAGTGCCGTGGCCTCGAGGTAGCGATGCTCTGCCTCGACACGGTCCAGCGCGCCGAGGTCGCTGCTCTCGAGGATGTTCAGTGCCTCCCCGACGGTCGACCCTCCGGAGGAAGGCGGCGCCATCCCCGCCACCGCGAGGCCGCGGTACCCGACCATGGTCGGGTCGCGGAACAGCGCTTGGTAGCCCGCAAGGTCGGCGGGCCGCAGAAGGCCCGGCCGGACCGTCCTGGTCGATCCCGGGGTCACCGGCGGATCCATCACCGTTGCCACCATCTCCGCCGCGAGCGGGCCCTGGTACAAGTAGCCGGTCCCTTGCTGGCCGAGCCGGTCGTACGTGCGCCCCAGGTCAGGGTTGTGGAAGATCGAGCCGACTTCGGGCGCAGCGCCCCCTGGCAGGAAGAGCGCTGCGGTGCTCGTGAAGTCGGCAAAGCGGGCCGCGTTGTCGATGGTCTGCTGGCGGAAGGTCTGGTCGACGACGAAGCCGGACCGGGCCAGCTGTGCGGCGGGGCGAAGCGCGTCGCGCAACGACAGGGAGCCCCACGTGCGAAGAGCCAGGTCCCAGGTTGCCGGAGTGCCCGGGACCCCCACGGACAGTCCGCTGGTCACCGCCTCGGCGAAGGGGATCGGTGTTCCCCCTTCGACGAACGCGTCTGCTCCCATCAGCCGGGGTGCGGTTTCCCGGCCGTCGATGGTGTGGACCCTGCCGGTGGCCGCGTCGTAGTACACGAGGAATCCGCCGCCACCGATCCCCGCGCTGTAGGGCTCCGTGACACCGAGGGCGGCAGCCGTGGCGACGGCCGCATCGACGGCGTTGCCGCCACGTCGCAAGACGTCCAGGCCGACCTGGGTCGCGTACGGGTCGACCGACGAGACGGCGCCGCCGCGACCGATGGCCAGGGGATCCTTCGAAGGAGGGGCGGGGACGGCCGAGGCCTGGCCCCCGAACAGCAGGGAGGCCGCAAGTCCGGAAACCGCGGCCGTCACGAGTACACGCGAGCGCTGGATCATTGGCAGTCCTTGGTGTGACCGAATGGCAAGCCAGCCATGGAACGACAGCCAGCATGCGCATGCTGATCGCTCCATCGTGGCCGCCCTCCGTGCGAAGCGCAACGCCACGCGACGCCCAGGCGTGGCACAGGACGTTGCCGTCCGGGGAGCGGCACTCCCCCAAACCGCTCACGCCACTCGGACACAATGGGCCCATGACCACACCGAAGCCCGTCGAGTGCTGGCTCACCGACATGGACGGCGTCCTCGTCCACGAGGAGAGCGCGATCCCGGGAGCGGCCGACTTCGTCGCCGCGCTGCAGGAGTCAGGGCGACGGTTCCTCGTCCTGACCAACAACTCGATCTTCACGCCCCGCGACCTGCGCGCCCGACTGCTCGCCAGCGGTCTCGATGTGCCCGAGGAGGCGATCTGGACCTCGGCCCTCGCGACAGCGCAGTTCCTCGCCGACCAGCGGCCGGGCGGGAGCGCCTTCGTCGTCGGCGAGGCAGGCCTGACGACGGCCCTCCACGAGGTCGGCTACACGATGACCGAGCGCGACCCCGACTACGTCGTGCTGGGTGAGACCCGCACCTACTCGTTCGAGGCGATCACCAAGGCGATCCGGCTCATCGAGGCGGGAGCCCGCTTCATCGCCACCAACCCGGACGTCAGCGGGCCCAGCCCGCACGGCATGCTCCCCGCCACGGGCTCGGTCGCAGCCCTCATCAGCGCGGCCACCAGCCACAAGCCCTACTTCGTCGGCAAGCCCAACCCCCTAATGATGCGCAGCGCGCTCAACCGGATCGATGCCCACTCCGAGTCGACCGTGATGATCGGCGACCGGATGGACACCGACGTGATCAGTGGGCTCGAGGCGGGGCTGCGGACCATCCTCGTGCTGACCGGGTCGACCCGGCGCGACCAGGTGCAGCGCTTCCCCTACCAGCCGACGCGCGTCGTCGACTCCATCGCCGACGTCGTACCGCTGGTCGGCGAGCTGCAGCCGCTGACTGGACCGTCCGGCGACTGACCCCCTCAGGTATGCCGCGCTGCCGGGTCAGCCGCGCGCGTCGCCGAGCACGCTGGCGAGCAGTCCGGGAAAGGTCGCGTCGAGCTCCTCGCGGCGCAGCGACACCAGCCGTTCACGGCCACGGGGTTCGTTGCGGATGACCCCCGCCTCGCGCAGCACCTTCATCAGGTGCGACTTGGTCGACTTGGGAAGGGCCGGGTTCGTCGCACCGCACTGGGCCATCTCGAGCGGGCCGTCGGCAAGGTCGCGGACGATCTGCAGCCGGGCCGGGTCGCTGAGCGCGAAGAGCACGTCGGTGAGCGCCACCTCCGCCATGGCGGGGTGTGGCAGCTCCTGGTTTGCGGGCATGGTTCGATAATACTCGAACCAATCTGGCGAGATCGGGAATGTCCGGGGCCGATCCATAGTTCGATAAGTTTCGAACCGTTGTTTTCGTCCGAGAGGCCCGTCATGAGTGCGACCAGCAGCATCCCGACCGGAACGACCCGCTCGAGCACCCCCCGTTCGACCGGCCCCAGCTCCTCGCCGACAGCCACCCCCGACGGTCAGCGCAGCGGATGGCGGCTCCCCCGTCGCCCTGCCTTCGTGCTGGCCCTCGTGTCGGTCGTGGCGCTGATGGTCGGCGCCAGCGCCCCGTCACCGTTCTACCCGGTGCTCCAGGCCGAGATCGGCTTCTCGGCCGGGACGATGACCACCATCTTCGGGGTCTATGCCGTCACCCTCCTGGTGACCCTGCTCGTGACAGGCTCACTGTCCGACCACGTCGGACGCCGACCGGTGCTGGCCGTGGGGTTCCTGGTCCTCGCGGTGAGCATGGTCGGGTTCTGGCACGCCGACGGCGTCGGCACCCTGCTGGTCTCCAGGGCCGTACAGGGGGGCGCCGCGGGGCTGCTGATGTCGACCATGTCGGCGGCCGTCGTCGACCTCGAGCCGACCACCCGTCCAGGACTGGCCGCGACGCTCAACAGCGTCACGCCACTGTTCGGTCTCGCCGCGGGCGCGCTCGCGGCCGGCATCGTGCTCGACTCCAGCCCGAACGCCCTCCCGCTCGTCTTCGCGACCCTGACCATCGCCTACCTCGCCCTGGCCGTGGGGGTCCTCGCACTGCCTGAGACCTCGCCGCGTCACGAGGGGTGGCTGCGCTCGCTACGGCCACGAGTCGGCATACCCGCTGCTGCCCGACCCGCGTTCCGGCGCAGCGCACCGGCCCTGTTCGCGGGCTGGGCCACCGGCGGCCTCTACCTGTCGTTGGGTGCGCCGATCGTCGGCCAGCTGCTCGGCGGTCGCAGCCACGTCGAGCAGGGCGCGGTGGTCACCGTGCTCACCGGTGTCGGCGCCCTCAGCTCCTACCTCGGCCGGCAGCGCACGCCACGCCAGATCACGCTCTACGGCACGACCATGCTCGCGGTGGGCACCGTGCTGACGCTGCTCGCCCTGCACGCCGGGTCGCTCGTGGCCTTCCTGCTGGCCGCGGTGGTGGCGGGGTCGGGATTCGGCACGTCCTTCCTCGGGATCATGCGCTCGATCACCCCGACCGTCGGGCCCGCGCAACGCGGCGAGCTCTTCTCCAGCGTGTTCGTCGTGAGCTATCTCGCCTTCGGCCTGCCGGCCGTTGCCGCCGGGTTCGCCGCCCCGAGGTTCGGCCTCGAGACGACGGCGACCGTCTACGGGCTGGCCGTGGTCGTGCTGTCCACCGCCGCCGCCCTGGCCCGGGCATTCACCACGCGCGACTGAACGCCCGCGCAGAGGGGTCAGGCGCCGGGGTCAGGCGCGGGGGGCGGCGCTGCGGGCGGCGAGGTCGAGGTTGCGGTAGACCTCGAGGGTCGCCGTCGAACGGTTCATCGTGATGAAGTGCAGACCCGGCGCACCTTCCGCGAGCATCCGCTCGGCGAGCTCGGTGGCGATCTGAACGCCCACCTCGCGAGTGGCGGCGGGGTCGTCCGAGACCCTCTCCAGCCGGCTGACGACCGCAGTCGGCAACGGGGTGCCCATCAGCTCGGACATCCGGGCCACCTGCTTGAAGTTCGTCACGGGCATCAGGCCCGGCGTGATTGGCAGGTCGCGGCGAGCCGCCACGGCGTCGCGCAGCCGCAGGTAGCTGTCGGCGTCGAAGACCATCTGGGTGATCGCGAAGCTGGCACCCGCATCGGCCTTGCGGACCATGATCTCGACGTCGTGCTCGAAGCTCGGCGACCCGGGGTGCACGTCGGGGAACGCCGCGACCCCGATCGTGAAGTCCCCCAGGGTCCGCACCAGCGCGACGAGGTCGGTCGCGTGGTTGAGGCCCTCGGGGTGGGCAACCCACTCACCGCCCACGTTGCCAGGCGGGTCGCCCCGCAGGGCGAGGATGTTGCGGACCCCGCTCGCGGCATACAGGCCCACGACATGGCGCAGCGCCGCCACGGACGCCCCGACACAGGTGAGGTGGGCCAGCGGCGTCAACGTCGTCTCACGAGCGATCCGCTCGGTGACGCGCACCGTGCGGTCCTGGTTGGAGCCGCCCGCGCCGTAGGTGACCGAGACGAAGTCGGGTCGCACCGACTCCAGGCGCCGGATGGCGTCCCAGAGCATGGACTCCCCGGCGTCGTCCTTGGGCGGGAAGAACTCGAAGCTGATCGACGGATGCGGCGCCGCGAGCATGCCGGGGATCGACCACGGATGCTGCGTCGGTCGATTCGCTCCCGAGGTGTGCCCCAAATCCATGGCGGTGACACTAGTCGAGGCCCCACGCCGTAGGCTCAGTGCCAGCACAGGATGAGACATTTCGCGGATCGACAGACGCCCGGGAGGAACGCGTGGTGACCAACCCGCTCGATGCCGCCTCCCTGCGTGAGCGGGTGCAGCGCACCGTCGACGACGTCCTCGCCCACCAGGCCGGGATCCTCGCCGAGGTGGGCCCCGACGCGCAGGAGCTGCTCGGCGCCGTCGCCCGCCTCCTGACCGGCGGCAAGCGGCTGCGGGCCGCCTTCCTCTACTGGGGCTACCGCGCCACCGGACAGCCCGACTCCGACGCCCTCGTCCGCGTGGCCACCGCCATGGAGTTCTTCCAGGCGGCGGCGCTGATCCACGACGACGTCATGGACGACAGCGACACCCGCCGGGGTATGCCGGCTGCGCACCGTTCGCTCGCGGCGCGCCACGAGCGCGAGTCCTGGGCCGGCGACGCGGACCGGTTCGGCGTGGCCGGCGCGATCCTCGCGGGCAACCTGTGCCTCAACTGGACCGAGGAGATCTACGCGACCTCCGGGCTCAGCCCCGACCACCTTGCGCGCGGGCGCGGCGTCTTCGACGTGATGCGCACCCAGCTCATGGGCGGCCAGTTCCTCGACGTCGTGGAGTCCGCCCGGTCCTGGGACGGCGTGTCCACCCATGAGCGCATCGACCGGGCCGAGCACGTGATCCGGTTCAAGAGCGCCAAGTACACCGTCGAGCACCCACTTCTCATCGGAGCCACTGCCGGCGGCGCCTCCGAGGAGGACCTCTCTGCCCTGTCCCGCTACGGCCTCGACCTCGGTCAGGCGTTCCAGCTCCGCGACGACCTGCTGGGCGTGTTCGGCGACCCGGCTGCGACGGGCAAGCCTGCTGGCGACGACCTGCGCGAGGGCAAGCGCACCGTGCTGATCGCGCACGCCCTCGCCGGTGCCGACCAGGCGGGGGTCGAACTCATCGAGGCCCGACTGGGCGATCCCGCGCTCGACGACGACACGGTGCAGCGGCTGCGCGAGGCGATCACCGCCGCGGGCGCGGTCGACGCGGTCGAGGCCGACATCGCCCGCCTCGCCGGCTCGGCACGGATGGCGCTGAAGTCGACCCGCGAACTGTCACCCGAGGCCGCCGGGGTGCTCGACCAGCTGATCGACAGCTCGACGACCCGCGCGCACTGACCCCCAGTTGCCCAACGGCAGCTAGAAGGCCTGCTCCATCGCGCGGCGACGCACCTCGGTCTTGAACCCGGCGGCGAGGTTGTCGACGGGAGTCCCGCCGACGCGAAGGGTCTCGTCGGGAGTGAACAGCCAGCGCAGGATCTCCGCGTCGTTCAGGCCTCCGTCCGCGAGCACCGTGAAGGTGCCCCGCAGGTGACGGAAGACGTCCTCCTCGAGGAACTGCGTCGGGACCGCGACGACGTTGCGCTCGCCGATCCTGGCGCTGAGCAGTTCGCGGTCCTCGATCAGCTTGCGCACCGACGACAGCGGGATGCCGAGGCGCTCGGCGATGTCGGGCACGGTCAGCCAGGAGCCGACGAGGTCTTCGAGTGGGGTCTCGGCGGAGTCCGCGGGCTGATCGGTCACGGGACAAGAGTGCCAGCGAACTCAGGCAAAGCAAATTGCGTCCGCGAGCGAATTACATCGATGTAAGTCGATATGGAGGGCTCAGATGGTGTACCTTTCACAATCGTCACACTTGCCCCACTGTTCACTCCAGCCACGTGCTCCGCCACCGCCCGAAAGGCAGCCCCCGATGTCCCCAGTGATCGCTCCGGCAGCGCTCCCTTCGGCCACCCTCCAGGCGGTCGCCGTCGTCCAGAAGGCCAAGCCTGCTCCCTACGGCTGGGCGACCTACACGGTCCGCACCGGAGACAACCTGGCCGACATCGCCGCCCGGACGGGCACCACGCCGGGCACCCTGGCGGCACGCAACCACCTGAGCCACGGCGGGAACCACCTGTCCATTGGGCAGCGCCTGTCGGTGCCCAAGACCGCCGCGCAGGCCCGCGCCGAGGCAGCCAGGGCCCGCGCCGCGGCCGCTGCGAGGGCGGCAGCGATCAAGCGTGCGACCTACGTCGTCCGATCCGGTGACACGCTGAGCCACATCGCCGCGCGCAAGGGCGTGTCCCTCGCCGCCCTCCTCAAGGCCAACAAGCTCTCCACCCGTTCGGTGCTGCAGATCGGCGGAAAGATCCGCATCCCCGGCGCCGGGGCCGCCAGCGCCAGCCGCCCCGCTGCTGCCGCAGCCGCAGCACCGTCGATCACGACCTACCGCGTGCGCAACGGCGACACGCTGAGCGCCATCGCCACCCGCACCAAGACGGCCCTCGCGACGGTGTACTCGCTGAACCGGCTGAACGCCCGCAGCGTCATCCACCCCGGCCAGGTCCTCAGGGTCCACGGGGCCACACCGGCGGCCACCCGCCCCGCCGGCACCGCGGCATACGCGGTCCGCGCCGGTGACACGCTCAGCGGCATCGCCAGCAAGCACAGCGTCACCCTCGCCGCACTGCTCAAGACCAACCGGCTGTCGGCGGCGTCGGTCATCTACCCCGGCCAGCGCCTCAAGGTTCCGGCCAAGCCGGCCAAGTCGACGGCGAGCGCCAACTCGTTCGCAGGCCGCACCTACCCCAGCTCGATCGTCAACGCCGCCAACCGCAACCGTGCGGCCCTGGCCCGGCACGCTGTCCCGAGCCGCAGCCAGACCAAGGCGATGATCGTCGCCACGGCGCGCCGCCACGGCGTGGACCCCAAGCTTGCGCTGGCCGTCGGGTGGCAGGAGTCGGGCTGGAACCAGCGCCAGGTGTCGGTGGCCAACGCCATCGGCGTCATGCAGGTCATCCCCTCGTCCGGGCAGTGGGCCTCCGAGATGGCCGGGCGCCGTCTCGATCTGCTCAAGACCCAGGACAACATCACGGCAGGCGTGGTGATCCTGCGCTCATTGACCCGGTCCGCCAGCACGGTCGACCAGGCCATCGCCGGGTACTACCAGGGGCTCTACTCGGTGCAGAAGAACGGCATGTACGCCGACACCAAGGTCTATGTGTCCGCCATCAAGGCGCACCGCACCCAGATGTGAGCCCGCCTGACGAATGCGGTCGGGACACCACCCACGGACCCGCCTGCGCGAGATGACCAGCGAGACCTCCTACACTTTGCGGGTGTCTTCCGGTGTCACCGAGTCCTTGCTCGGGCGTGTGTTCGACGGGCGTTATCGCGTCCAGTCGCACATTGCCGACGGCGGAATGGCCTCGGTCTACCTCGCACTGGACACCCGGCTGGACCGTGACGTCGCGCTGAAGGTGATGCGCCACGACCTCGCCCAGGACGAGGCGTTCGTGAGCCGGTTCAAGCGTGAGGCGCGCTCGGCGGCCCGGCTGTCCCACCCCAACGTCGTGTCGGTCTTCGACCAGGGCGAGGACGACGGCCACATGTTCCTCGCGATGGAGTACGTCCCCGGACAGACCCTGCGCGAGGTGATGAAGGCCGAGGGTCCGCTCACGCCGCGCGCCGCCCTCGACATCATGGGCCCGGTCCTGCAGGCGCTCGGCGCGGCCCACCGCGGCGGCATCATCCACCGCGACGTCAAGCCGGAGAACATCATCCTGCGCGAGGACGACGGCACGGTGAAGGTCGCCGACTTCGGCCTCGCCCGGGCTGTCTCGACCCAGACCACGGCCTCCCAGACGGGCGTGCTGCTGGGCACGGTCGCCTACTTGTCCCCCGAGCAGGTCGAGCGCGGCATCGCCGACGCCCGCAGTGACGTCTATGCCGCCGGCCTGATCCTGTTCGAGATGCTCACCGGCACCAAGGCCTTCACCGGTGACACCCCGATCCACATCGCCTACCAGCACGTCCACGGTTCCATCCCCGCGCCGTCGTCGAGGGTGACCTCGGTGCCTGCCGAGCTCGACGCACTGGTCGCCCTGGCGACCTCGCGCGACCCCGACCATCGGCCCTACGACGCCGAGGACTTCCTCACCGAGGTCCGCAAGTCGCGGGCGATGCTCACCCCCACCGAGCTCGACCGCCGCCCCGAGGGCCCGGCTGCCCTGGCCGGTGGAGCGAGCACCGTGGCCGTCGAACGCACCAGCGCGCTCCCGGTGCAGGCTCGCCACGAGTCGGCCGGCGACCAGGCGGCTGGCTACGAGGCGGCTGGCTACGAGGCGGCTGGCCACGCGCCGCGTCATGCCGCTGCGCCCGGTCGCCCCGTGCCGCGGCTCGCGCTCCCCATCGACCACACCCCCACCGTTCCCCCGGTGCTGCACGGCCGGGTGCTCGACACCATGGGCAGCGACGACGACTACGACCGTCGCGACGGACCCTGGCGCTGGATCTGGATCGCCCTCGGCGTCGCCCTGGTCGCCGGCGTCGCCGCCTGGTGGTTCCTCGCGGGCCCCGGCTCCCCCACCGTCGTGCCCACGACCACCAGCCTCACCTACGCCCAGGCAAAGGCGAAGCTGGACGTCGCCCACCTGGGCGCCGACCGGGTCGACAGCTTCGACGAGTCGGTGCCCAGCGGTGTGGTCATGTCCACCGACCCCGGCGCCGGCGCCGAGGTGCGACGCGGCACCGACGTCAAGGTCACCGTGTCCAAGGGGCCTGAGCGGTATGCCGTGCCCAACGTGGTCAACAAGTCGGCCGCCGAGGCGCGCGACCAGATCACCGCTGCCAAGCTGACGGTCGGCAAGAGCACGGAGGCCTTCGACGAGGCTGTCGCCGCGGGTCTCGTGGTCGGCGTCGACCCCAAGGTGGGCACCCCCCTCAAACGTGGCACCAAGGTCAACATCGTCGTGTCCAAGGGCAAGCAGCCGATCCCGGTCGCCGACTTCACCAACAAGCCGGCCGCCGAGGCAGTCGATGCGCTGTCCAAGGCCGGGCTCACCGTCGACGCGACCGAGCAGGCCAACAGCGACACCATCGCCAAGGGCAACGTGATCTCGCAGTCGCCGGCCGGCGGCACCCTGTTCAAGGGCGAGACGGTCAAGCTCGTCGTGTCCAAGGGCCCCGTCCTGGTCAAGGTGCCCGATGTCTCCGGCAAGCAAGCCGACGAGGCCGAGGCGATCCTGCGAGCCGCTGGCTTCGACGTGAAGCGCGAGAACGCCCTGGGTGGCATCTTCGGCACCGTCCACCACACCAACCCTGCGGCCAACACCGAGGCGCCCAAGGGCTCGGTCGTCACCATGGTGATCGTCTGAGCCTGTCCCCGTCGCGGCTGGCGACGCTGCTGCTCGTGTCGGTCACCGCCGTGTGGGGCTCGACGTTCTTCCTCATCCGTGACCTCGTCGAGCACGTGCCGTCGGCCGACTTCCTGGCCGTGCGCTTCGCGATCGCGGCGGTCGTCATGGCCCTGCTGTTCCGCCGCCAGCTGCTCGCCCTGACCCGGCGCGAGGTCCTGATCGGTGCCGTCCTCGGGGTCCTCTACGGCCTGGCCCAGCTGCTGCAGACGGTCGGGCTCGAGCACACCGACGCCTCGGTGTCCGGGTTCGTCACCGGCACCTACATCGTGCTCACACCCGTGCTCGCAGCGGTCCTGCTGCGCGACCGGATCCCGGGGACGACGTGGCTGGCCGTCCTGCTTGCCACCGCCGGACTGGCGGTGCTCTCGCTGCGCGGCCTCTCGGTGGGCTACGGCGAGATGCTCACGCTGGCCGCGGCGGCGCTCTACGCGTTGCACATCATCGGGCTCGGCAGGTTCTCGACTGCCGCTTCGGCCACCGGGCTGGCGACGGTCCAGGTGGGGGTCATCACCGTGGTGGCGCTCGTCGGGGCGCTGCCCGGAGGCGTCACCCTGCCCGCGACGGGCGGCCAGTGGACCTCGCTGCTCTACATGGCGCTGATCGCCGGAGCCGTCGCGCTCTGGGCCCAGACGTGGGCACAGTCGCATCTGAGCGCTACCCGCGCCGCCATCGTGATGACCATGGAACCGGTCTTCGCGGCGTTCTTCGCGGTGCTGTTCGGGGGCGAGTCGCTGACGGTGCGCATGCTGCTGGGTGGCGCCCTGGTGCTCACCGCGATGTACGTCGTCGAGCTCCTCGGCCGCCGCTCCGGCGCATCAGCCGAGGAGGACCGGCCGGCCGAGCTGCTGCACCACGAGGTCTGAGGACTGGGCCTGAGGACTAGGCCGCAGGGCCGTTCTCCAACAATGGCACCAGCTCGGTGATGGCGCGGTCGGTGCCCGCGTCGTCGACGTCGAGGTGCCAGACCAGCCGCACCGCAGTGGTGCTCACCGGATAGAGACGTATGCCGCCTCGGCCCGCCTCCTCGACGAAGGCGGCGGGGGTCCACCCCGCGCCCGCAACATCGAGCACCACGATGTTGGTCTGCACCCGCTGCGGGTCGATCGAGCCGGGGGCTGCGGCTGCCGCCGCCTCGGCGAACCGGCGGGCTCGAGCATGGTCGTCGGCGAGCCGCTCGACGTGGTGGTCGAGGGCGTGCAGGCCGGCTGCCGCGAGGATCCCGACCTGTCGCATGCCGCCGCCGAACCGCTTGCGCCAGATGCGCGCCTGCGCCATGAGGTCCCGCGAGCCCACGAGGACGGAGCCGACCGGGGCCCCGAGGCCCTTGGACAGGCACACGCTCACGGTGTCGAACAACGCGCCATACGTCGCGAGCGGGACGCCTGTGGCGACGTGCGCGTTCCACAGGCGGGCGCCGTCGAGGTGCATCGCCACGCCGCGCGGCTTCGTGCCCGCGCGCAGGGACTCGATCTGGTCGAGCGGCTGGACCGTGCCGCCGCCGAAGTTGTGGGTGTTCTCGACGACGACCAGGCGCGTGTTGACCTGGTAGGTGCCGCCGTCAGGGATCATCAGGGCGAGCGGCTGGGCCGCGTCGAGCACGCCGTGGTCGGCGACCCAGGTTCGCGACGAGATGCCGGACAGCACTGCAGCGGCGCCCATCTCGGCCCGCAGCACGTGGGCGAGGGAGTCCGCGATGAGCTCCTCACCGTGGGCGACGTGCAGCCGCAGGCACAGCTGGTTGGCCATCGAGCCGGTCGGCGCGAAGAGCGCGTCCTCGTGCCCGAGCAGCTCGGCCACCCGCACCTCGAGCCGCCGGACCGTCGGGTCCTCGCCGAAGACGTCGTCGCCGACCGGGGCGTCAGCCATCGCCCGGCGCATCGCGTCGGTGGGCTGGGTGAGGGTGTCGGACAGCAGGTCGACCAGGAGCGCAGCAGGCATGCGAGCCAGCCTAGGAGGTGACCCCGCACCACCGACGTCGGGGAGGTCAGTCCTTGGCCAGCATCTCGGCGACGAGGAAGGCCAGCTCGAGGCTCTGCTGGTGGTTGAGCCGCGGGTCGCAGACCGTCTCGTAGCGCTTGTTGAGGTCGGCGTCGAGGATCTTCTCCGCACCGCCGATGCACTCGGTGACGTCGTTGCCAGTCAGCTCGACGTGGATGCCGCCGGGGACGGTGCCGAGGCCCTGGTGCACCTCGAAGAAGCCGCGCACCTCCTCGACGACGTCCTCGAAGTCGCGCGTCTTGTAGCCGCTGGCTGACTCGAACGTGTTGCCGTGCATGGGGTCGCAGATCCAGGTGACCTGCGCGCCCGAGCCGGTGATCTTCTCGACCAGGGTCGGCAGGGCGTCGCGAACCGTCTTGGCACCCATCCGGGTGATGAAGGTCAGGCGGCCCGGCTCACGGTCGGGGTCGACCTTGTCGATCAGGCGCAGGACGTCGTCGATCTCGGCCTTGGCCGACAGCTTGATGCCGATCGGGTTGAGCACCTTGGAGACGAAGTCGATGTGGGCGCCGTCGATGTCGCGGGTGCGCTCGCCGACCCAGATGAAGTGGCCGCTGGTGTCGTAGAGCTCACCCGTGCGGCTGTCGACCCGGGTCAGCGGTCGCTCGTAGTCGAGCAGCAGCGCCTCGTGGGACGAGAAGAACTCGGTGGTGCGCATGGCGTCGAAGTCGGCGCCACAGGCCTGCATGAACTTCATCGCCTTGTCGATGTCCTTGGCCAGCCGCTCGTAGCGGTTGTTGGCCGCGTTGGCGACGAAGCCGCGGTTCCAGTCGTGGACGTGGCGCAGGTCGGCGAAGCCGCCCTGGGTGAAGGCGCGCACGAGGTTCAGCGTGGCAGTGCTCGCGTGGTAGGCCTTCACGAGCCGCTGCGGGTCGGGCGTGCGTGACTCGAGCGTGAAGTCGAAGTCGTTGACCATGTCGCCGCGGTAGGCCGGGAGCGTGACTCCCTCACGCGTCTCGGCTCCGCTGCTGCGCGGCTTGGCGTACTGGCCGGCCATCCGGCCCACCTTGACGACCGGGACGGAGGCGCCGTAGGTCAGGACCGCGGCCATCTGCAGGATGGTCTTGACGCGGTCGCGGATGTTGTCGGCGGTGGCGGACGCGAACGTCTCGGCGCAGTCGCCGCCCTGCAGGACGAACGCCTCGCCACGGGCCGCGGCGGCCATCCGTGACTTCAGGACGTCGCACTCCCCCGCGAACACCAGTGGCGGATAGGACGCGAGCTCGGCGACGGCGCTGGAGAGGCGGGCGGCGTCGGGCCACTCCGGCTGCTGGGCGGCCGGGAGGTGTGCGCCGGCCGCGAGGCTGGCGAGGGCGTCGTGGTGCTGCGTGGTGCTCACCGCTCAAGGATAGGCGGGACCGCGCGCGCCCCGTCCCGTGGCCCAGATCCCGATACCCTTCGACGCGAAGGAGGGACCCATGACCACTCGACTGACGGTTCCTGGCGACCCGGTGGCGCACCCGGACGCTGTGGTTGCGGGCGACTGCTGGCGGATCACCGTCCTCACCCCCGGGCTGCTGCGCCTCGAGTGGTCGGAGTCGGGTGAGTTCGAGGACCGGGCCAGCACCTTCGCGGTCAACCGCGCGCTGCCGGTCCCCGAGATCGAGGTGCACCGCCAGGGCCAGCGGATCGAGCTGTCGACGGAGTGCCTGCACCTCGACTATGACGGCGAGCCGTTCAGCCCCAGCGGTCTGGTCGTCACGGCGACGTCCGCGATGCCCGACGCGCACACCAGCGAGTGGCGCTTCGGCGAGCCGGCCGATGGGCTCGGCGGCACGGCACGCACTCTCGACGACATCGACGGCGCCGTCCCGCTCGGCCCGGGGGTGGTCTCCCGCACCGGGATCGCGGTGATCGACGACTCCGACTCGTTCCTCATCGAGGACGGACGTCCGGCCGTGCGTCGCCCGGGCACCCAGGACCTCTACGTCTTCGTCCGCGGCCATGACTACCGCGCCGCCGTCGCCGACCTCTATGCCGTGTCGGGGGCCGTGCCGATGCTCCCCCGCTGGGCGCTGGGCAACTGGTGGAGCCGCTACCACCCCTACTCCGCCGACGAGTACCTCGAGCTGCTCGACACGTTCCACGCCGAGCGGGTGCCGCTGGCGGTCGCGGTGCTCGACATGGACTGGCACTGGGTCGACATCGACTCGCGGTTCGGCACCGGGTGGACCGGCTACTCGTGGAACCGAGACCTCTTCCCCGATCCCCCGTCCTTCCTCGCCGAGCTGCGCCGGCGGGGCCTCGCCGTGACGCTGAACGTGCATCCCGCCGACGGTGTCCGCGCGTTCGAGGACGCCTATCCCCGGGTCGCCGAGGACATGGGCATCGACCCCGCCAGCGAGCGCGCGGTCGCCTTCGACCCGACCGACCCCCGCTTCATGGACTCCTACTTCGAGCGGCTCCACCACCCGCTCGAGGACGAGGGCGTCGACTTCTGGTGGCTGGACTGGCAGCAGGGATCCTTCAGCCGCACGCCTGGCGTGGATCCGTTGTGGCTGTTGAACATCGAGCACTTCAACGACTCCGCCAGGCGCGGCCAGCTGCCCATCACCTTCTCCCGGTATGCCGGTCCGGGCAGCCACCGCTATCCCGTCGGCTTCTCCGGCGACACCCACATCACCTGGGACTCCCTCGCCTTCCAGCCCTACTTCACCGCGAGCTCGTCCAACATCGGCTATGGCTGGTGGAGCCACGACATCGGCGGCCACTGGTACGGCAGCCGCGACGACGACCTCACCGTCCGCTGGGTGCAGCTCGGAGTCTTCTCACCGATCATGCGGCTGCACTCGACCCTGCACCCGTTCATCCGCAAGGAGCCGTGGACCTTCCCCGCCCAGGCCCGCGCCACCATCGACGCCTTCCTGCGGCTGCGGCACCGGCTCGTGCCCTACCTGCACACCATGAACGCCCGCGCCGCGCGCGAGGGAGCGCCGCTCGTCGAACCGATGTACTGGGCGGACCCAGGAGCCATCGAGGCGTATGCCGTGCCGAACCAGTTCCGCTTCGGCACCGAGCTCGTGGTGGCCCCGATCACCAGCCCGCAGCAAGAGGTGCTCGGGCTCGGCAGCGCGCAGGCCTGGCTGCCCGACGGCGTGTGGACCGACCTTTTCACCGGCACGCGATACCGCGGCGACAGGCAGGTGCGACTGCACCGGCCGATGGAGTCCCTGCCCGTGCTGGTGCGCGCTGGTGGCCTGCTGCCGCTGGCCGGCTCGCAAGACGCCACCGTGGGCACGGCGCTGCCCGAGCACATCGAGCTCGTCCTGGCCGTGGGGGCAGACGGCCGGTTCGACCTCGTCGAGGACGACGGGAGCAGCGGCGGGGACGATGGCAACGGCGACGCGGGCAACCGGAGCCGGGGTGCGGGTGACCGGAGCCGCCGTGCGGGCGACGGGGGCCCCGGGGCGCACACCGCGGTCACGACGATCACCTGGGAGGAGGCCGGCGGCACCTTGGTGATCGGGGCGCCCACCGGTGGTGTCGACGTCCTCCCGGCCTCACGCACCTGGACGCTGCTGGTCCTCGGCGTCGAAGCCGGCGCGACCCTGGGCACGCCGGGAACGCCGGGCACGGACGAGCCGACCCTCTCCCCCGAACCCACCACCGCCGGCACGCGGTTCGCTCTCGGCGAGGTCGCCACGGGCGACGGCCGGACGGTCACCCTGTCTGACGTCCGGCCCTTCGACTGGTCCCGGACCGTCGAGGGAGTGCGCCAGGTGCTGGACCGGGCGCGAATCGACTACAACCTGAAGAGCACGGCATTCGCCCTGGTCGAGTCGGCGGACGGCCCTACAGACGCGGCCGCCCGCCTGCGCGGCCTCGAACTCGACCGCGAGGTCGAGGCTGCCCTGCTGGAACTGGTGTTGGCCCAGTACTGACCCGCGGCATGAACGGGCACGACGCTCCTATGCTTCGTCAAGCAGCTGCGGCCCCACTTTCAAGCAGGCGGTAGAGGTCGCGGGCGATGTAGCGAGCCAGGCAGCGTTTGATCTCGCGGCCGGTCTTGCCTTCGGCGGTTCGGCGAGCGACGTAGTCGCGGGTGGCGG
>NZ_JBFUCP010000015.1:0-97243 GCF_056405175.1 Pedococcus sp. P1_H8
GCTTCCTGTGTGTGCCTGAGGCGCGAGCCCGCGTGGTGGGCTTTCGCCCGTAGGTCAGGGCAGCTTGCCCGGCCCCGGGCCGAAGCCGGTGGTGTCGGCGTGCAGCCGCCCGTCGGTGCCGCGGTGCAGGGTCTCCGGGAGCTCCTCGCCCGTGAAGCGTTCCTTGGCGCTGGCGCCGGCGGTCTTCGCGACGTCACCGATCTTGGCCGCCACCACGGGTGCCTGGTCCTTGACGACCTGCTTGACCGTGTAGACGCGGGACTGCACCGGGGCACTGCCCCACACGCGGTCGGTCTGGGTCTTGATCTGCTGGTAGCGCTTCTGACCGGCCTTGGCCCCGAGCACGTAGCCCGCAGCGAGACCGGCGAGGAAGGTGAGCTTTGCCATGGTTCGCATCCTTTGGTCGGTTCCCTCGACCCTAACAAAGACGCTGGTCAGCGGCCTGCCCGGTGGAAGCCAACAAGGATTCGAGCAGGTCGCGCGCGTGCGGCTCGTCCAGCACCTCCCCGATCCACGCGGCTGAGTCCGCGCGGTCCGGCGACCGAGGGTTGGGCTGCAGCCAGTCGGTGGCGGCCAGCTGCGTGATGTGGCCGAGCTGCGCGATCAGCATGGAGAAGTGGCCGCGTCGGCTGACGGACGCAGGCCCGCCGGCCTCGCTGTAGGCGGTGACCAGCGCCCGCGCCCGACCGGGGTCGGACCGGCCGAACTCGAAGAGCACGCACCCGAGCTCCTGGCTCGGATCGGCCGGTCCACTGTTCTCCCAGTCGATGACACACACTCCGCCGTCGTCAGTCGGCAGGACGTTGTCGGCCCACAGGTCGCGGTGGCAGGTCACGATCGTCTGCGGTGGTTCGATCCAGGATTCCAGGGCGACGAGCTCATCCCGCAGGTCGGCCAGCCGGCGAGCAAACGGCGCTCCCGCATCCCGGAGCTGTTCGACCAGTCGGTCCCAACGGTCTGCCCCTACTGGCTCGCGGTACCAAGGGTCGACCGGTCCTTGGTCAGCGACTGAGACGAGGTGAATGGCGGCCACGACCGCCCCGACCCGCGCGGGATCGAGCTGGGTGTCGGGTGGACACAGGTCGACCCACTCGTACACCCGTGCCTGTCGGCCCTCCACCGGGGCGAACACCTCTCCGTCCGTCGTTCGGCGCACCTGCGGTGTCGGGACGCCGGCGGCATGGGCCGCCTCCTGGAACGCCGTCGCCAGCCGCACCTCGTCCTCGGTGGACGGGCGGAACGGCAGCTTCACGGCCCAGCGGCCGTCGGCCGTCTCGAGCCGCCACACGACGCCTTGCTTGCCGCGCGCGACAGGGCCGTCGGACAGCCTCGCAGCGCCCCCCAGGGCGAAGCGTCGCGCCAGGTCGCCCGCATCCACCCGGCCATTCGAGCACGCGATCGACGAGGAGGCGACTGCTGGATGGGGTCTGCCTCCCGGATCACGCGGTGGTCGTGCGGTGCTGCGAGGCGGCGGGCGATACCGTGTCCCCTGGCCTTGCGGGTATGCCGCGTGGCCGAGGAGGGCTCGCATAGTGGCCTAGTGCGGCGGTCTTGAAAACCGCTATGGGGTTACACCCATCGTGGGTTCGAATCCCACGCCCTCCGCCAAGAGTCCGCGGAGTCCCACGCCCTCCGCGCACTGCGTGCGTTTCCATCGACTTGGACCTCGCGCTGACTAGCCACAAGAGGTCAGGTCGGCCGGTGGATTTGGCGTAGGGGTGGTGCGCGCTTGGGGTGATCTCCGCTGCCCCGGTGGGTCGCTACGTTCGAAAGGCAACCATCGTGGTGGCTGGTTGCCGGTCTCGCCGGAAATCGCCCGAGGGCGACACGCCGAGAACGTCGAGGTCGCCCCGCAGTGCCCGGTGTGAAATGCCTTGAAAAGCTGGAAAATTACCATCGCGACTTCATCAATTCGGGTGCACTCATACGCGAATTGAACGATCCTGAGGAGTAGGACCGGCCGTTAGCGTGTGTGGTCGGGGGTATGAGGCGTCCGCCTTCGGGCGGCGGGCCGGAGGCCGGGCAACCCTGCAGCCCGGCCTTCGTGCCGTTCTCGTGCCGACCAGATCGCGTCAGCGGGCCCGAGCCGGTCGCCCACCTGCGAGAGCCGCCTCGGCGAGCGCCTGAGCCAAGCCGTCAAGGCTGTCGGGATCGTCCCCCGCGGCGCCCACGGTCACCCGCAGGTGTCCGCCTCCCTCCGCGGTGCCGTCCGGAGGGCCGAGCCGGAACGGCGCACCCGGCGCGACACCGATCCCCTGGCTGGCCAACCGCACGACTGCGGCCGTCTCGTCGTGCACCGGCACCCAGATGTTGATGCCCTCGGTCCCCGGCACCGTGATGCCCCGCCCGGCCAGCGCGTCGACCACGTGGGCCCGCCGCGCGGCATACGTGACGGTGGCCTTGGCGACCTCGGCCCGGGCAGCGTCACTGGTGAGCAGGCCCAGGAGCACCTGTTGGAGCAACCGGCTGGACCATCCCTGACCGAGCTCGCGGCGGGCCGTGATCGCCCGGTGCAGGTCCGGGGGCGCGCTGATCGCGGCGAGGCGCAGGTCCGGTCCGTGCGACTTCGAGAACGACCTGATGTATGCCGTGTGGTCGGGTCGCCACCGACCGATGCTCGCCAGCGGGGCTGAGGACAGGCCGGCAGCCGAATCGTCCTCCACCACAAGGGTTTCGGAGCCCTCGAGGAGGTTGGCGATGGCCTGCGCGCGGCTCGAAGTCATGGTGACGCCGACGGGATTCTGGGCTCGGGGCTGCAGGAAGATCGCGGCGACCGGCTCGGTCAGGGCTGACTCCAGCGCGGCGAGGTCGAGCCCCTCGTCGTCCACCGGCACCCCCACGAGCTGCACGCCCACGGACTCGAGGAGGTCGACCAGCGGTGGGAAGCCGGGGTCCTCGACCACCACGCGGTCGCCGAAGCGCAGCGAGGTGCGCACGATGAGATCCATCGCGTCCATGGCGCCGTCGACGACGGCAAGGTCGGACGCGGCATCCGGCCAGTCGGCCCGGAGCGCGTCGGCGAGGGCGGGCAGGACCGGGTCGTCGAGATAGCTGCCGGTGGTCGGTGCAGAGGTCAGCTGCGCCAGGACGGGCCCGAGCGAGGGGAGCAGGTGGGGGTCCGGCACGCCGGTGGACAGGTCGAGGGCGAAGTCGGACTCGTGGCGCAGGGCCTGTCGGTACCGGCCGCCCGTCGGCCCACGCTGGTCGCGGACCGTGGTGCCGCGCCGGCCGTCGGTGCTGACCGCGCCCGAGCGGGCGAGCAGCCCCCAGGCGGCGCTGACCGTCGTGGGGGACAGGGCGAGCTGCGCCGCGACGGTGCGGATGGGGGGCAGCCGGTCTCCCGCGACGAGGATGCCGTCGCGGATCGCCGCGGAGACCGCGTGGGCCAGCCCCTTCGCGGTGGGCTGGTCGAGGCGCTGCTCCAGGGCGGAGAGAGTGGCAGTCATGTTTGTACCATAGCAATACTCGTATTGTGTTACTAGTGGGTGGATCGTATGGTGTGGGCATGACGACGCGCATCTCCCACTGGATCGACGGCCGCACCCGCGAGGGCACCTCTGGACGCTCTGCCCCCGTGCACAACCCCGCCACGGGTCAGGTGACCGGCGAGGTCGACCTCGCTTCGGTCGAGGAGCTGGACGCAGCGGTGGCGAGCGCCGCCGAGGCCGCCCGCGAGTGGCGGCACTCGTCGCTGTCCCGGCGGGCGGCTGTGTTGTTCGCGTTCCGGGAGCTGCTGCACACGCGCGCTCCCGAGCTGGCCGCGATCATCACCGCCGAGCACGGCAAGGTCCTCTCGGACGCCGGCGGCGAGATCGCCCGCGGCCTGGAGAACGTCGAGTTCGCCACCGGCGTTCCGAACCTGCTCAAGGGCGGCTTCAGCGAGCAGGTCTCGACTGGCGTGGACGTCTACAACATCCGCCAGCCGCTCGGGGTGGTCGCGGGCATCACGCCGTTCAACTTCCCGGTGATGGTGCCCCTGTGGATGTGCGCCAACGCCGTCGCCTGTGGCAACGCCTTCATCCTCAAGCCCAGCGAGAAGGACCCGTCCGCTGCGCTCTTCCTCGCGCAGCTGTGGAAGGAGGCCGGTCTGCCCGACGGCGTCTTCACCGTGGTGCACGGTGACAAGGTCGCCGTCGACGCGATCCTCGACCACCCGGACATCGCCGCGGTGAGCTTCGTGGGCTCGACGCCGATCGCGAAGTACATCTACGAGCGCGGCACCGCCAACGGCAAGCGGGTCCAGGCCCTCGGTGGCGCCAAGAACCACGCCCTCGTCCTCCCCGACGCCGACATCGACATGGCTGCCGACGCCGTGGTCTCCGCCGCCTACGGCGCGGCCGGCGAGCGCTGCATGGCCCTGTCCGTCGCGGTCGCCGTCGGTGAGGTCGCCCAGCCGCTCGTCGACGCCATCGCCGCCCGGCTGCCCAAGCTCACGGTGGGCAACGGCGCCGACCCCGACACCGACATGGGTCCGCTCATCACTGCCGAGCACCGGGACAAGGTCGCTGGCTACGTCGACGCTGGCGAGGCCGCGGGCGCAGCCGTCGTCGTCGACGGCCGGACCGGTGAGCTCCCCACGGAGGGGTTCTTCCTCGGCACCACACTGCTCGACCACGTGACCCCCGAGATGACGGTCTACACCGACGAGATCTTCGGCCCGGTCCTGTCGGTCGTCCGCGTCGACACCTACGAGGACGGCATCGCGCTCATCAACTCCAACCAGTACGCCAACGGCACCGCGATCTTCACCCGCGACGGTGGCGTGGCCCGCCAGTTCCAGTACGACGTCGAGGTCGGCATGGTCGGCATCAACGTCCCGATCCCGGTCCCCGTCGCCTACTACTCCTTCGGCGGCTGGAAGGACTCGCTCTTCGGTGACACCCACATGTACGGCCCCGAGGGCGTGAACTTCTACACCCGCGGCAAGGTGGTCACCCAGCGCTGGCCCGACCCGGCCACGTCGTCGGTCGACCTCGGCTTCCCCAGGACCCGCTGATGGCGCCGGACGGCGTGACCGCCGCCACCGAGGACCAGGTGCGGCGCGACGACCGCGCCCACGTCTTCCACTCCTGGTCGGCGCAGGCCCTCATCGACCCGCTGCCGATCGCGTCGGCCCAGGGCTCCTACTTCACCGACTACGCCGGCAAGCGCTACCTCGACTTCTCCAGCCAGCTGGTCAACGTCAACATCGGCTACCAGCACCCCAAGCTGGTCGCCGCGATCCAGGAGCAGGCTGCGCGGCTCACGACGATCAGCCCGGCCTTCGCCAACGACGCTCGCTCCGAGGCGGCCCGGCTCATCACCGAGCTGGCCCCGGGCGACCTCACCAAGGTGTTCTTCACCAACGGCGGCGCCGAGGCCACCGAGAACGCCCTGCGGATGGCGCGCCTGCACACGGGCCGCCACAAGGTGATGGCGGCCTACCGCAGCTACCACGGTGCGACCGCGGGAGCCATTGCCCTGACTGGTGATCCACGCCGCTGGCCCTCGGAGCCGGGTATGCCGGGCATCGTGCGCTACTGGGGGCCCTACCCCTACCGCTCGGCCTTCCACGCGGAGAACGAGCAGGAGGAGGGGGTCCGCGCGCTGCAGCACCTGCGCGACCTCATCATGGTCGAGGGGCCTGCGACGATTGCCGCGATCATCCTCGAGAGCGTGGTGGGCACCAACGGCATCCTCGTCCCGCCGCCGGGCTACCTCCAGGGCGTCCGCGACCTCTGCGACGAGTTCGGCATCGTGATGATCGCCGACGAGGTGATGGCCGGGTTCGCGCGGTGTGGCGAGTGGTTCGCCGTCGACCACTGGGGCGTGGCACCCGACCTCATCACCTTCGCCAAGGGTGTCAACAGCGGTTACGTCCCCCTGGGTGGCGTCGTCATCTCCGAGCGCATCGCGGCCACCTTCGACCAGCGGCCCTTCCCGGGCGGACTGACCTACTCGGGTCACCCGCTCGCGTGCGCGTCGGCCGTCGCCTCGATCAACATCTTCAAGGAGGAGGGCATCGTCGAGCACGCCCGCGACCTCGGTGAGGACGTCATCGGGCCAGGCCTGCGAGAGCTGGCCGAGCGGCACCCGAGCATCGGGGAGGTGCGCGGGCTGGGAGTCTTCTGGGCGCTCGAGCTGGTGCGCGACCGGCAGACCCGCGAGCCGTTGGTGCCGTTCAACGCCGGCGGCGCGGATGCCAAGCCGATGAACGACTTCGCCGCGGCCTGCAAGCAGGGCGGGCTCTGGCCGTTCATCCACTTCAACCGCACCCACGTCGTGCCGCCCTGCACCACCTCGGCCGACGAGGTGCGCGAGGGGCTGGCGATCCTCGACGAGGCGCTCACCGTCGCCGACGGCTTCTACACCGGCGCCGACGCCTGACGTCGGTGGGCCATCCTGCGCTCGCCGACGCCGCGCCCGCCGTCTTCTGGCTGGACCAGCCCGACCGGCCCGCCGGCCGCCCGGGTCTGGACGGCGTGCGCTCGGCAGACCTCGTGGTGGTCGGCGCGGGCTACTCCGGGCTCTGGACCGCGCTGCTCGCCAAGGAGGCCGATCCCTCGCGTGACGTCCTCGTCCTCGAGGCGGGTTCGGTCGGGTGGGCGGCTTCGGGGCGCAATGGCGGGTTCTGCGCAGCGAGCCTGACCCACGGCGAACCCAACGGGATGGCGCGCTGGCCGCAGGAGTATGCCGCCTTGCGTCGCCTCGGGCGCGAGAACCTCGACGAGATCGAGGCGACCGTGCGGAAGTACGGGATCGAGTGCGACTTCCGGCGATCCGGTTCGCTGACGGTGGCGACCGAGGCGCACCAGGTGGAGTGGCTGGCGGAGGAGCCGGGGGAGTTCCTCGACCGCGACGCGGTGCGGGTGCACCTGGCCTCGCCCACCTACCTGGCCGGGGTCTACGAGCCCGACGAGACGGCGATGGTGGACCCCGCGAGGCTGGCCTGGGGGCTGGCCCGGGCGGCCGAGTCGCTGGGCGTGCGCATCGCCGAGGGCGTGCGGGTCGCGGGGCTGTCGACGTCAGGCTCGGGAGTCGATGTCACCACGGCCGACGCTGCCGTCATCCGTGCTGGCCGAGTTGCCTTGGGCACCAACGCATTTCCGTCGCTGGTCCGTCGAACGCGACTGCACACCGTGCCCGTCTACGACTACGCGCTGATGACCGAGCCACTGACCGATGACCAGCTCGACTCCCTGGGCTGGGCCAGTCGGGCTGGGGTGGGCGACCTGGCCAACCAGTTCCACTACTACCGGTTGTCCGCGGACAACCGGATCCTCTGGGGTGGGTACGACGCGATCTACCACTACGGCCGGCGGCTCACGCCCAGCCTGGACCAGCGACCCGCGACCTTCGAACGGCTGGCCAGCCACTTCTTCGACACCTTCCCCCAGCTCGAGGGCCTGCGGTTCAGCCACCAGTGGGGCGGAGCGATCGACACGTGCACGCGGTTCTGCGCGTTCTACGGCACCGCCCACCGCGGTCGCGTCGCCTATGCGGTCGGGTTCACCGGGCTGGGCGTCGGCGCCACCCGCTTCGGCGCGCAGGTCATGCTCGACCTGCTCGACGGCCGCGACGCCGAACGCACCTCACTGAAGATGGTGCGTGAGAAGCCCATGCCGTTTCCGCCGGAACCGTTGGCCTACACCGGGATCCAGCTCACGAGATGGTCGCTGGCGCGCGCCGATCAGCGGGACGGACGTCGCAACCTGTGGCTGAGGGGCTTGGACCGCGCCGGGCTCGGCTTCGACTCCTAGGGCTGCCGCGCACTCGCGGTCCGACCTGCCTGCTCGAGGTACTCCCGCAGCACGTCTGCCGCCACCTCGTCGCGGGACCGGCCGGTCCTGGCTGCGTGCTCGGCCAGGGCCTCGGCCACGTCAGTCGGCAGGGTGATGGCGGCGGCGTCCCCGACCCGCTCGCCGGACCCACTGGACCCGAACTTCATCAGGGCGGCACCGACCACCGTGCCGAGCACGTCGAGGATGGCGATCACCCCGAGCACCCGGTAGTAGCCGTCGCCTGAGGGGTTGTAGCCGAGCACGAGGATGCTGGTCATCACGGCCAGGACTGCCGCCAGCACGATCGTGCCCAGCAGGAGGCGGCGGGCGCGGAGGTTCCTCTTGTCCCCCAGGGTGAGCAGCAGGCTCGCCTGGGCCAGGGTCGCCGCCACGATGGCCCCGACGCCGAAGGTCCTGACCACTGTCTCGTCGAGGCCGCTGTCGAAGTCGATCCAGATCAGGACGAGTCCGGTGACGAGTGGGACCAGGACGGCGACGCCGCCCGCGATGCCGGCTGGCTGGGACCCGCGTCCGGCCGTTGCGAGGTAGCAGAGCACGGCGATGCTGACGACCCCGACGAGCAGGGTGGTCATCAGGACCTGGCCCTCCGTCTCACCGAAGTCGCCCCCTGCCAGGAGGGCCGCGATGCCCATCAGGGCCGCGACGGAGAAGGAGCCGATCGTGATGCGGACGATCCACCGGCGGACCGGTGCCGTGCTCAGGGTGGTCATGGTTCATCCTGACCCGCCGTGGCCGCCGGCGCCTGAGTACTTTGACCCAGGTCTCATGGCCCGCACGGATGGTTCCCGGCCCGCCCTCCCGATGGTTCCCGGGAATGACAGGATGGCGCGGTGAGCCTCCCAGAGCCGCGCGCCCTCGATCTGCCACGCACCCCACCACTGCGGCTGCGTGGTCGGACCTTCGACGCATCCACGCCCGCGGTGATGGGAATCATCAACCGCACCAACGACTCCTTCTTCGCCGGCAACCGGCACGCCGACCTCGAGTCGGCCAAGCGGGCCCTGGACGCCGCGGTGACCGCAGGCGCCGACATCGTCGACATCGGCGGGGTCCGTGCGGGACAGGAGGGGGAGGTCGTCGGCCCCGAGGAGGAGATCGACCGCGTCGTCCCGTTCCTCGCGCATGCCCGCGCGTCCTATCCGGACCTCGCCCTCAGTCTCGACACCTGGCGCTCGGAGGTGGCGACGGAGGCGGGGCGTCACGGCCTGGACCTCGTCAACGACACCTGGGCCGGCCACGACCCCGAGCTCGTCCACGTCGCCGCCCGCATCGGGGCGGGAGTGGTCTGTTCCCACACCGGTGGCCTCCCGCCGCGCACGGACCCGGTCAAGGTGACCTACGGGCCGGACCCGCTCGACGTCGTCCGCGACGTGCTGCGCACCCTGGCCGAGGGTGCCCGCGCGGCCGAGCAGGCCGGCATACCCGAGGACCGGATCCTCGTCGACCCGACGCTGGACTTCGGCAAGACCACGATCCACTCGTTGGAGGTGCTGCGACACACGGCCGACGTGGCAGCCCTGGGATTCCCGATCCTGCAGGCGCTGTCACGCAAGGACTTCGTGGGCGAGTCCCTCGGGCTCGAGGCGGACGACCGGCTCGAGGGGACCCTCGCCTCGACGGCCATCGCGGCCTGGCTCGGCGCCACGGTGTTCCGCGCCCACGACGTTCGCGCCACCCGGCGCGTGGTCGACATGGTGGCCACCATCCGCGGTGACCGCCCGCCGGTTCGCGTCGTCCGCGGGCTGTAGCAACCACGACCTCCCGTCCTCATCGAGAGGGTCCTCGACGACGTCGCAGGCAACGCGACGCTTCGCAAAGCGGACATCCTGATGCCAGCGAAGGGCCGTGTTCAGGACCCCTGAACGCAGTCGAGCTCCATCACTGATGCCATGTGCCCGTTTTGTGCATCAGCCGATCGGTCAGCAAGTTCCTAGGACTTTAGGATCTTTTGCCCAATTGTCCGCGTACCGGTTGGTAGCGGCCATACGGTCCGTGACCTGCGAGTTCTTCGCCAAGGGGTTTGTTCTGCGCTGTCAGGGGTGTGCGTCATGGTTGGTCAATTCTCTGTGCGATTCCGTGCGACGGGCCGCCGCGGTCGTGTAGTGGCGGTCCTGGGGGTGTCGGCGCTGGTGCTGGCGGGCGTCTCGCCCGTCGCGTGGGCGGCCTCGGTGACGAGCGCGGTGTTCACCGGAGGGGCCGGCACGTACACGTCCGGCGGTGGCACCGTGTACGCGAAGCAGGGCGCAGCCCTGACGCTCACGGTCACCACCGACGCGAACACGGAGTGTGTCGACGTCATCAATGCGTCGGGCACAACCATCGCGACCCAGTCCTCCGACAAGAACCCGAAGACCCAGTGGGTGTTCGCCGGAGCTGCCTACTCGTGGCTGACAGCGGGCACCGGCTCCGGGCTCGTCACCTTCACCACCAAGGCGTGGAAGGGCGTCAACGGCAACGGCAAGTGCACCGCGAACGGCGGGGAGACCTTCGGGATCCAGGCCGCCAGCTACACCCTCGACAACACCGCCCCGACGGCCACGGCCACGCTGACCCCCCTCCCCAATGCTGCCGGGTGGAACAAGACCGACGTCAGCCTCGCGTGGACCGGCGCCGATGCCGGAGGGTCCGGCGTCGCCTCCGTGTCACCCTCGACCGCGACGGTCTCCACGGACGGCACCGTCACCCGGACGACGACCGTGACCGACAACGTCGGCAACAGCGCCACCAGTGCGCCGGTCACCGTCCGGCTCGACAAGACGGCCCCGACGATCGTCGGCTCGCGCACGCCCGCCGCCAACGCGAACGGTTGGAACAACACCGATGTCACGGTCTCGTTCACGAGCAGCGATGCGACCGCCGGAATCAAGTCCACGAGCGGCCCGACGACGCTGGCGACCAGTGCCGCGAACCAGTCGGTCACCGGCACCGCCGTCGACAACGCCGACAACTCGTCGAGCGCGACGGTCGGCGGTGTGAACATCGACAAGGTCGCACCGACGTTGTCTGGAGCGCCGACCACCAGCGCCAACGCCGCGGGCTGGTACAAGTCCGACGTCACCGTCGCCTGGACCGCCGCCGACGCGTTGTCCGGCACCACGAACCCCGCCAACAGCACGATCGGCGGGGAGGGCACGGGGCTGACCGCCACGGCCAGCGTCACCGACAGGGCCGGGAACACGAGCGGCTCGGTGCAGAGCACGCCCGCGGTCAAGATCGACCGCACGGCTCCCAACACCACCGTCACCGCCCCACCGGCGTGGAACAAGAACGACGTCACCCTCACGCTGGTGCCCCACGACGGCCTGTCGGGGGTCGACAAGACCTTCTACCAGCTCGATGGTGGCACCCAGACGGTCGGCACCAGCGTTCCGGTCACCGCTGAGGGCAACCACACCCTGACGTTCTGGAGCACGGACCTGGCCGGCAACGTCGAGGCGCCGCACACGGTGTCGTTCGGCATCGACAAGACGTCGCCCACCATCGGCCACACCCAGTCGCCTGCCGCCAACGCGGACGGCTGGAACAACACCAGCGTCACCGTGACCTTCAGCTGCTCGGACGCGTTGTCGGGCGTGGCGACCTGCACGGGCCCGCAGACGGTGAGCACCGAGGGCCTGAGCCAGGCGGTGACCGGCACGGTCCTCGACAACGCGGGCAACACCGCCAGCGACCCGGCGACGGTGAGCATCGACAAGACCAAGCCGGTCATCACGGTCGACCCGCTGCCCGCTCCGAATGCGAACGGCTGGTACGGCGACGACGTCACCGCGACCTACACCGCTGGAGACGCGCTCTCGGGCGTCAAGACCCAGGACACGGCGCACACCTTCGGTGAGGGTGCCAACCAGTCCGACACGGCCACGGCCACGGACGCGGCGGGCAACAGTGCCTCGGTCACCACCCCGACCATCAACGTGGACAAGACCGCTCCCTCCATCACCGGCGCCGTCGTCAGCACCCCCAACGGGAACGGCTGGTTCAGCGGCGACGTCACGGTCCACTGGACCTGCGACGACAACCTGTCAGGAGTCGTGGCGTGCCCGGCCGACTCGGTCGTCACCGGGGAGGGTTCCGACCGCTCGGCCAGTGCCAGCGTCACCGACAAGGCCGGTCACACGGCGACGGCGACGGTGGATGGCATCAAGATCGACCGCAGCAAGCCCTCGACGTCGGCCACCGGCGTACCCGGCAGCTGGGTCAACGCCCCCGTCACGGTCGGCCTGAGCGCGAGTGACAACCTCTCGGACATCGACAGCACCTACTACGCCATCGACGGCGCCGTGACAGGCACCCATGGCAACACGGTGACCGTCGGGGCCGAAGGCGTGCACACCGTGCGGTACTGGTCGGTCGACAACGCCGGCAACGCCGAGGACGCCAAGAGCTTCACGGTCAGGATCGACCTGTCCTCGCCGAGCATCCTCGCCAGCCAGTCCCCGGCCCAGAACGGCAACGGGTGGAACAACACCGACGTGGTCGTGAGCTTCGCCTGCGAGGACCAGACCCAGCTGTCCGGTCTCAAGAACTGCACCGCGCCGAAGACGGTGACGTCGGACGGCCTCGCTCAGCAGGTCACCGGCACCGCGACGGACAACGCCGGCAACAGCGTCACCGGCTCCGCCACTGTCAACATCGACAAGGCCGCCCCGACGATCACCGGTGCGCCTGACCGCGCTGCGAACGCCGCGGGCTGGTACGACGACGACGTCACCGTCTCCTTCTCCGGCAGCGACGCGCTCTCCGGGATCGACACGGTCACCGGACCGAAGCACCTCGCCGAAGGTGCCGACCAGCACGCAGACGGCACCGCCCTCGACAACGCGGGCAACTCCGCGTCCACGACGGTCAACGGCATCAACGTGGACAAGACGGCGCCCAACCTGAGTGCGGCACCCACGACCGCGCCCAACGACTACGGCTGGTACAACGCCCCCGTCACCCAGACCTGGGCGGCCGACGACGTGCTGTCCGGACTCGAGGGTCCGATCCCCGCACCCTCGGTCATCTCGTCGGAAGGGATCGGCCGGACCGCTGCCGCCAGTGTCTCCGACCAGGCAGGCAACGAGACCTCTGCGACCAGCGCACCGGTCAACCTCGACAGGACGCCGCCGACCACCGACGCCACGGTTCCCGCCGGATGGGTCAACGGATCCGTGGACATCGTCCTCGAGTCGCACGACGTGCTGTCGGGTGTCGACGTGACGCACTTCAGCGTCGACGGTGGCGCCGAGCAGACCGGGACCACGGTGCCGCTGAGCGCGGAGGGGACGCACGACGTCACCTACTACTCCGTCGACCGCGCCGGCAACGTCGGGGCGATGAAGAACTTCGTCGTGAAGATCGACAAGAGCGCGCCGACCATCACGCACACGCTCTCGCCGCTGCCCAACGCCAACAGCTGGAACAACTCCGACGTCACCGTGACCTTCACCTGCGCTGACCAGCCGGGGCTGTCAGGGCTCGAGTCCTGCACGCCTCCGGTGGACGTCACCGAGGAGGTCACCGGTCGAGTCGTCAACGGCACGGCCACGGACAACGCCGGGAACATCGGCACGGACCACGCGACGGTGAACCTGGACAAGACGGCGCCGACCATCACGGGCAGCCGCGCTCCAGCGGCCAACGGCCACGGATGGAACAACAGCGACGTGACGGTGCACTTCGACGCGATCGACAACGTCGGTGGATCCGGCATCGACGATGTCACCGCCGACAAGACCTTCGGTGAGGGCACCGCCCAGTCGCTGACCGGAACAGCGGTGGACCTGGCCGGCAACTCGGACAGCACCACGGTCGGCGGGATCAATGTCGACGAGACCGCACCCACCCTGACGGGCAAGGCGACCACGGCCCCCAACGCCAATGGCTGGTACAACGGCGACGTCGTCATCGGCTGGACTGCCGACGACGACCGCTCAGGTGTGGTCGCCACACCTGGCAACAGCCCGATCACCGGCGAGGGTGAAGGCCTGAGGGAGACCGCGACGGTCCTGGACAAGGCCGGCAACAGCACCACGGCCGACAGCAAGGCGGTCAAGATCGACCGGACGGCACCGACCACCGGAGCCAACGCACCGGGCGGGTGGAACAACACCGCCGTGACCGTCAGCCTCGACCCGACTGACGGCCTGTCCGGCGTCGACGCCACCTACTACACCGTCGACGGTGGCACACAGCACCAAGGCACCACCCTCACCATCGCGACCGAGGGGGTGCACACGCTGCACTACTGGAGCGTGGACCAGGCCGGCAACACCCAGGCGCAGCAGAGCGCCACGGTGAAGATCGACCTCACCAAGCCCACCATCGGTCACACGGTCACCCCGGCCCCGAACGCCAGCGGGTGGAACAAGACCCCTGTCACCGTCGCCTACCAGTGCGCCGATGCCCTGTCCGGCGTGGCCAGCTGCTCCCCGGACGCCCCGGTCAGCCTCGACGGCGCGGACCGGGCGGTGCCCGGCACTGCGGTCGACAACGCCGGCAACACCCAGACGGACAACGCCAAGGTCAGCATCGACACGGTGAAGCCGACGATCACGGGTGCGCCTGACCGCGACCCCAACACCAACCACTGGTATGCCGGAGACGTCACCGTCAGCTTCACCTGCGACGACGCGCTCTCGGGGATCGCCGCCTGCAGCTCGCCGGTCAGCCTGGGCGAGGGCGAGGCGCAGTCCGCCAAGGGCTCGGCCACCGACACCGCCGGAAACAGCGACGACGTCACCGTGGCACCGATCAACGTCGACAAGACGGCTCCCACGCTGAGCGGTACGCCGACCACTGGCCCGAATGCGGCCGGCTGGTACCGGGGTGACGTGACGGTGGAGTGGACCGCCGGCGACGCCCTCTCCGGGCTCGACGGCTCGGCCCCCGCGGACGGCACGATCAGTGGCGAGGGGAGGGGACTCACGGCCAGCGCAGCAGTGCGCGACCTGGCGGGCAACCAGACCTCGGCCGAGACGGCCCCGGTGAAGATCGACCAGACCGCGCCGGTCACCACGGTGTCGCATATCTCGGACTGGAGCAACGCTGCCGTCACCGTCATCCTGGAGGCGGACGACACCCTCTCCGGTGTGGCAGGGACGTACTACCAGCTCGACACCGACCCGGCGGCCCACGGCACCAGCGTCACGATCAACACCGAAGGCGTGCACACGCTTCAGGTGTGGAGCGTGGACCTCGCCGGCAACGTCGAGGCGCAGAAGAACCTCGAGGTGAAGATCGACAAGACCGCTCCGGGGATCGCCCACACCCAGGCGCCCGCGCCCAACGTGCGCAGCTGGAACAACACCGACGTCACCGTGACGTTCACGTGCACCGACAGCGGCTCCGGCATCGCCTCCTGCACGACCCCGCAGGGGCTCACCACCGAGGGCCTCAACCAGGCGGTCATGGGCAAGGCGACGGACAACGCCGGAAACACGGCCAGCGACGCTGCCGCGGTCAGCATCGACAAGACCAAGCCCACCGTCACCGGCGGCCTCTCCGCAGACGCCAACCCCCACGGCTGGTACAAGGCTGACGTCACTGCGACGTTCACCTGCTCCGACCAGATGGGTCTCTCGGGTGTTCTGTCCTGCCCCGCGGCCAAGACCTTCGGTGAAGGCAAGGACCAGGGTGCAGGGGGCGCCGCCACCGACGGTGCGGACAACGTCAGCGGCGCGTTCGCCATCACGGGCGTCAACGTCGACAAGACCGACCCCACGCTGAGCGGGGCGGCGACGACGGCTCCCAACGCCAACGGTTGGTACAAGGGCGATGTCACGGTGAAGTGGACTGCCGGTGACGCGCTCTCCGGACTGGACGGCGACGTTCCTGCCGACTCGACCATCACCGGCGAGGGCGGCGCACTCTCGGCTGGCGCCTCCGTCAATGACCTCGCCGGCAACACCAAGGCTGTCACGGTGGGCGGCATCAAGATCGACCGCCACGACCCCTCCACGACGGCGACCGCTCCGAGCGGCTGGCGGAACTCGGACGTGACGGTGACGCTCACCGCCACGGACAACCTGTCAGGCGTCACCAGCACGTTCTACTCGCTGGACGGCGGCCCCTCGCACGTCGGCAAGGAGATCACCGTCTCCACCGAGGGCACCCACCAGGTGGCCTACTGGAGCGTCGACGAGGCCGGAAACGCCGAAGCCAGCCAGACCGTCACGGTCCTCATCGACAAGGGCGCCCCGAGCATCAGCGGTGCAGCCACGACGAGCCCGAACGGCTACGGCTGGTACCGGACCCCCGTCACCGTGCACTTCACGTGCGCCGACGGGGTGAGCGGGATCGCCAGCTGCCAGTCGGACGCCACGGTGGCGGCCCAGGGCGCGAACAGCGTCACGGGCACTGCCGTGGACAACGCGGGCAACACGGCGTCGGCGACGTTGAGCGGCATCAACATCGACACGGTCGCGCCGGTGGTGACGATCGGCGGAGTCACTGATGGTGCGACCTACACCCTGGGTGCGGTTCCCACGCCCACGGCTTCGGCGACCGACGCCACGAGCAAGGTCGACGGCTCGGCCGGCGGGGTGCGCAGCGGCGGCACCGTGAACGGCGTGGGCACGTTCACGTACAGCGCCACAGCCACGGACAAGGCCGGCAACGTGGGCACGGCCACCGTCAGCTACCAGGTGGTCTACGGGTTCGGCACCACGCTGTTCCTCCAGCCGGTCAACGACACCGCGCACCAGACCGGGGTGGCGACCAGCGTCTTCAATGCCGGGCAGACCATCCCGATGAAGTTCCAGCTCAGGAACTCCAGCGGGCAGGTCGTCCAGGCCGGCTCCGCGCCCAAGTGGCTGACCCCGGTCAAGGGGTCGGCGACCACGGCGGCCGTCAACGAGTCGGCCTACACCGACACCCCGAGCGTGGGCGGCACCTACTCGTGGAGCCCCTCGCAGTACCAGTACAACTGGAAGACGGAGAAGTCCCAGGCGGGCTCGTACTGGAGGGTCGGGGTGACCCTCGACGACGGGCAGACGTACTACGTCAACATCGCCCTGCGCTGAGGGTGCTTGTGGGGGCTCGGGGCGGCTGCAGAGGGGCCGCCCCGAAGCCGGCCCTCGCGGGGTTGAACCCGCGGGGGCCGGTGCCCGCACGGCATACCGGAATTTTGACAATCTCGACCTCCACGTTTCGCATCCTGCGTGCTAGCGTTTCTCACGGTTGCAACAAGCAGTTCCTCGCAAGTTCGATGAAGTGCCCGCCCTAGCACCATCAGAGCGGGCATTTGTTTTCTGACGAAGCTGGTTTTCCGACGAAGGCAGGTCATCCGAGGGCGGGCATGGCTCGTCGGTGGGGGTGTGTACGGCAGCCTGGGGCTTCGCAAAGTGCGGATTCCCAATGGCTACGAAAGAAAGAGTTACCCCATGGCACAGGGAACCGTTAAGTGGTTCAACGCTGAAAAGGGCTTCGGCTTCATCGCCCAGGACGGCGGCGGCCCGGACGTGTTCGTCCACTATTCGGCGATCGACTCCTCGGGCTACCGCTCGCTGGACGAGGCGCAGCGCGTGGAGTTCGAGGTCACCCAGGGACCCAAGGGTCCCCAGGCTGACGCCGTTCGCCCGATCTGACCGAGGACTGCTCGACCAAAAGTCTTCCGACGAGGCCCTCACCGCACGCGGTGGGGGCCTCGTCGCGTTTCCCGGTATGCCGTCCCGTCGCAGACTCATGCAAAAGGCGAGTTAGCGCCGGAGCCACGCGGCGCTAACTCCGAACGCGAGGTCGCCCTGGTAGCCGACGAACCACGCATGCGTCTCCGGCGGGTTCTTCGTGCCGAACTCCGCCGTGCCGGTCTTGCCCCGGACCGGGCCGCCCGGTGTGCCCCTGAGCACCGTGGCGGTGCCTTGGCTGACCACCTCGCCCATGAGGGTCCGCAGCTGGCCGATGACCTTGGTGTCCAACGGCTTCGGAGTGCGGTCGGCTCCTGCCACCGCAGGCTCGGTGACCAGGGCGGGAGCAATGGCAGAGCCGCGCGCGACGTTGGCCGCGAGTACCGCCAGGGCCAGCGGTGAGGTGACGTTGCGGCCCTGCCCGATGGCGGCGGCCGCCTTGTCGGTCTTGCCGTTGTTGACCGGGACGCTCGCGTCGAAGGCGTTCGTCACGCCGAGGTCCTTGGCCCACCCGGTCAGACCCAGCGCGGCTGCCGCCTTGGACAGGTCGTCGTCGCCGAGGCGGGTCGAGAGCTGGACGAAGGCCGTGTTGCAGGAGTGCGCGAAGTCGGTGGTGAAGTCCGGGGTGCCGAGCGACTCTCCCTCGTAGTTCTTGTAGGACCGGCCGTCGACCACGAAGGTCTTGGGACAGGACACCGACGTCGTCGGGGTCACCGTGCCCGACGTGAGCAGCGCATACGTCGTCGCGATCTTGAACGCCGACCCCGGTGGGTAGTGGCCGGTCATCGCACGGTCGAAGCCCAGCGCGGGTGAGTTCGCCGAAGCCAGCACGTCACCGGTCCTGACGTCGACCGCCACGAGGGCGGACGGCACCGCACCGGTGGCCTTGAGGGCGCTCTCCGCGGCGTCCTGGACCTGCGGCGACAGGGTCGTCGACACGTCCTTGCCGGCGACCGCGTCCTCGGAGAACAAGGGCGTGTCCGGCGCCGCACTCGAGGTGACCTGGACCCCTGCCGTGCCACCGAGCACTGCGTCGTACTGCCCCTGGAGGCCACTCACCCCGGCGTAGTCGCCCGCGGCATACCGGCCCTTGCTCTTGGCGACGAGCTCGGCGCTGACGGCGCCGAACGACCCGAGCAGCGGCTGCGCGAACGTGCGCGACTTGGCCAGGGGCTGTTCGCGGGCCGGGTAGATCACGCCCTTGAGCGCATCGAGCGCCGCCTTGCGTTCGTCGAAGTCGGCCTGCCGGTAGGTGATGACGGGGATCGGTGCCTTGCTCCCGGACTTGGTGGCTGCGGCGAGCTTGGCCACGAGGGAACCGGCAGGCTCGTCGACGACCTTCTCCAGCCGGCTGACGGTGGCAGCGGTGACCCGGGCCGGGTCGATCTGCACCGGGTAGACCTTGCCGATCGGCGTGAGGGCGCCGCCGTCGCGGTCGAGCAGCGTGCCTCGGTCGCCCCACGTGCGGGTGGCCGTCAGGGTGGCGCCGGTCTTGAGGTCGGGGTGCCACGGCGAGTGGTCCTTCGGGAGCGTGACGGCCCACCGGCTCCCGCCGGTCTCCGCCCGCTCGACGGTGACCGGCACGTCATACGACCAGACGACGCCCCCGGCGAGGGTCCAGGTGACGTGCGCAGTGGCCGTGGCCCGCTCGCCCGTACGTCGAACCCCCTCGGCCGTGACCTTCACCGGGCCCGAGCCCAGCCCGGCCGTCGCCTTGACGAACTCGGCCTGGACAACGTCACTGTTGGAGCCGGTGAAGAGGATCCCGGGCGTGCTGAACGAGCGTCTCGCCCACGACGTGGCAAAAGCGGCCACCTCATCCCGGGCGGCGGCGTCGAGCTCCTTCTCCTGCTGAGCGTGCCGCCACCACAACCCCCCGCCGGCTGCTCCGGCAATGAGAACGGCCGCGACGACTCCCCCCACGACTGCGCGTTTCGTCATGGGACCATCCAACCCCACTCGTGGCAGGGTTCATCCCATTTGTCGTCCGGAGCCAACCTTGGGGCCGCCTGCGGCGTCGGGAGGTGGGAGGCGCATCGGGCAGAACACTCAGGATGCGCCCTTACACTCACGGAGGCGATCCGTCGCCCGAGCCACCAGCACGGCGTGGCTTTTCGGAATCAGAGAGGTACACGTGAGCGAGCCCACCAACGGCTCTGCGCGGGACGATGACGCATCCGGCCAGAGCACGGGTGCCTCGGGGGACGGCACGCAGCAGAACACCAGATCGGCCCGTCGGTCCGACCGCCACGTGGGCAAGACCCATCGCCATCCGTGGATGCGACGAGCCGCCTTCGGGGTGGCCGGGGTGCTGGTCGTGGCCCTGGTCCTCGGCGTCGCGGCCTACGTGAAGCTCAACGGCAACATCACGCGGCTCGACATCAGTAGCGCGCTGGGCGATCGTCCGAAGCAGGAGGCCACGACGGACGCCCAGACCAACCTGGCTCCGCTCAACATCTTCGTGATGGGCTCGGACAGCCGGGAGGGCACCAACCTCGGCAGTGGGCAGACGGAGTACGGCATGGAAGGCAGCCGCTCCGACACCAACCTGATCGTGCACCTGTCCGCGGACCGGAAGTCGGCGATCGTCGTGTCGATCCCCCGGGACTCCATGACGATGGCGCCGCGGGACTGCAAGAACAAGTCAGACAAGGTGCAGAACGGCGTCATCCGGCAGTGGAACCAGAACTTCACCCTGGGTGGACCGGCCTGCACCATCCGCACGTTCGAGGGCCTGACCGGGGTCTTCATCGACCACTTCGTGGTGATCGACTTCCGCGGGTTCCAGGACATGGTCAACGCCCTGGGCGGTGTGACCGTCTGCCTGCCCGAAGCCGTCAAGGATCGCCAGAGCCACCTCGACCTCCCCGCCGGCCGGACCAAGGTCAATGGCAAGAACGCCCTCGCCTACGTGCGGTTGCGCCACAACATCGGCGACGGATCCGACCTGGGCCGGATCGACCGCCAGCAGGCCTTCCTCTCCTCGGTGATCCAGGAGGCCACCAAGTCCTCGCTCCTGCTGCGCCCGGACAAGCTGTTCCGCTTCCTCAACGCCACGACCTCGGCGATGACCACCGACAAGGCCCTCGACGTCGGGGAGATGAAGGACATTGCCGGGAGCGTCTCCAGGATCGGCACGGACCAGATTCGGTTCGTGAAGCTCCCGACCGAGGCCTACGCGCCCGACCCCAACCGCGTCCAGTGGGCCTCGGGAGCCGAGACCATCTGGAAGGCGATCCGCAAGGACGAACCCCTGCCCGGCACGAAGGTGCCGTCGTCCACCACCACGGCGACCGCGTCGCCGACCACCGCGCCAGCTCTGACCGTGAGCCCCGGCGACATCAAGGTGCGGGTCACCAACAACTCGGGGGTGGCCGGCCTGGCCAAGCAGGCGGCCGGCGAACTCGAGGTGCAGGGCTTCACGATCGCGTCGTACGTCACCGGCACCGGAACGCCGACCGAAGGTGTGGTGGTCCGGTACGGCCCGAACATGAAGGAGGCTGCCCGCACCGTCGCGGCGGTCTACCCGGGCGCTGAGCTCCGCGAGGATGCCCTGCTCGGCTCGACCATCGAGCTGAGCATGGGCACCGCCTCGCCGAAGGCGGTGGAGATCCCGAACCGTCTCGGCACCAAGCCCCTGCCGAAGCCGACGGTCACCGCAACCAGCGCGCCCAGCTCCACCGAGACCGTGAAGGCCCGCACCGCGGCCCAGGACATCTGCACCTGACCGCCGCGCCGACGGGCCCGCTTACAACACGAAGAAGGACCCGACCGAAAGCTGGTCGAGTCCTTCTTCGTGTGGCGGAGGCGGAGGGATTTGAACCCTCGATGGGTGTTAAACCCAAACCGCATTAGCAGTGCGGCGCCATAAACCGGGCTAGGCGACGCCTCCTCGCCCGACTGACTGAGCAACCGAGCCCGCACAGAGTATCCGCACCCCTCGGACCGGAGCAAAGTGGCTCGCCCGTGCGCGCGGCATACCCCGGTTCACTGGGTCACCGGTGCCGTCTCGGTATGCCGTGGGTCACGGTTCGGGTGCCCATGGCCCGTTTGCGGTGCGGGAGGCCAGCGCGTGCGCGATCCTGTGGCCCGACCGTTCTGAAGGAGTGTCGATGTCCAACCCGTTCGCCCCGCCCGGCCCGCAGCCGCCCCCCTCGCAGGGCACGTATGTGCCGCCCGTCCCGGGTCCGGCCGCCCAGCCCGTCGCGGGTCCGGCCGCCCAGCCCGCGCCGCAGCACGCCTATGCCGCACCGCAGGACGGGTATGCCGCGTCCGGGCCGATGTGGGCGCCCCAGCCGTTCACCCCCGCCCCGAGACAGAGCAACGGCCTGGCCATCACCGCCATGGTGCTCAGCGGCCTGGCGCTCCTGAGCGTCCTGGCCATGGCCGCGTTCCTGTTCCTCGGGCCTGGCGGGTCGGGGAGCTGGGTGCTCTCCGGCACGGTGACACCGATCGACAAGGGGGTGACAGACCTGCCTCTCGAGGAGGCGCTGGGTCAGGTCATCGAGGACGACGGAGGGTCTGTCGACGAGCTGGAGTGCCCCGCGCGATCCCAGGTGGGTCAGGGGCTGGTCACGGTCTGCCACGGTTCGGTGGACGGCTGGGACTGGACGGGTGTCGTCGTGTTCGAGGATGACGCGGGCTCGTTCATCGTGACGGAGTACTGAGGGCCTCCGGAGCTGGACCGGCTGTGCTGCGGTCCATCGGACGAGGACCGGTTCGGGAACATCCAGCTGCGCATGGCCACGAAACGCAACGCAGTCGAGGCTGCCGTGGCGCTCGCGACGACGACCGTGGCCACCGTGGTGCTGGGGGCGGCGACGACGGCGTGCAGCATCGCCAGGGCACCGGCGGTCAGCAGCCAGGTGAGCGCGAAGATCGACAGGCCCTGCAGGTGGTGCCGGACCGCGCCGGCGCCCTGCACCCCGAAGGTCCAGCGGCGGTTGAGCGCCGTGTTGGCGACGGTGGCGACGAGCAGGGCCACCAGGTTGGCGGCCTGGGTCGATCCCACGGCCGGCACGAGCGCCGCGAAGAGACCGAGGTGCAGGACCGTGGACGCGACACCGACCGCGGCGAACCGCGTCAGCTGGTGCCACGTGCCCGCCAGTCCCGGAGAGCGCCGCCCGATGCGAGCGGCCACCTCGGCGACGGGGAGGCCACCTGTGGCCAGCGCGCGCCGGAGCCTGACGACTCCGCGCAGGTCGTCCAGCGCCGTCGCGACCACGTCGACCCGGGAGTCGGGGTCGTCGAACCAGTCGACCGGCACCTCGTGGATCCGCAGACCGCAACGCTGGGCCAGGACGAGCAGCTCGGTGTCGAAGAACCAGGTGTGGTCCTCCACCATGGGCAGCAGCTCGGCGGCGACATCCGCCCGGATCGCCTTGAATCCGCACTGCGCGTCGGTGAACCGGGCGCCCAACGCGCCCCGCAGGACCAGGTTGTAGCAGCGCGAGATGACCTCGCGCCTGGCCCCGCGGACGACCCGCGCGCCGCGCGCGAGGCGCGAACCGATGGCGACGTCCGAGTGCCCGGACATGAGCGGAGCCACGAGGGGCCACAGGGCGTCGAGATCGGTGGAGAGGTCGACGTCCATGTAGGCGAGGATCGGCGCGTCCGAGGCCGACCACACCTGCTTCAGCGCCCGGCCCCGGCCCTTCTGGGGCAGTTCCACGAGGGCCACGCCCGGCAGCTCGTCCACCAGCCCCGACGCGACGGCTGCCGTCGCGTCGGTGCTGGCGTTGTCGGCCACCGTGATCCGGAACGGATAGGGGAACGTCTGGACCAGGTGGTGGTGCAGCCGTCGAACGCTGGCTGCGACCGTGTGCTGCTCGTTGTGGACGGGGATCACGATGTCGAGCACGGGGGTGGTCATCGCGGCGCTCCTCAGGTGGTCTGGGTCGTGGCCGAGCCCGTGGTGCCGGTGGCGGACGACAGCGGCTGGGTCAGGTCGTAGAACGTCGATCCGCTGATCGTGACCTGGGTGAAGTTCGCCGCCACCCACTCCGAGATCTGCGCGCCCGTTCCCGAGCCGCCCATCCCACCGCCGGGTCCACCCGCCCCGCCGCCGTTTCCGCTGGCGCTGCCGACGAAGTAGTGGATGTCACCGCCGGCGACGTACTGCTGGAACTGCGCCAGCGTCGGGCTGGGGTCGCTGCCGTTGAAGCCACCGATGGCCATGACGGGCAGCCCGGTCCCGAGCTGCAGCCCCGCTGCGTTCTGCGACCCGACGGCGGCGGCCACCCATCGGTAGCCGGTCGCGTCGGCCGACAGGGCCGAGACCACCTCGGTGTCGGGGGTGGAGGTGTTGAGCAGGCCACCGATCCCACCGCCGGTGCGGGTGCCGCCCGGGGCGCCGGTGGCGCCGGTGGCGCCAGTGGTGCCCAGCTGGGGAGGTGCGCCCATCGTGCCGCGCCCACCGCCCGGCATACCGCCACCGCCGGGACCACCGCCCGCGGTGGCCGGACCCGCGGTCACGATCGAGCCGGTGTGGGCCGTGCTCACGGTCTGGACGCTGTAGGCCGCGGGGCCGGCGAGCGCCGCCACGAGGGCACCGGCGATGACGACGGGCACGAAGCGGCGGTGCAGCTGGCTGATCGCGAGGAGCAGGAGGGCGCTCGCCAGGCCGAGGACGAGGACGCCGAGGCGCAGCCAGTTCTGCCAGTCGGTCCGCGACAGGAGGACGAACGACCAGGTGGCGGCGGCGGCCGTGGCGGCCGAGAGCGTGATCGAGCCGATGGCCTTGGCGCGGTGCTCCCAGGCCTCTGCGGCACCCATGCCGACCAGGGCCGCGATGGCCGGGGCGAGGGCGACGGTGTAGTACTCGTGGAAGATGCCGGCCATCAGTGAGAACGTCACCATGGTGACGAGCAGCCAGCCACCCCAGACGACGTATGCCGCGCGACGGACGTCGGTGCGTGGCGCGCGGCCGCGCAGGAACAGTCCTACGGCGAGCAGGATGAGGGCGGAGGGGATCAGCCAAGAGATCTGGCCACCGATGCTCGAGCTGAACATGCGCCCGAGTCCCGTGGTGCCCCAACCGTTCCCGCCACCGACGGAGCCGGTCTCGTTGCCGCTGATCCGGCCGAGTCCGTTGTAGCCGAAGGTGACCGAGAGGAACGAGTTGTCCTGCGAGCCGCCGATGTAGGGGCGCATGCTGGCCGGCACCAGTTCGACGATCGCGACCCACCAGCCGGCCGACAGGACCATGGCGGCAGCGCCGACGAGCGCGCCGGTGATCCTCCTGCGCAAGGTCGTGTTGGCGAAGAGCACGTAGGCGAGGCCGAACGCGGGCACGACGAGGAGGACCTGGAGCGCCTTGGTGAGGAAGCCGAGGCCGATGAAGACGCCCACGATGGCGAACCACTTGGCCGAGCCCTGTTCGATCGACTTCATCGTGGCCCAGGCGCCCAGGGCCATGAGCAGCACGAGGAGGGCGTCGGGGTTGTTGAACCGGAACATCAGGACGGCCACGGGGGTCAGCGCCATCACGGCCCCGCCGACCATCCCGGCCGCGGCGCCGAAGTGGCGCCGGACGGTCGTGTAGACCACACCGACGGTGGCGACGCCCATCAGCACCTCGGGCATCAGGATGCTGAACGAGCTCAACCCGAACAGCCGCACGGACAGGGCCATCGCCCACAGCGATGCCGGGGGCTTGTCGACGGTGATCGAGTTGCCGGCGTCGGAGGAGCCGAAGAAGAACGCCTTCCAGCTGTCGCTGCCGGCCTGGACCGCGGCGGAGTAGAACGAGTTCGCGTAGCCGCTCGAGGTGAGGTTGGAGAAGTAGAAGAGGGCCGTTGCGAGGAGCAGGCCGAGGAGCGCGGGCCGCGCCCACGTCGGGTCGCCCTCCGGGCCACGCCACAGGCGCTGGATCCGGCTGGGCGTCGTCGGCGCGGCGGGGTCCGCCTGCACTGGGGTCGTGGTGCGCGGCACGCGGGTCGTGCCGGCCGCGCCGGTCGCATCGACCGTGTCGGGGTGGAGGGTCATGGTGTCCATGTCCCTACAGTCGAGTGGGCCGCTGTGCGGTTCCTGTGGCACTCCTGAGGCCGGGTGATGAGCCTTAACCCCCCAGACACTCCGGTCTTGTTGCCCGCAGATCGTCACCCGGTGCCCGAATCAGGCCCCCGGTGACAAGGAGCGCGCAACAAGTCGGAGGCGCTCCGGAGTCGTTGCCCGCAGATCGTCACCCGGTGCCCGAATCAGGCCCCCGGTGACAAGGAGCGCGCAACAAGTCGGAGGCGCTCCGGACTTGTTGCCGACAGATCGTCACCCGGTGCCCGAATCAGGCCCCCGGTGACAAGGAGCGCGCAACAAGTCGGCCGGGTCAGGCGGGGAGCAGGACCGTGAAGGTCGTGTCGCCGGGGGTCGAGGAGAGCTCGACGTTGCCACCGTGCGACTTGGCCACCGCGTCGACGATGGACAGGCCGAGCCCGGTGGACCCAGCCGCTCGGTTGCGGGAGTCGTCCCCTCGGGTGAACCGGTTGAAGACGTTGCCCTGCAACGACTTCGGCACGCCTGGCCCGTCGTCCGAGACGCTCACCCGGATCCACTGGCCATCCGGCTTGATCGAGGTGACGACCCGCGTGCCGGCGGGGGTGTGGGTGCGGGCGTTGGCGAGCAGGTTGGCCACGACCTGGTGCAACCGCGCGTGGTCACCGGTCACCTCGACCGGCTGGTCGGGCAGGTCCAGCTCCCAGCGGTGGTCGGGAGAGGCAGCGTGCGCATCGCTCACCGCGTCCATGGCCAGCAGCGACAGGTCGACCGGTTCGCGGTCGAGCGGCCGACCGGCGTCGAGCCGGGCCAGCAGCAGCAGGTCCTCGACGAGTCCCTGCATCCGCAAGGCTTCGGACTCGACGCGCGACAAGGCGTGCGTGACCGAAGCGGGCACCGGCTCGCGCTCGCGACGGGACAGCTCGGCATACCCGCGGATGGACGCCAACGGCGTCCGCAGCTCGTGCGAGGCATCGGCGACGAACTGACGCACGCGCTGCTCGCTCTCGTGCCGGGACTGGAGGGCTCCCTCGACGTTGTCGAGCATGTTGTTGAGGGCGAGCCCGACCTGGCCGACCTCGGTGCGAGGGTCGGTGTCGGCCTCCGCGAGGCGCTCGGCGAGCGCGACGTCTCCGGAGTCGAGCTTGAGGTTGGAGACCTTCGTCGCGGTGTGGGCGACGCGCTGGAGGGGAGCGAGGTTGCGGCGCACCAGCCAGAGCCCGCCGGCCGAGACGAGGATGAACCCGACGATGGTGCCACCCACCATGAGGGTGATCACCTTGTTGATGGTCTCCGTGACGCCCCCTGTGGGAAGCCCCGAGATGACCGTGTCGCCGTCCGCTTCACGAGCAGAGGCCACGCGATAGGCGCCCAGCCCCTCGATCTCGACGGTCTTGGGGGTGGTGCCGATCCCCGCGGCCTGCAGCGAGTTGACCTGCGCGTCGGTGAGTGTGCCGGTGGTCTCGTCGTGCTCGACCCTGTTGACGGTGGCGATGCCGTCACGGACCACCAGGACGAGGGACTGGCCACCGCCACCGGGGAGGGGGCCGCCCGCACCGCTGGGGCCGGGTCCCCGGCCATCGTTGGACCGCGGACCGCCGGCCCGGACCAGGGTCGACTGGAGGTCCTGGTCCAGGCGGCCGACGAGGAAGTCGTGCAGCAGCAGGACGGTCAGCGAGGACGTGACCAGCGTGATGGCGAGGAACAGCCCGACGACCGTGGCGATCAGCTTCCTGCTGAGTGTCCAGGTGGCCGGGTTGAGGTGCGACCGGGCCGCACCGACGGCAGCGGCGGGGCTCATGTGGCGGGCTTGAGGACGTATCCGACGCCGCGCATCGTGTGGATCATCGGCTCGCGACCGGCGTCGACCTTCTTGCGCAGGTAGGAGATGTAGAGCTCGACCACGTTGGCCTGGCCGCCGAAGTCGTAGTTCCAGACCCGGTCGAGGATCTGGGCCTTGGAGAGCACTCGCTTGGGGTTGCGCATGAGGTACCTCAGCAGCTCGAACTCCGTGGCGGTGAGGTTGATCTGCTCACCCCCGCGCATCACCTCGTGGCTGTCCTCGTCCATCGTGAGGTCGCCGACGGCCAGCACCGAGGCGGAGTCGTCGGTCACGACGGCAGTGCGCCGCATCAGGGCGCGCAACCGGGCGACGACCTCCTCGAGGCTGAACGGCTTGGTGACGTAGTCGTCGCCGCCGGCGGTCAGGCCGGCCACGCGGTCCTCGACCGCGTCCTTGGCGGTCAGGAAGAGCACCGGCACGTTGGGGTTGTCGCCGCGCATCCGACGCAGCACCTCGAGTCCGTCGAAGTCCGGCAGCATCATGTCGAGGGCGACTGCGTCGGGCTGGAACTCGCGGGCCGCCCGGACGGCCGCGACGCCGGTGGCCGCGGTGCGGACCTCCCAGCCCTCGTAGCGCAGGGCCATGCTCAGCAGCTCGGTCAGGTTGTTCTCGTCGTCGACGACGAGAACGCGGACGGGGGAGCCGTCGAGGCGCTGGAGCTTGGCGGAGGCGGACTGCTTCGTGTTCATGGCTCTAGGAAACACCGGAACCATGTGCGACGCCCCCGTAACTCCTGTGCGAATCCTGTGAGCCCTCTGTGCCGGGTGCGGTCGCTCCATCGCGCAAGGCGACCCCTGTTCCGAAGGCTCAGTCCTTCGACACCCGACACACAGGATCGCCACAGCCGACCGGCCGAGTCTCGGAGTCGATCACCTTCACCCATCGACGTTCGGAGACCCCGATGACGACCCCGCGCACGGACGAAACCACCGAGCTCCCATGGGCCCAGACCCAGACCATCCCGTATGCCGCGCCGCCGGCCTCCGCGCCGACCGCGACTCCCAGCGCGGCATCGCCGACCACGGCGCCGGCACTCAACCCGCCCACCTGGACCGGTCGCAAGACGGCGATCGCCGCGGCGCTAGCCATCGGTATCTCGTCGATGGGAGCGGTAGCCGCTGCCGCCGCCGTGCCGCCGGGCACCCAGCTGGGTGGTGGCCAGGTCCAGCAGGGCGGCTTCGGCCCCGGGGGCGGTCAGCGACCGGGCTTCGGTCAGGGCGGCGTCGGTCAGGGCGGCGTCGGTCAGGGTGGCCCCGGGCTCAGGCAGCAGGTCCCCGGGGCCCAGGGCTCAGGTCCTGGCTGAGCCCAGGCCGAGGACGACAGCGATCCCGAGGGCGCTGCGCGGGTCGTAGGCAGTACGCCACAGCCCGCCGTGCACGGCCCCAGCAGCTTCCTCGCGCCAGGGGGTGGTCGGCACCTGGGGCGCGGTCCGCAGGTCGTGGACGAGGAGGGCGGCCATGAGCGTGTTGCTCGTGGCGGGTTCGAAGACCTCGATCCCGAACCGGTGCGCACCGGCGTAGGCGCTGGCCAGGGCGCGGTTCTTCAGCACCGAACGGGTCCGGGTGGGAGGCGCGACGTTGAGCGACACGGTGCGGCCGTCCCGGCGGGCAACGGTGGCCCGCCACCGCTGGAGTCGTTTGGCCAGGGCGTAGTTCGGTCCCTGCTGCGGGACGAGGCTGTCGTTGAGCCCCGGGGCGGTGCCCGGCGCGTAGTTGCGTCGCAACAGTCGGCCGCCGCTCACCGTCCGCAGCGCCGGGCGGACCAGCCGCATCGGTGTGGACGGTCCGCGATAGCTCCGGGTGGAGTGCTCGACGGCCTCGCCGGGCACGGCGAAGACATCGGTCGGGGTGGCCAGGAAGGCCAGGGCGACATCGGCCCGACGGGACATCAGCTCGGTGCTGAGGGCGTCGACAGCCGTGGAGACCCGGACGTTGGTGGCACCGTCGGCGTAGACGTAGTTGCCCAGCACCATGGGTCCGTCCACCTCGGTGAGCCAGTCGGCGATGGCGGGCAGCCCGTGCAGCAGGTCGGCCCCGGCGTGGGTGGCGAGGTCGCCGGCCGACCAGTGGGCCCCGGCCGGCACCGGCAGGTGCAGGGTTCCGGCCGACGACGCTGCGACGTCGAGGACGCGCTTCCAGATCTCCGGACGGGGCAGGTCGACGCCGACGACCTCACCACCCCACGACAGGATCGAGCGCAGGGGACCCATCTCGGCACCCGCTCCGAGCACGACGACCCGCTGGTCGCTCAGGTCGAGCCACTCCGGGTTGGCCATCACGGTCCGGACCGCCTCGGCCGCAGAGGGTTCGATGATGCCGCGCGTGGTCCAGTCGTCGAGCTGCCTGCGCAGGGCGTCGCCCCGCAGCCGCTCGCCGTGCATCGGGAGGCTCAGCTCGGTCGCGCGCTCGCCCGTGCCTCGCACGGTCGCCGTGCCGAGGGCTGCGCCCCGTTCCGCGGCGAAGGCCCCGTCGAGGGGCACCTCCCCGCTCGCGGTGGTGGCCCGCATCCGGGCGCGCAGGGAGTCCAGCCCGGCGCGCGCGACGTCGACCGCCGCCTCGCCGTCGCGCAGGAGCCCTGCCTCGACCAGGCGCTTGAAGTGGGTCAGGTATCCCTGGCGCCAGTTGGTCTCACGCTCTGCAGCCTGTGCCCCGACCGGGTCCACCCCGCGCAGCGCGTCCGCGACGACGGATCGCCCGAGCGCGGAGGTGCTGCGCTTGCCGTTCACCTCGGGAAAGACCACTCCGTGCGGTTGGTGGGAGTCACTGCGTTGTGGACCACTGTGCGCCATGCGGCGAGTATGCCGCGTCGTGGGTCACTCCTCCGAGCGGCCCGTGAGCAGGGCGCTGACCTGCATGGTGAGGAAGTGCGACCGCAGGAGCTGGTCGACTCCGTCGGTGTCGGCCAGCGTCGCCGGGTAGGCGGAGAGACCGACGGCGCGGAGCCGGGCATGGTGCTGCTCGAGTGTGGCGACGACCCCGGCGCCAGTCGTCGCACCCGTGCCGCGCTCGGCCGTGGCGACCACCCAACCGCGCAGATCGAGGAGCTCGGGGGGCAGCAGGCCGGCAGCAGCAGGGGGCGCTGAGGGGGCGTGAGCCCTGTCGGGTGACGCTGGCGGCCCCTTCGACGCCGGCCCCTTCGACGCCGGCCCCTTCGACGCCCGCGCGTCCGACGACGTGGACGTCTCGGTGAAGTACAGGGACTCGACCGGGTGCTCGGGTGCCAACCGGCGGGGGCGAACCAGGCTGAGCGGCTCGCCCACCAGGCCGTCGCGGGACAGACCCAGCCGGCAGACCACCAGCGCGTCGTCGAGGTCGGCCAGGGTGAGCGCCTCGAGCCGCCGGATGACCGGGGCCGTGTATGCCGTGTAGCCGGTCCTCACCGTCACCGTGTCGCCGGTGGAGTCGCGCAGCGTCCAGGTGAGCCGCTGGCTCACTGGGTCGAAGTCGGTCGCGTCGAACGCCGCGGGACGCAGGACGACCCAGTCCCGGAGCGGGTCAGGGGTGGACAGCAGGCCAGACCGCTCACGCAACGGCCTCTCCAGGGACTGCCACTGCGTGACCACGGGTAGTGATCCCACCAGGTCAGCCCCGTCGAGGGCGGTCACGACGGCCTGGGTCGACTCGACGCCGGACAACCGTCCAGAGGCGCTGAGCTGTGCGTTGGTCAGCGTCAGCCGCGCCCCGGCGGCCGCGGCGGGAGACACCAGCCCCTGCCACGGTCCGGAAGCAGAGTGGCGTGCCCGGGGGTCCCAACCGCGCAGGTTGTCGGGCCGTGCGTCGGTGAGTGAGACGAAGCGCTGCTCCTCCGGCCACCAGAACAGCGTCGTCAGCCCGTGGTAGCCCGAGCCGCTGCGCCAGGGGAGAGACCCGAGGCCCACGAGGTCGAGCCGTCGGACGGCGTCGTAGCGGTTGCGTGCAGTCCCCACGAGGTGCGCCGGCGCCGCACCCTGGTCGGCGGCGACGTCGAGCGCGTGCACCAGGGCGAAGGCCAGCGCCACCTCGTCGAGCAGCCTCTGCTCGTCGGCTTCGGCCGACCGGGCCAGGAGCAGCTCGACATGGTTGGCCAGGCGTCGCAGCAGGAGCGCGAGCCGTGGGTAGGACGCTCCCTGGGCCCAGACCGCCACGGTCTCGAACCGCTCGTGGACGCCTGGCGAGAGATGGGCCAGGCCGAGGCGCACGACATCGGCCAGGAGCCGTGACGTCGTGGCGCGCAGGCGAGCCCGGCTGTCGCCCAGCGAGTCGTCCGTGGTGTGGCGGCCCGGCAGGGGTGCCGGGGCCTGCGGCTCCACCCCATGGGCTCGTTGGTAGAGGAGCACGACGGCGACCTGGTACTTCTCCAGTGCCGGCAGCCGCGCGTCGGGCACCAGGCTGCTGACGCCCCCACCCATGTAGCGGAAGGTCACCCTCGGGCTGCTGAGGGCGACCAGGGTCCGCTGGCCGGTGGTGATGCGGACTTCGTCGACCAGGTCAGCGTCAGCGGCGTACTGGTGGGCCCACCGGTGGCCGGCCTTGCCGGCGTGCCCCACCAGCTCCGCCGTGGTGAGTGCCATCAGCTCGGCATGCAGGCTGTCCTCGTCGACCAAGGGTTGGGGTGCGTCCCCCGTGGAGGCGGCGTCGTGGTCGTCGCTGGACGGTCCGACCCCGGGGGACGCCGACGGTGTGCCGTGCTGAGCTTGCTGAGCCAGCCAGATGCCCGCCGCCAAGAGGTGCTGGCAGGCGACCGCACTGGGGCAGCTGCACCTGGCGTGCTGGGGGCCTGCGGCGTCGAAGGTGACGGTGTTGGCGCCCAGCCGCACGACCACGAGGTCACCGGTGTCGGTGAGGGTGGGCGCGGTCCCCTCGAGGTCCTTGCGGGCGCGCCGCACGAGGCCACGGTTGGCGAGGGCTGCCCAGGCGTCGTCGTCGTAGCGCGTCAGCTGCTCGAGCAAGCGGGCAAGGGCGCTCACGACGTCACCTCGACGAGCCAGGTAGCCAGCTGGGAGGGGGTGAGGGCGGCAACCTTCATGCCACAGTCCACGAGGCGCTGGGCCATCGCACGGTCGTAGAAGGGGCTGGCCTCACCGTCGAGCGCCGCCAGCCCGAGGAGGGTGACGCGCGCCTCGGCGAGACCCCGCACGGCGCGCACGAGCTCTCCGGGTGGGGCTCCCTCGCAGAAGTCGGTGACGAGCACGAGGACGGTTCGCTCGGGGTGTTCCACCAGCTGGGAGCAGTACCGCACGGCCTTGGCGATGTCGGTGCCCCCGCCGAGCTGCACGCGCATGAGCACCTCGACGGGATCGTCCGCCTGGCTGGTGAGGTCGACGACATTGGTGTCGAAGACGACCAGCCGCACCCGGAAGGCAGGCAGCCCGGTGAGGATGCCGGCCATGACGGCGCTGTGGATCACCGAGCCGACCATGCTCCCGCTCTGGTCGACGCAGACGATGACGTCCCACGGAAGGCGCCTGGTGTTGCGCTCGAAGAACAACAGCTCCTGCAGGACCAGCTGCTGACGCTGGGCGTCGTAGTGCTTGAGGTTGCGGCGGATCGTGCCGAGCGCGTCGAAGTTGGCCCCGACCGCCAGGGGCGAGTGCCGGTGCTGGTTGAGCCGTCCGGCCATCGCCCGTCGCAGGTCGAGCTCCAGCCTGGCCCGCAGCTCCTCCACGACCTGCCGGATGATCCGTCGAGCGATCTCGAGGACCTCGCCGTTCAGGTGTCCCTTGAGCGCGAGCAGGGTCTTGAGCAGGTGCTCACTGGGCTCGAGCCGCTCGAGGGTCTGTGGATCGGTCACGAGCTCGGTGAGGCCGTAGCGGTCGAGCGCGTGCTGCTCGAGCACCTCGGCGCTCTCGCGGGGGAACAGCTCACGCACCTCGCCCAGCCAGGTCACCAGGGTGGGGTGGGAGTCGTCGAGGGACCCCGCCCCGAGGTGATCGCCGTCCGGTCTGACACCCCGGCCCTCGTACTCCCGTCCGTACAGGTAGTCGAGGGCCGCCTCCATCCGGGCGTCCTCCGAACCGGGGGCGGCGTGACCGAGGCGCCGCCCGGCATACCGGCCGAGGACCAGGCGCCACCGCTCCACGCCGCTCACGCGCCACCCACCCAGGCCGCCAGGCCGTCGCGCTCCAGCAGGCCCACGGCCGCTGCCGACACGACGAGGTGGGTGCGGACCGTCTCGTCGTCGGTGTCGCGGGTGAGCAGGCTGCCGAGGTCAGCGAGCCCGTGGAGCTTTCCCACGAGAGTCGCGATGCGGTCGGTCTCGGCGGGCGTCATGCCCGCGAAGGCGAGCCGCAGCTCGGGCAGGTGGGCGATGAACGTGTCGGCATCCCATCCCGCGAGCTGCTCGTCGACCCTCTCGAGGAGGCCCAGCTCCTGCCAGGCCGACTCGCGGGCCGTGATGAGCAGGCCGCGCAGGAACCCCACCGCATCGGCGGCCGACGAGGTGCCGGCGAGGTGCCCGGCGACCGCCTGCGCCAGCCCGGCCGAGTCGAGTCGCCCCGCGGAGTAGCACAGGCCCGCGGCCGCACCGCGCACCAGCGGACGGTCGTGCCCGGCCCGGAGCCGCTCGACCATCTGCCAGTACAGGTCGGCGTCCAGGGACTCGCCTGCGACGCCGACGAGCAGCTCACGGAGTGACACCAGGGCCTGCGCGGCCGCGGCCGGCTCGCACTGGGCGCCGGTGAGCTCACGGCCCAGGTAGATGGCTCGTTCGTAGGTCGCGCGCAGCACGTCGGGCAGGCTGGTCAGGTGGCGCGCTTCCAGCGGCTCGCGCGACTCCGACAGCAGCGCCAGCTGCACGGTCGCGTGAACCAGCCCGTCGAAGGCCGCGTCGGTCGCGATGGCCTCCGCCACCAGGTGGAGGATGGCGGTGGCCTGACCATGGAGGCCGAGCACGCAGGCCTGGGCAAGGAGGCCCGTCGCCTGGCGGGCGTCTCGTCGCGCCCCCGAATCCCGTTGCGCCGCAAGGTGTTCCTCGAAACGGGCGACCACCGCCTCTGGCAGGGTGGGTCCGTAGGCAGAGGCCTCCACCAGCGACCCCTCCGTCGCAGGCGACCAGAGGTACTCCCACTTCTCCTGGAGCCGGTCGAGCCCCACCCCGGCAGCGAAGTCAGGTCCGGCCACGCGGTGCGCGAACGGCACTGCCAGCAGCGCCAGCCCGTGCAGCATCCGACTGGTGGTGCGGTGCTCGGGTCTGCGGTAGATGTCGAGGGCCGTGACCCGACGCTCGAGGCCGTCGAGGTCGAGCCGAGCCCGTCCGAGGCGTTCGAGCGTGTCACTGACGAGCGGTGGGGTCCCCGCGCCAGGAGGGACGGTGCCGACGGCCGAGCCGGTGAGGACGTGCCGAGCAGCCGCCCGGACCAGTGCTCCCTCGACGTCGACGTCGCCCTTCACGAAGCAGCTCGTGACGGCGTCGAGCAGGTCGCTGCGCAGCGGCGCGGGCCGGTCGCGGAGCTCCGCGAGCCGAAGGGTCTGCTCGTAGGCTGCCGCGACGGCCGGAGTGGGCACGGGCATGTGGTGGCGACGGCGGAGTTCGGCCGTGATGTCGAGCAGTGCCGTCAGGGCTGCGGTCGTGCGCGGCGCTCGCGTCCCGTCGGCCATCAGGCTCCACAGGTGCTGGTGCCACGCGGGGGACGTCATGCCCGACGCGTAGCCGTTCAGCCGTTCCAGCCGCTCGAAGGTGTAGCGGATGATCGCGGAGTCGGCCGTCACCCCGGTCATCGGCACCGACGGCCGCGCCGGGGGACCGGCGAGGAGTCCCGGCAGGGCAACGGCGTGGAACCCGCCCACCACGACGAGCACCGGACCCGCACCGGCATCTCGAGCGTCGAGGGCCTCCTTGATGTGCCAGGCCATCTCGGCCTCGCGCTCCGTGGTCCCGTCAGCCGTCAGCTCGCGCAGCGTGTGGTCCCGTCGGGCGAGCAGGCAGTATGCCGTGACGCGGGCGACGTGCTCGCCTCGCGACGTGGTCTCGGCGTCGGCTTCGAACAGGTGCTCCCAGAGGTCCTCGTGGTCTCGGCAGCCGAGCCGTTCGGCAAGCGCCTGGAGCCGGGCGCTGTGGCGGTAGTGCCGCTCGTCGAGCAGCGAGTCACCCCCGGGTGTCGGTGCCGTCGCGGTGGCGCGGTCAGACTCGAGGATGGCCTGCTCGGCGAAGTCGAGGTCGATGAACGACGTGGGGATGCCGCGAGCCGCGGCGTCGGCGATGGCGACGTACTCCGGGGAGTAGTCGCAGAACGGGTAGTAGGCGCTCCAGCGATGGGCTTCCCCGCCGGTCTTGCGCACGGCATACGTGTAGATCGCCAGCGGCATGACCGCCTGGGGGTGGGCGAGCAGCGGAATGAGGGGGGTCATCCCCCGGGGACCTTCGATGAGCACCGCCGACGGCGCCAGGTCGGCGATCGCTCGCCGGACCTGGAGGGCGCACGCGGGGCTGTGGTGGCGCACGGGCATCACGACCAGCTCGTCGGACACCAAGGACCCCGCGAGGTTGTCGACCTCCCCGCTCGTCACGAGCCCCGCGTCGACCACCGGGTCAGCACCCACCGTCAGCGGTCGAGCTCACGACGGGCATCGAGGACGCGCTTCCACTGCCGGTCGCGACGGGCGCGTTCCTTGACCACGACGTCGAAGTAGTGGCGCAGCTTCTTGCCGTCCTCGGGGTTGTCCTTGAGCACGGTGCCGATGAGCTGTCTAGCCACGTGCTCGCCGCCGACCTCGCCATCGCCGAAGTAGTGCGCGTCGAGCGCAGAGGCGTAGCCGACGGCGACGGCCTCCGCGGAGGACATGACCGCACTGGGCTTCTCGACCACCACGCCTTCGGCCGTGACTCCGTCGCGGAGGTCGTGGAACGCCGTCACGAGCAGCTCGACCACCTGGCCGTCGAGGCGAGTGCTCACACCGGCCACGCCGAGCAGGGCGTCGGTCTGCTCACGGACCAGTCGGGCTTCGAGTCGGCGGTCCGAGATCGGCTTGACCGTCTCGAAGTTGAACCGCCGCTTGAGGGCGCTCGACATCTCGTGGACACCGCGGTCCCGCAGGTTCGCCGTGGCCAGCAGGTTGAAGCCGCGCTGGGCGAACACCGTGGCGTCGTCGCCCTCGAGCTCGGGAACGTGCAGGACCTTGTCGGACATCAGGCCGATGAGGACGTCCTGGATCTCGGGCTGGACGCGGGTGACCTCCTCGAACCGGCAGATCCGCCCGCCTGCCATGGCCTCGTAGACCGGACCCTTGACGAGGGCCCTTTGAGTGGGTCCCTCGGCCAGCAGCAGGGCGTAGTTCCAGGAGTAGGTGATCTGGTCACTCGTGGTGCCCGAGGCGCCCTGCACCGTGCACGTCGAGTCGCCGGTGATGGCGGCGGCCAGCAGCTCGGACAGCATCGACTTGGCCGTGCCGGGTTCGCCCACGAGCAGGAGACCGCGGTTGCTCATCAGCGTCACGACACAGCGGTCGACCAAGGCGTCGTCGCCGTAGTACTTCTTCGTGACGCCAGCCTTGTCGTCACCGAGGATGAACGTCCGCACGGAGCGTGGCGAGAGGTTCCAGCCCTCGGGCCGCGGACCGCGGTCGCGCTCCGCGAGCCCGGCGAGCTCACCGGCATACACCTGCTCGGCCGGGGCCCGCAGGATGGTGGGTGAGGTGGTCACATGAGTACCTTCTTATCCCAGTCGGGGTCGGGTCCAGAGCCTTCGCCGGCGAGGACCCGCACGTCGTTGTAGGCCTCGGAGAGCAGCACCGCGGGGACCTCGCCGAGAGACATGGCGGAGGTGTGCCCGTTCTCGGAGTGGCGCTGGAAACCGAGTCCGGTCAGGGCGACCGTGCGGTTCTCCTCGGGGAGGCCGTTGCCGGAGAACTCGATCCGGGTGCTCATGCCGAGCGTCGGGAAGCGCTTCTCGTAGGAGTAGAACCAGCCGCCGTCCTCGGCGCTCCCCCGGGCGTAACCCAGTCGGGTGGCCCGCCCTCGCAGCTTGAACGCCTCGATGAGGCAGCCGCGGAAGTCGGTGATCTCCTTGTCCTTGCGCCGGGCATCCCCGATCGTGAACGTCCCCTTGCCGAACTGCTGGAAGAGGGGCGTGACCTCGTAGTCGGCGAGGTGCTCCTGCCAGGCGGCCACGACGTCGGCGGTGAGGTTGGTGTCGTGAGCCAGTCGCACGCGATCGCCCGAGGCGAGGGTGACCTCGTCGTCGGCGAGGTCGGTCAGGGTGAAGTCGTCCAGCGGTCGGAACAGCACGGCTTCGCCGGCCTCGTCGGTGGCCGCCCAGACGAGGCGCTGGACGAGCAGGTGCATGAGCGGGTGCCGGTTGAGATAGCGGTCCCAGTCCTCGAATGCCCAGTCACGGTCGGTGCACAGGGCCTCGTAGAGCCGCTCACTCTGCAGCTTGACGACCGCCTTGACCTCCTTGCGCCCCGTGGCCAGCGCCTTCTTGGACTCCTTGACCCGCTCCTCGTCATCGGTCTTGCGGGGGGTCGGGAGTGCGGCGACCTTGGTGCCCTCGGGGTTGCGCAGCTCGAGGGTCAGGTCGGGCAGGAGGGACGCGGTGAACACCCGCTCGCCGTAGCTCAGCTGCAGCACTCCCGACTCGTCGAGCCCCGCCGTGGGGATGGTGCGGTCGGCCAGCTCGTTCAATGTCCAGCCCTTGCGTTCGGCCATCGCCTCGGCCTGACGCGTGGCCTCGTCCTGGAAGGACTTGGTGCGGAACCGGGACCCGACCGACAGCATCAGCTGGGTGGCGCTCGGATGGTCGACCCAGGCCAGCATCCCGATCAACGCCTTGCCCTGGGCGGCGCGCATGCCGTACCACTCCTGGAGGTAGCGCGAGGCAGACGCCGCAGCCCCCTCGCCAGCGCAGGCGGCCGCGACGGCCAGCAGGCCCTTGGTGGTGGTCGCCGAACCCCGCGGTTGGCGCAGCTGGGCCGGCAGGTAGTGCGCTGCGATCTGCTCCACCGTCAGGCCCAGCAGCGGGTCGTCCTGGAAGTGGGCGGGGTTGTTCTGCATCCACCGGTGGGTCCACCCGGCCTGGGTGTGGGCGGCAGCCTCCGCGGTCTCTCGGTCCACGGGCGCCAGGTCCCTGGCGATCCAGGTGTCGAGGACGAACTGGCCGAGGCGCACGCGGTCGGTGGGCGCGAGCATCGAGCAGTACCGACGCAGGATCGCGTTGGGCTCTGGGGACTTCGCCTTCACCGCCTGCGCGAACAACGACTGCAGGGTGGTCAGGGCCACCTGTTCGCCGCTGTCGGCCCACCGCACCTGCGGCAGGGCGCCCCACGGGAACCAGTCGAGGTCCTTGGGCAGGCCCCTGGCGACCGCCTTCTCGGACTCGATCGCGAGGGTGTCGCGGTCGAGGTAGTTCTCCACCGGCTGGCCCAGCGCTTCCAGGGCGTCGAGGATGGCGCCCTTGGCGACGTCCTGCTTCTCCTTGGCGAGGGCCTGCTCGAGGGCGGGGACCGCGGTCGCGATGCCGACGCGGCCGATCCAGCGGGCCGCCTCGACCCGGACCTCAGCCTTCCCGTCGGCGAGGGCGGTGGTGACGCGCTGGTCGCGCTCGGGCAGTCGGGCGAGGGCCTCCTGCGCCAGCGATCGGTGCGCCTTGGGCCCGGTCAGGGCGACGGGGAAGAGCCGCTCCACGAGGGCGCGGGGCAGCGTGGACAGGGTCGCGATGGCCCGGTAGGTGGCGGCATCGTCGATGTACCAGTCGTTCTGGCGGCCGAGGGAGGCCGACAGCTCGTCGAGGTGGTCCGCAACGAACGGGGCCACTGCCTCCCGCGGCCAGTCGCGGCCGAGGACCTCGCCCCAGCTGGCGCAGTGGCGACGCAGGACGGCGCGGGCTCCGTCGAGACCCATGTCGTCGTAAAGGGCGGCCAGCTCGTTGAGAGTGGGAGTGCCGAGGGCGGCGTGGCGGGCGTTGAAGCACGCCGCGGACTGGGTGTCCATCGTCCCGTCGTGCTGGACGAGCAGCCCGAAGTGATGAAGCACGTGCGCCAGCACGGCAAGGGTGACGTCGGGGTGCCGGGCCAGCTCTGGCATGAACGCCGCACCGGTGTTGGAGCGGGGTCCGCCGCTGCCCTTGCCGTCCGTCCGCGGGGGTCGGCCCGACGCGATGCGTCCCAGGAGGTCGTCGACCTCGCCCCGCGCCAGGTGAGGGCGCGACTGCAGCCAGGTGGGTGCGGTCCCGTGGTGGGCCTTGAAGGCCTCGGCCTGGCGCACCATCTGGGCGTTGGACTTGTCGATCGCCTCGTTCGTCTGCCGTCGGAAGGTCTCGAACACGTCGCGGAGGGCGGGGGTGAGCGACACCGTCCAGTCGATCACCGGACGCGGCTCGGTGTCGGGCACGACCTCAGGAGCGTCGTCGGGGGCGGGCGCACTGGACCACTCCTCGACGAGGGCCAGGACGCTGGGCGCCCGGTCGGCGGCTGCGGTCGCCTCCGTCCATGCGCGGTCCTCGGCAGTGGTGGCGAGGCTGCGAAGCAGGCGCAGGGCATGCAGTCGCTGTTCCGGTCTGCCCGCGGTCGCCCGCTGCCGCAGTGGCCCGGTGAAGGCCGGACCGCCGCTCGCGACCATCGGGGTGGCGGCGTCGCGGACCCGGGCACTGGTCGCCGTGGCGAGGTCGGTGATCTCGTCGGCGAACAGTTCACGGGTCTGGGGCGAGAGGGCTGCGAGCAGCTCCACCACCATCAGGACGGTGGCAGCCTTGGCCCGCCCGATCGCCGCCCGGACCTCGTCGGCGTGCCGCTGCACAGCCTCGTCGTAGTCGGGCAGGACCATGAGCAGGGTGCGGACATCGCCGAGGCCGGACTGGTAGGTCGCCGGGCTGGGACCGAAGGCCCGCGCCAGGAGGGCCGAACGCGGGCTGCCGTCCGCCTCGAGCAGGTCCTCGAGGATCCCATGGGTCAGGGCCTCGCGGACGTGTCTGTCGGCCGCCACGCGGTTGGTCGTGGCCACCGCCCTCAGGAGCGCCTCGATCGTGCGACGACCGTTGATCTCCTCGAGCTGGACGTGCCACAGGTTGGCCACGACCGCGGTCTCGAGCACCCGTGCCCAGCGCAGCAGCACCTCCGTCGGCACCATCGGCAGGGCGGCATACAGCCTGCCGTTGGCCGTCTCCGACGCGATAGCCCCCCAAGGAACCCCACCGAGGACGTGGGGGGCGTCCTGACAGGTGGCCACCCTGCCGAGGCAGCTGGCCGGTTCGCCGGTGAGCACGTAGGAGCGGACCTCGGCGGGGAGGTCCTCGTGTCCCTTGGACAACCCCTTGAGCACCTCGTTCAGTGCAGCGCTCCAGGCCTTCGGGACGCCCGCCGCGACTCCCGACTCCTTCTTCCTGAACCACGCGGCCATCCGCGCCCCCTCCTCGACACGCGCCCCGTGCGCGGACGGCACGAAGATAGTCGACCGCACCGACCGAGGTGCCGTGTTCGCGATCAGGTCGGACGAAGGTGCTGCCTGCGCCCGTTCCGACGCTGCCGCGATGGTCAGTCGCGGGCGGCGTCTGCCATCCGCCGGGCGATCTGCTGCGCGGCAGCGCGCAGCTCGGGACCATTCACGATGCGGAAGGGAGCGGGCAGCACAGCCAGCTGCTCGGCATACCAGGTGGGGTTGCTCGTGCTCCCCACCAGCCGGGTGCCGCCCTCGGAGGTCTCCTCGAGCCGGCCGAGCCCGCGGGGGAGGATGTGGCTCACGGTCTCGAGCGGCGCCTCCACGACGACGTCGGTGGCGTACTCCCAGCCGGCCGACAGGTGGGCCTCGAGCTCGGCGACCGGGTCGAGGTCCGGCGGTGGCACGAACCTCTCCACGAGGGTGGCGACGGCCGTGACCCGGTCGATCCGGAAGGCCCGCAGGGCCGTCGCCGCGTGGCTCCAGCAGAGCAGGTACCAGCGGCCGTGGCGGACCACCACTGCCCACGGGTCGACGTCCTGTGACCACTCGCGCCCCGCCTCGGTCCGGTAGCCGATCCGCACCCGCACCCGGTCGATGCTGGCCTGCACGAGGGCGGTGGTCGTCTGGGGGTTCGGCCGGGCGGCGGAGCGGTCCGGGGCGGGCGCCGTCGCGCGGCGGACCGCCTCCGCCTGGGCGGCGACGGGTTCCGGGAGGGCCCTGATGATCTTGCCGAGCGCACTCCCCGCGGGATCGGAGGGGTCCGCGGCCTGGTGGTGGCCGTCCAGCACCGCCATGACCAGGGCCAGCGCCTCACTCGCCTCGAACATCAGCGGGGGCAGCCGCAGTCCGCGGCCAACGCGATAGCCCCCATAGGGGCCGCGTTCGGACTCCAGGGGTATGCCGGCCTCCCGCAGGATCGCGACGTAGCGGCGAGCCGCGCGTTCGGTCACTCCCAGACGCTCCGCGAGGCGCCCGGCGGTGATGCCGGGACTGCCCTGGACGAGCTCGAGGGTGAGCAGGGCCCGGGCGGTCGGGCTGGTGTCGGACGGCGACATGAGGACAGGGTAGGGCTGGATGCGGTAGCCGAATGTCCGGAACCAGTCCTACCGTGCAGGCATGGGAACGACAGCCCCCGCGACCGACACCCCTTGGGAGCCGCCGCTGGCCGGCACCGAGACCGATGCGCTGCTGGGTGCCCTCGACCGGCTCCGCGCGACGTTCCGCTTCAAGGTGGACGGGCTCGACTCCGCAGGCCTGGGCGGACGCATCGGCGCCTCGACGCTCACTCTCGGCGGGCTGCTCAAGCATCTCGCCTCCAACGAGGACTACAAGTTCACGGTGCAGCTGACCGGCGCTCCGATGGACCCTGCGTGGGACGACAACGGCTGGGACGGCAGCGACGACTGGGAGTTCGAGTCGGCGGCCAGCGACTCACCTGAGGTCCTCTACGCGCTCTACGACGGTGCGGTCGCGCGGGCCAGGTCGAGGGTGGCCGGGGCCTTGGCCGACGGTGGGGTGGGCCGGTTGGTCGAGGCACACGACGACGAGGGGAACCACGCCAACCTGCGTCGCCTGCTGTTCGACATGGTCGAGGAGTACGGCCGCCACACCGGTCACGCAGACCTGCTGCGCGAGGCCGTCGACGGCCGGGTGGGCGAGGATCCACCGCCCGGCTGGCAGCCGGTGTCGGGTGCCTGGACCTGGCCGACGCGATGACCGACCACGACGAGAAGCCCGGGTTCGACAGCTCCCACCGGGGGGCGACGTTCCGGAGGTTCGACTTCAGCGAGGCAGTCTTCGACGACACCTACCTGACCAACGCGCGGTTCAAGAACGTCGCCCTGAAGGGCGCGAGGATCAGGGGGTCGCAGCTCGTCGACGTGGAGATCAGCGGGGAGGTGGAGCGGCTCACGGTCAATGGCGTCGACGTCACCGGGTTCGTCGAGGCCGAGCTCGACCGCCTGGAGCCCGACCGCGCGAAGATGCGGCCGCACACGCCCGCGGAGTTCCGCGAGGCGTGGGACATCATCGAACGCCGGTGGGCCGAGACGGTCGAGCGGGCTCGCCGACTCGACCCCGGGCTGCTGCACGAGCGGGTCGACGAGGAGTGGTCCTTCATCGAGACGCTGCGCCACCTCGTGTTCGCCACGGACGCCTGGATCCGCCGCGCCCTGCTCGGCGACCCGTCGCCGTGGAGTCCGCTGGACCTGCCCCACGACGACATGGGCGACATCCCCGCGGTGCCTCGTGACCAGTCGGCGCGACCGTCGCTCGACGAGGTGCTGGAGCTGCGGCGCGACCGGATGGCCAGCATGCGCACCGTGGTGGACGGGCTCACGGACGAGAAGCTCGCGGCTCGGACCACTCCGGTCACCGAGCCGGGCTATCCCGAGCCGGCGGACTTCCCGGTGTCCGACGTGGTGGGCTGCATCGTCAACGAGGAGTGGTACCACCACCAGTACGCCATCCGTGACCTCACCGTCCTCGAGCAGCGGACCGGCTGACCCCGCAACCTGAGCGCCCCCTGGGGTGCTCAGGTTGCGGGGATCTCGGCCTTCCACTCCTCGGGGTCGACCTTGAGCGCCGCGGCGATGTCGGCGTCACTCATGTCGAGGCCGGAGGTGTCGAGCGACTCGGGGGTCGGCACGTGGCCGATGGGGGTCTCGACGGCGGCAGCCTTGCCCTCGATGCGCTCGATCGCCCACTTGAGGACGCGGCTGTTCTCGCCGAAGCCCGGCCACAGGAAGCCGCCGTCCTCGTCACGGCGGAACCAGTTGACGTAGAAGATCTTCGGCAGCTTGGAGGCGTCGGCGTCCTTGCCCAGGTTGACCCAGTGCTGGAAGTAGTCACCCGCGTTGTAGCCGATGAACGGCAGCATCGCCATCGGGTCGCGGCGGACGACGCCCACCGCACCGGTCGCGGCAGCGGTCGTCTCGGACGAGAGCGTGGCGCCCATGAACGTGCCGTGGATCCAGTCCCGCGACTCGGTCACCAGCGGCACGGTCGTCTTGCGGCGGCCACCGAAGAAGATCGCCGAGATCGGCACGCCCTTGGGGTCGTAGTACTCGTCGGCGAGGATGTCGCACTGCTCGATGGGCGTGCAGTAGCGGCTGTTGGCGTGGCTGGACAACTCGTCGGAGTCGGGGGTCCAGTCCTGGCCCTTCCAGCTGGTGGCGTGGGCCGGGGTGTTCTCCAGGCCCTCCCACCAGATGTCCTGGTCGTCGGTGAGCGCCACGTTGGTGAAGACCGAGTTGCCCTTGTTGATGGTCTTCATCGCGTTGGGGTTGGTGTGCTCGTTGGTGCCGGGGGCGACTCCGAAGAACCCGAACTCGGGGTTCACGGCATACAGCCGGCCGTCCTCGCCGAAGCGCATCCAGGCGATGTCGTCGCCGAGGGTCTCGACCTTCCAGCCCGGGATGGTCGGCGCGAGCATGGCGAGGTTGGTCTTGCCACAGGCGCTCGGGAAGGCCGCGGCGATGTAGTAGACCTGCTGCTCGGGCGAGATGAGCTTGAGGATGAGCATGTGCTCGGCCAGCCAGCCCTCGTCGCGCGCCATGACGCTGGCGATGCGCAGCGAGTAGCACTTCTTGCCCAGGAGCGCGTTGCCGCCGTAGCCGGAACCGAAGCTCCAGATCATCCGCTCCTCGGGGAACTGGACGATGTACTTCTCGGGGTTGCAGGGCCACTTGACGTCCTGCTGGCCGGGCTCGAGCGGGGCGCCGACGGAGTGCAGGGCAGGGACGTACTTGGCGTTCTCGCCGAGCTCCTCGATGCGGCGCAGCACGTTGACGCCGGTGCGGGCCATCACGCGCATGGAGACCACGACGTACTCGGAGTCGGTGATCTCGACCCCGAACATCGGGTTCTGCGCCTCGACGTGGCCCATCACGAACGGGATGACGTACATCGTGCGGCCCTTCATGCAGCCGGCGTAGAGCCCGCGCATGAGGTCCTTCATCTCGTTCGGGTCCATCCAGTTGTTGGTGGGCCCGGAGTCCTTCTCGTCCACGGAGCAGATGTAGGTGCGGTCCTCGACCCGGGCGACGTCGGTCGGGTCGGAGGCTGCGTAGAAGCTGTTGGCCTTCTTCTCCTCGTTGAGGCGCACGAAGGTGCCGGCCTCGACGAGCTTCTCGGTCAGTCGGGTCCACTCGGCGTCGGAGCCGGTGACCCACTCGATGTGGTCAGGGGTGGTCAGCGCGGCCACCTCGTCGACCCATGCCTGCAGGCGGGCGTGCGTGGTGCCGCCTGCGCGCTGGTCAGTCTGCGTCGCCTCGGTCGTCATGTGATCGGCCATCCCTTTCGCCCGGGTGTGTGCCACCCGGATCAATGAGGTGATGCGTCCACCGACCCGGGTCCGACGACGCCGTGTCCACATGGTGAACGCTTCTGATCTGGTCACCGTACGCCCGGCTACGCGCCAGTAGATACCGCGAGGGTCGTAGATCGCTCGTGAAAAGCCTCACAACCGACGGGTAGGTCCTCGCCGCTTGCGGACTTCTTGCAAGCGTTGCAAGAAACCCTCGAAATCCGTTGCGTTTCTTGCCTTTCGAGATGGCAGCTCACGGCGGTGTCGGCCGCCGTCGACCCTGCCCAAGGCGCCGTCCCGGCCCCCCTTTCGACCAGGACGCGTCGGTATGCCGCGTGCGCGCCCGGGGCTGGCGGCATACCGATTTCGTGGGCACGGGGTCGAGCCGGTAGTCTTTCCCGTCGTTGCTCTGGGCGATCCCACAAGGAATCTCAGGGCGACATTCGCGCCCGTAGCTCAACGGATAGAGCATCTGACTACGGATCAGAAGGTTAGGGGTTCGAATCCCTTCGGGCGCACTCTGTGTTGAGACAGAAACCAGCAGGTCACAGCCCCGCGCCGCTTTACACGGCCGGGGCTGCCTGCGTCCCCCGGGAGCCGACTTGTTGGGCCCATTCTTGGGCCCACGGTGTGGGGGGTCGCCGGTAGTCGTTTCCTGTCGTATGGCTAACCACCTGACCCCTCGACGGTGGGACGACATGACGCGACTCCCCGTGACTGCGCTGACATCCTGACGACCATGACCCGAAAGACTCGTCAGCAAGCGCGGGGGTAGATGGTTGCTCAAGCGGGGGCGAGGACCAGAAACCGCTCGGTGCGGTCGCGCCCCCTAGGGTCCTGTTCGGACCGTCGACCTTCCGCTTTCAGATATACGCATATGCGCAGGTCAGAGAGTACTTTTCGCCGGCCGTGCGACATCTCGTGCGCATCTTCAAGACCAGACCCCGTCAGGGCAGCGCTCGCCCTGCCCTGTTCTTGATCATCTCGATTGGTTGGATCACCTCGACGGTGTTCCTTACGATTGCAGCCGTGGATACTCCCGTCGGGAAACGACGCGATGAAGTCTTGAGAGCAACTGCCCCAAGCGCCAAGCTTCTCTCATTTGTGGGGACGGTTGCCCAGGCGTGACACACACCAGCGAATTCGGAAGGATGCCCAGCGGTCGACCAGTGCGCAGTCTGGTGCTGGGCGATAGGACAGGGATTGAGCTACATGTGCTCGACCTCGGCGCGACCGTCCACCGTCTGATCGTCACCTGCGGTGACGGGGTGCGGCGTGACGTCGCTCTAGGACATCCGACCGTCGCCGACTATCTGGCCTCGGACGCTTATGTCGGTGCCACGGTCGGCAGGTACGCGAACCGGATCCGCGGAGGTCGGTTTGAGCTGGATGGGCACTGGGTGGACGTCGACCGGAACCGCGACGGCAACTCGTTGCACGGTGGCCACGACGGATTCGACCGCCGAATCTGGGATGTCGTGGAACAGTCGTCGTCCATGCTCGTCCTCAACCTAGTCAGCCCTGCCGGTGACCAGGGCTTCCCCGGCGAGCTTGTCGTGCGAGCGACATTTGCGGTCACGACAGACGCGGTCAATCTCCACATGACTGCGACCACGCGCGCCCCGACCGTTGTCAACCTGACCCAGCACGCATACGTGAACCTGAATGGTGAGGCCGCGGGAACGGTCGACGACCACGAACTCTGGGTTGCTGCCAACCTGTTTACTCCAATCGACCCGACGGGGATCCCGGTTGGAGCTCCGCGGCGCGTCGACGGCACACCGTTTGACCTTCGTGAACCGCGCCGGATCGGAGACGTGATCCGAGAAGGGCACGAACAGATAGCTCTCGCACGAGGCCTCGACCATAACTTTGTGCTCAACGGCCAAGGAAGGCGCGAGGTGGCGCGACTAAGTTCAGCACGCACTCGAACGGCTCTAACCCTGTCCACCGACCAGCCCGGGCTACAGGTCTACACCGGCAACTCCCTAGACGGCAGCCTGCCGTCGTTGCACGGAGGCTGGTACCGGCAGAACGCGGGAATCGCCCTCGAACCACAACTCTTCCCCGACACCCCGAACCGCCCTGACTTCGGCAGCGCGGTCCTCCGGCCAGGGGAGCGGTACGACTGGAATTGCTCCTGGCGATTCGACGAGCTTCCCTGAGCCAGTCCAACGCCGTGCTTCGGACATCTGCCACCCTGCGGTGACACGGCCGCCGCCGTCAGCTACGGGCCCGCGACGTCCCCAGCAGCCAGTCGTGGGTTGCTCATCAGCATGGACGCCGGCCCCGTCGACTCCCGCTCCACCAGCGTTGTCGCCAGTTCGATGTGCGGCGTGATCTTCGGATCCCCGCGAACGACTGACATGGTAGAACGCATCGCCATCCGCCCCATGTCGAACAATGGCTGGCGCACCGTGGTGAGTTGCGGAGTCGCTCCGACCGCGGCGTGACTGTCGTCAAACCCAATCACGGACAAGTCCTCTGGGACGCGCAGCCCGACCTCGTGGGCGGCCTGAAGCACGCCGAGGGCGACCGCGTCGTTGGCCGCAAAGATGGCGGTCGGACGACCGCCATCGCGGAGGATGTCGCGGCATGCCATGCCGTCCTCGGTCCTGAAGTGACCCAGGACCAAGTGTTTGGGGTCTACGACGAGTCCAGCTGACTCCATGGCCGAGCGGTATCCAGCCAGGCGTTCCCGTCCTGCGGTTGATGAAGGGAGCGCTCCGACGAATGCAATCCTGCGGTGACCAAGACCGATGAGGTGCTCGGTCGCCTGTACTCCGCCTCGCCAGTTCGTCGCGCCAACGCTCAGCACCTCTTGAGGCGCTTGGCTCGCGGGATCCACAATCATGAGCGGGACGCCGCCCACCGCGCACGCCCGGACATGGTCGGCGCCTACCGGCGTCGTGATGAGGACGAAAGCATTCGCGCCCTTGGCTATCCCTTGACGAATCCAAGCCGCGGAGCCGGGGGGTGGGTCTTGGCTTTCTGCCTGCCGCCACTGCGCAACAACTACCACTGCGTCATGGACGCGGGACTCGGTAAGCAGGCCGTCCAGCACATGACCCGCGTAGTGGCTGGCCAGCATGTCGAAGACCACCCAGACCTGGGTTTGCCTGGCGTCGGCCACCCGACGAGGCGACACGTAGCCGAGTTCCTCCGCCACGGCGGTCACCCGGGTTCGAGTCGCGGCGGAGACGTCGGCACGCCCGTTGAAGACCTTTGACGCAGTTGCCTTGGAGACGCCGGCCTGAGCAGCCACATCCTCGAGCGTCGCTTCCGTCTTGGTCACAGCATGAGGCTAGGCGATTCGAAATGTTTCGTCCACTTTGCCGTTCACGCCTCGAAATTTTCCGGCACTAGGGGTTGCCAGGCGGCCTCGCACGGACCTATCGTGCGGACACATCGAAACAATATCGAAATGTTTCGGACAAGATAGGGAGTGCAATGAAGCTCACCCGACGCACCGTCGTCCTCACCGCGGTCTCGGCGGCGACCGCCCTCATCCTCGCCGCTTGCGGGGGCGGCAGCCAGCCTGGCGGAGGCTCTGCACCAGCAGGCGGTTTCTCTGTCTGGACCCTCACGGGAGGCTCGGAGTCCGCTTTCCGTTCTTCCTTCGAGCAGTGGAACAAGGCCAACCCCAAGCAGCAGGTCAACGCGGAGTACTTCGCCAACGACGCATACAAGGAGAAGGTCCGGACTGCTGTCGGCTCGGGCAACGCCCCCACCCTCATCTACAGCTGGAGCGGCGGAGCCCTCAACGACTACGTGAAGTCGAACAAGGTCCTGGACCTCACCTCCAGCACCGCGCAGCTGCAGCAGAGGCTCATTCCGTCGATCCTGGACACCGGCAAGGTGGGCGACAAGCTCTACGCCGTTCCTAACAACAACACGCAGCCGGTCGTCCTCTACTTCAACAAGGACGTGCTGGCCAAGGCCGGCATCCCTGCGCCGCCGCAGACGTTCGACGAACTGCTCAGTGACGTCGCCAAGCTCAAGGCTGCAGGTGTCTCGACCCCCATCGCCCTCGCTGGCCAGAGCCAGTGGCCGGAGCTGATGTGGATCGAGTACCTCGCCGACCGCGTCGGCGGACCGCAGACCTTCCAAGACGTGATCGACGGCAAGCCCAACGCCTGGTCCAGCCCGGCGATGCTCCAGGCGCTCGACATGATCCAGCAGCTCGTCAGGGCCGGAGCGTTCGGCTCAAAGTTCGGCTCCGTCGTGGCAGACGCCAACGCCGACGCCGCGCTCCTCCACACCGGCAAAGCGGGCATGCTGCTCCAAGGCGCATGGGTCTACTCCACCTTCCTGACCGACGCGCCCAAGTTCGTCGCCGCCGGAAAGCTCGGCTGGGGCACCTTCCCGGCGGTCGCCGGCGGTCAGGGCGACCCCAAGAACATCGTCGGCAACCCCGCCAACTTCTGGTCCATCTCGGCCGCTGCTACCAAGACCCAGCAGGAAGCGGCGCTGAAGTACCTCAACGACGCGATGTTCGACGACTCGTACGTCGACGAGCTCATCAAGGGTGGCAACGTCCCAGTGACGACGAACGCCAAGGACAAGCTGGCCAAGTCGGACCAAGCGCCGTTCCTCACGTCGGTCTACGACATGGTCCAGCAGGCCCCCCACTTCCAGCTCTCCTGGGACCAGGCGCTCAGCTCCGGCCAGGCGCAGGCACTCCTCAGCAGTCTCAGCCAGGTCTTCCTGGGCCAGCTGAGCCCCGAGAAGTTCGCCGCTGCCATGAATTCGGCGAAGTGACCATGAGCCTCAAGGCTCGCCAGCAGCCCGGTGCGCCGCGGTCGTCGCGCACCGGGCCGTCGGCCTGGCTGGCAGTCCCCTCACTGGTGTTCTTCATCGGTTTCGCCATCGTGCCGTTGGTGGGAGTGGTGGCCTTGTCCTTCATGACCTGGGACGGACTGGGCACCCCTCAGTGGGCCGGTGCAGCCAACTGGTCGCGAATGCTGGGCGAGCCGGTCGTGCGCCACGCCATGTGGCTCAGCCTGTTGCTGACCGCTGCCACGTGGATCACGCAGTTCCCGATCTGCTTGCTGCTCGGGGTGTTCATGGCGGGGCAGGAGCGCTACCGCGCGGTGCTCAGCGTCTTGTACTTCCTGCCCCTGCTGTTCTCCTCCGCCGCCGTCGGCATCGCCTTCAAGGCGCTCCTCGACCCCAACTTCGGGCTCGGCAGCGCAGTCGGAGTCGACTGGCTCTCCAAGGACTGGCTCGGGAATCCCGGGTTGGCCATGCCGGCCATCGTGTTCGTCATCGGTTGGTGCTTCATCCCGTTCCACTCGCTGCTCTACCAGGGTGCGGTGCGACAGATCCCGCAGACGATGTACGAGGCGGCGCGGATCGACGGTGCGGGCCGGGTGAAGACCTTCCTCAACATCACCGTCCCGCAGCTGCGCAACACGATCATCACGTCCTCGACCCTGATGATCGTGGGCTCGCTCACCTACTTCGACCTGATCTTCGTCATGACGAACGGCGGCCCCGGCAACGCGACGCGGATCCTGCCGCTCGACATGTACCTCCGTGGCTTCCGCGCCTACGACATGGGAGGGGCGAGCGTGGTCGGAGTGCTCCTCGTCGCAGCGGGACTGCTCGTGTCCTACCTGCTCAACCGCCTGTCCGGGTCCAACAAGATGGACAGCCAGATGGAAGGGGCCTGACATGCGCAGCCGTGTCGCCAACCGCAATCCCATCGGGGGCCTGTTCGGCTGGATCTGGCTGGTCCTGGTGATTCTGCCTATCTACTACATCCTGGTGACCAGCCTGCGGCCTCGGGCCGAGTACTACTCGGCCAATCCGCTTTCGCTGCCTCATGCGCCAACGCTCCAGGCCTACCGGGAAGTCTTCGCCGCAGACTTCTCCCACTACTTCCTCAACTCGCTCTTCGTCACCCTGACGACGGTCGCGGTCACCGTCTTCCTGTCGCTGCTGACGGCATACGTCGTCGTGCGGAACAGAGGCCTGTTCTCGCGTCGCCTGTTCGACGTGTTCCTGCTGGGGATCGCCATCCCGATCCAGGGCGTGATCATCCCGGTCTACTACCTCATCGTCCAGCTCGGCCTCTATGACACGCTTCGCGCAATCATCCTGCCCGGCATCGCCTTCGCCATCCCGATCTCGGTGCTGATCCTGGTGAACTTCCTGCGCGACCTGCCGAACGAACTCTTCGAGTCGATGCACATGGACGGCGCGAGCGACTGGACCATCCTGTGGCGCCTGGTGGCGCCTTTGAGCAAGCCAGCCATCGTCACAGTGGCCATCTACGACGCCCTCAACGTCTGGAACGGCTTCCTGTTCCCGCTGATCCTCACCCAGAGCGCATCAAAGCGTGTCCTGCCTCTGTCCCTCTGGTCATTCCAGGGCTCCTTCTCCGTCAACATTCCCGCCGTGCTCGCGGCGGTCGTGCTGTCCGTACTGCCTCTGCTGGCGGCCTACATGGTCGGCCGACGGCAACTCGTCTCAGGGCTCACGGCCGGATTCAGCAAGTGAACGGCGTTTCCTCCACGATCGAAAGGCACTGATGAACGTCTGGAACGACCCCTCGGCACCGGTGCAGGAGCGCGTCGAGGCCCTCCTCGCGGAGCTCACGCTGGAGGAGAAGGTGGGCCAGCTTGGTAGTTATTGGCCCACGCCGAGGACTGCCTCCAGCCTGTCGGGCGACGTGGCCCCCATGGCGAACGCCATGGGGGACGGTGCCCCTTGGGAGGAATCCATCAGGCATGGGCTTGGCCACCTGACCCGACCCTTCGGGACGGAGCCGGTGAGCGCGGAGAACGGGGTGGCAGAGCTGCGCGAGTACCAACGCGCCGTAGTGGCACGGTCACGACTGGGCATCCCGGCGATCACTCATGAGGAATGCCTGACCGGTTTCACATCGATGGGGGCGACCGTGTACCCCGCGTCCATAGCCTGGGGCGCGACCTTCAATGCCGAGCTCATCCGTGAGATGGGGGACGCGATCGCACGGGACATGAGTGCACTGGGTGTGCACCAAGGCCTTGCCCCGGTGATGGACGTCGTCCGCGACTACCGCTGGGGGCGCGTGGAGGAGACCTTGGGAGAAGATCCCTACCTGGTCGGCACGCTCGGCTCCGCCTACGTCCAGGGCATGCAGCAAGCGGGGGTCATCGCCACCCTCAAGCACTTCGCCGGGTACTCGGCGTCGAAGGCAGGCCGCAACCATGCACCCGCCCCCATGGGACGTCGCGAGCTCGAAGACATGATCCTGCCACCGTTCGAAATGGCCATTCGCGAGGGCGGTGCGGGCTCCGTCATGAACTCCTACTCGGATGTGGACGGCGTCCCCGCGGGAGCCAGCGTCGAGCTCCTCACGACCGTGCTTCGCGATCGCTGGGGCTTCCAGGGGACCGTGGTGTCCGACTACTGGGCGGTCACCTTCCTCGAGTCGATGCACCGGGTTGCCGAAGACGCTCTCCAGGCCGGTGCCACCGCCCTTCGGGCCGGCATCGACGTCGAGCTGCCGAACACCCAGACCTTCGGACATCTGGTTGAAGCCGTGGAATCCGAGGCGCTGGCTGAGTCCCACGTGGACCGTGCCACGCGCCGGGTGCTCCGACAGAAGATCGAGCTGGGCCTGCTCGACGAGGGTCACGACGTGACGCACGACGGCGAGGCGGTAGACCTCGACAGTCCACGCAACCGGGACATCGCGCGCCGACTTGCCGAAGAGAGCGTCACTCTCCTGGCCAACAACGGCACGCTTCCGCTCACGGACGGCACCAAGGTTGCTGTCGTGGGGCCGTGCGCCGACGACGCACGCACGTTCCTGGGCTGCTACTCCTACCCGAACCACGTCCTACCGCGATATCCCGAGCTCGGCCTGGGACTCCAGATGGACGACCTGGTCTCTGCCTTACGGGCCGAGCTCGGCCCGCAGCGCGTGTCCCACGAGAGGGGTGTCCCGATTCTTGAGCCGGATCGCTCCGGAATCAGCGCGGCAGTTGAAGTCGCCCGCGCCGCCGACGTGGCCATCGTCGCCGTCGGTGACCTCGCCGGGCTCTTCGGGCAGGGCACGTCCGGGGAGGGTTGCGACGCCGTCGACCTCACCCTGCCCGGCATCCAAGCCCAGCTCGTCGAAGCGGTGCTCGAAACCGGTACGCCGACAGTGCTCGTGGTGATCTCCGGTCGCCCGTACGCGCTCGGCGCGTTCGCAGGACGGTGTGCCGCGATGGTTCAGGCGTTCATGCCGGGCGTGGAGGGTGGTCAGGCGATCTCGGGTGTCCTGTCAGGTCGACTCAACCCGAGTGGCAAGCTGCCTGTGGGCATCCCGAACCATGTCGGAGGGCAGCCGGGCACGTACCTCGCTGCGCCGCTCGGGTGGTACAGCGAGGGCGTGTCGAACCTCGACCCTCGGCCGCTCTTCCCCTTCGGCCATGGTCGGTCGTTCACGACGTTTGCCGTGACCTCTCTCTCGCTGTCTGCTACCGAAGTTCCGGTGGATGGGTCGGTGGAGATCTCCGCGACCGTGACCAACACTGGCGACCGCGCTGGGGCGGATGTCGTCCAGCTCTACCTCGGAGACCCAGTCGCAGAGGTCACCCGACCGCTCAAGCAGCTCACGGCATACGCCAAGGTGCTGCTCGACCCAGGGGAGAGCAGGCGGGTCACGTTCGAACTCCACGCGGACCGCACGTCCTTCACCGGCCTCGATCTCAAGCGGATCGTCGAGCCGGGCGAGATCACCGTGATGGTCGGATCGTCAAGCGAGGATCTCCCGCTGCGGGAGTCGTTCCGGCTCGTGGGCAGGCGACGAGTCGTTGGCGAGGCCCGCGTGCTCACTACACCAGCTCAGATCTCTTCCCTCTCAACCCCTTTCGCCAGCTGAAATCGAGGACACGTCATGCTTCGCCAGCCCACCAAGGAAGACAGATTCTCGTTCGGCCTCTGGACCGTCGGTTGGACCGGCGTCGACCCGTTCGGGTCTGCATCCCGCCCTGCCCTGGACCCGTGGGAATACGCCGAGAAACTCGCCGAACTGGGCGCATGGGGCGTGACCTTCCATGACAACGACGTGTTCCCCTTTGATGCAGACGAGGCGACGAAGGAGAAGATCGTCGGTCGGTTCAAGAAGGCCGCCGACGCGGCCGGACTCGTCATCGAGATGGTCACCACGAACACGTTCAGCCACCCCGTGTTCAAGGACGGCGGCCTCACGTCCAACGACCGCGGTATTCGGCGGTTCGGCCTGCGCAAGGTGCTGCGCGCGGTCGACCTGGCCAATGACATGGGCGCCACGACGTTCGTGATGTGGGGCGGACGCGAGGGCAGCGAATATGACGGCTCCAAGGACGTGTTCGCGGCCATGGAACGCTACCGGGAGGGCATCGACACCATCGCTGGCTACATCAAGTCACAGGGTTACGACCTGCGAATCGCCTTGGAACCCAAGCCGAACGAGCCACGGGGCGACATCTTCCTGCCCACAGCCGGACACGCACTCGCCTTCATCGCCGAGCTCGAGCACGGCGACATCGTCGGCCTCAACCCCGAGACCGGGCACGAGCAGATGGCCAACTTGAACTACACCCACGGACTGGGCCAAGCGCTGTGGAGCGGCAAGCTGTTCCACATCGACCTCAACGGTCAGCGCGGGCTGAAGTACGACCAGGACCTCGTGTTCGGGCACGGCGACCTGATGTCCGCGTTCTTCACTGTCGACCTGGTCGAGAACGGGTTCCCCGGCTACCCCGACGGACCGCGCTACACGGGGCCCCGGCACTTCGACTACAAGCCGTCCCGCACCGAGTACATGGATGGGGTGTGGGAGTCCGCCAAGGCGTGCATGTCCACCTACCTGATGCTCGCCGACAAGGCCCGCGCGTTCCGCGCCGACCCCCGTGTTCAGGAAGCCATGGCGTACGCAGGCGTCTACGACCTGGCGAAGCCGACCCTGGCTTCCGGGGAGACGGTCCAGGACCTCCTCGCCGGTGATGACGACTTCGACATAGACAACGCCGCCGAGCGCGACTACGGCTTCGTCAAGTTGCAGCAGCTGGCCCTCCAGCACCTCATCGGCTAACCGTGCCTCTTGTCGCCGGGGTCGATTCCTCCACCCAGTCCTGCAAGGTCGTCATCCGCGACGCTGCGTCTGGTCAGCTGATCCGACGCGGCTTCGCGACCCACCCAGCGGGAACCGAGGTAGACCCCGAACACTGGTGGCGCGCGCTGCAGGCCGCAGTCACCGACGCCGGCGGCCTGGATGACGTCGCCGCCCTTTCCGTCGCAGGCCAGCAGCACGGCATGGTCTGCCTCGACGTCGCGGGCCGGGTGATCCGCCCGGCGCTGCTGTGGAACGACACTCGCTCCGCCGGCGCCGCCGAGAGCCTCGTCGCCGAGCTTGGGTATGGGGACACGGCTCAGGGTGCTGAATGGTGGGCAAAAGCGGTCGGCTCCGTGCCGCTTGCTGCCTTCACCATCGCGAAGTTGCGCTGGCTGGCCGATCACGAACCCGACAATGCGGCCCGCATCGCCGCCATCGCGCTTCCCCACGACTGGCTTACCTGGCGACTGTCTGGAGCCGCATCTCTCGACACGCTTGTCACCGACCGCTCAGACGCCTCGGGCACCGGATACTTCGACTCAGTGACCAACAGGTACCGCCGCGACTTGCTGGCGCTGGCGCTACGGCGCGACGAGGTCAGCATCCGCCGCATACAGCTTCCGCGGGTACTGGGCCCAAATCAGCGGGCCGGCACTGGCGATGCCACCCTAGGTCTCGGTCACCTCGACCTTGGCCCTGGCTGCGGCGACAATGCTGGTGCAGCCCTCGGACTTGGGCTGGGGCCCGGTCAGACGACCGTTTCCATCGGTACCTCAGGGGTCGTAGCCTCGGTTTCCGACAACCCCACTACCGACCCGACGGGCACCGCCGCGGGATTCGCAGACGCCACAGGACGCTTCCTTCCGCTGGCGTGCACCCTCAACGGGGCTCGCGTGCTCGACGCCACCGCCCGAGTGCTCGGCGTGGATCACGACCAGCTGTCCCAACTGGCGTTGAGCGCCAAACCGGGAGCGGAGGGCTTGGTCTACGTGCCATACCTCGAGGGCGAACGCACACCGAACCTGCCTCAAGCGCGCGGGGAGCTGCACGGCATGACTGTCGGCAACCTGTCCCGCGCGAACCTGGCCCGCGCAGCGGTGGAAGGCTTACTCGGCTTACTCGGAGCGGCCATGAACGGGCTGCGCGCTCAAGGCGTGACCATCACCCGTGTCGCCCTCGTCGGGGGCGGAGCCCGCTCCGAGGCAGTTCGCCTCATCGCCCCCGCAATGTGGGATCTGGAGGTTGAGGTCCCTGACGCCGGTGAGGACGTCGCGGATGGAGCCGCGCGCCAAGCAGCCTGGGTGCTCACCGGCTCGGCCACGCCGCCCGTGTGGGCACACCGAGGAGTCCGGACTTTCTCCGCGCCTGCCGCACCCGAAGTACAGGTGGCATACGACGAATGCGCACGCCTCGTCGCGGATCGGTGTCCCTAGCCATGTCCGTAAGCACCATCAGGGACGTGGCCAACGCTGCAAATGTCTCAGTCGCCACCGTCTCCCGCGCCCTGCGAGGACTGGACCACGTGCATCCAGAGACGCGTGACCGGATCCTGCGGGTCGCCACAGAGCTGGAATTCGTGGCGTCGCCCACCGCAGCCTCACTCGCCTCTGGTCGCACGCAGCTCATCGCCGTCGTGGCGCCGTTTCGAACCCGCTGGTACTTCACGACCCTCCTGAGTGTCATCGACCGGACGCTGCGCGAGCACAACCGCCACGTCCTCCTCGTAGACCTGGAAGAAGACACATACGACCGTCGCCGCCGACTCACCCAGGCGATGTTGCGCAAACGCGTCGACGGGATCATCACGCTCAACATCCCCGTGGACGAGGCTGAGCTGGAGGTGATCGACCGGCTCAACCTTCCCCTGGTTGCTGTCGGGACACCCGTTCCGGGCCGCTCTGTCGTTCGAGTCGACGACGCACTGGCAATACGCAGCGCAACAGAACATCTGATCGCGCTGGGCCACCGGCGCATTGCCTACGTGGGCTCCGTTCCGGACCACGTCGCCCACACCGAAACACCGCTTCAGCGGCTGAACAGCTTTGAGCAAACCATGGCCGACCACGGGCTCCGGCCGCCGCCGTCGTTCATTGTCGACGCCCAGTGGACGGCCCTCTCGGCGGCCAGCGCGGTCTCGCACCTTCTCCTGGGCTCGGACTGCCCGACCGCAGTCCTGGCAGCATCCGACGAGATGGCTATGGGAGTCGTCCAAGCCGCACGCAGGTTGGGACTCCGGGTTCCGCAGGACCTGTCGGTGATTGGAATCGACGACCACGAGTTGTCCGAGGTCATGGACCTCACCACGGTTCGCCAAGACCTTCACACGCAGGGACGGCGAGCCGCGGAGATGCTCGTACAGAGCCTCGAGAATCCCACGACCCCGAAGGCAACCCTCACCGTCCCAACGGAGTTGGTGATCCGCGGCACAACTCAGGTTCCGAAACGCCAGCACGCGACAAACCGCGTTCCCCTCGCCCGTCCATCTCGACGAGTGACTATCGAGCAGTCTTCTGTGAGTGCGCCGTGAGCACATTGCACCCTGCGAACGGCGGGAGCCAAGTGGGCGCCGCATCGCTGACCAACTGGGCCGGGAACCACACGTATGCCGCTGAGCGGCTCGTGCGCCCAGAAACGGTGGAGGAGCTCCAGGACATCATCGCCCAGGCTGTGCGCGTGCGAGCCCTGGGCACGCGGCACTCGTTCACGGACATCGCCGATACCACGGGGACGTTGGTCAGCCTTGAACGCATACCGCCAGACCCCATCATCGACCCCGCGCAAAGGATTGTGTCCGTGGGTGGGGGTGCCAGCTACGGAGCTCTCGCCATCGCGCTCGAGGAGCAGGGATGGGCGCTGGCGAACATGGCCTCACTGCCCCACATCTCCGTTGCCGGCGCGGTGGCCACGGGAACCCACGGGTCGGGCGACCACAACTCCTCGCTGGCGGCGGCGGTGCAGGCCATCGACATCGTCGGCCCGGATGGACGCCTTCGCAGTCTGCGCCGGGGTCAGCCCGACTTCGCCGGAAGTGTCGTCGCGCTCGGCGGGCTTGGAGTCGTGACTCGGCTCGAGCTCGATATCGAGCCCAGCTACCTGATGCGCCAAGACGTTTACACGGGGCTGACGTGGTCGACCTTGGAGAGTCGGTTCGACGACATCACCCGAAGCGCCCACAGCGTCAGCCTGTTCACCCGGTTCGGCGACGAAGGCATCGGCCAGATGTGGATCAAGAGCCGGAGCGACGCCCAGGTGCCGGTCATGGATTTCGGCACCGTCCGCGCGAACCGGACGATGCACATGCTGGATGGAGCCCAGACCGACGCGGTGACGCAGCAAGGCGGGGTCGTCGGCGCGTGGCTCGAGCGGCTCCCGCACTTCCGGCTCGCCTTCACCCCCAGCCGTGGGGAGGAACTCCAAAGTGAGTACCTTCTGCCGCGACCAGTCGCACTTGAAGCCATCGCCTGCCTGCGCGAACTGTTGCCTCAGTTCGCTGGCATTTTGCAGACGGCCGAGATCCGGACGGTCGCTGCGGACGACCTGTGGCTCAGCGGCTCATACCGCCGTGATGTCGTCGCCATCCACTTCACATGGACCCGCGACATGCCCGCGTTGATGCGTGTTCTCCCGTCGATCGAGAGGGCCCTACTGCCGCTCGGCGCACGCCCCCATTGGGGCAAAGTCTTCTGCGCCTCGGCCCGCTCTCTGGCGCCCGCGTATCCGCGCTTCGCGGATTTCCTTGCCTTGCGCGACCGGGTCGACCCTGAACGCAAGTTCGGAAACAACTTCCTTCAGCGCACCCTGGACCAGCACTGGCCGGGCACATGAAAAGGAGACATGAGCCCAGAATGACGGCTTCGGACACATCGGCGCCCATTTGGATCAGCTTTCCAGAACGAAAGCAGGGAGCGGGCCGTGCCTCTGCCACTGCCCCGGAGGCCGGCCCGCGCGAGTAGCGGCCCTCGGAGGACCTCCACGATCGACACGCCGGCCCACAACCCAAAAGCCACCAGCCGGCTCGGTGTCCGCGCCCGAGTCGGCTGGTACTCCAACCCTTTCCACCTCAAGGGAGGAATCGGCGATGATGCCACAGGACCTCCGCGGTGACGACGAGGTCGGGGCACCACCCCTGGCCCCGCGGTATACCGACACATCCGAGGGAACACCAGAGCAGCCGGGCACCCACCTGGGCCACGCCGCAGCTCAGAGGTGCGCGGCGTTTACGCACGACCACGGTGCGGGACAACGAACGCTCAGTACTGGCCACGCGGACGGTTGAGGTCGGCATAGTGCGAGCAGCGCGGATCCTTGCTCCCGTCGCCGATCTGTGGGATTGGCAGTTGAAAGGCGCCTGCAGGCAGGCGAACCCAGAGCTCTTCTTCCATCCCGAGGGAGAACGGGGCTTGAACCGTCGCTCACGCCTGTCCCAGGCCATCGCTGTCTGTGAAAGTTGCCCCGTACTTCAGTGTTGCCGCGATCACGCCCTTCAGACGCGCGAGCCCTACGGAGTCTGGGGCGGAATGACCGAGGACCAGCGATGGGATTACCACAGCGCCCTAGATAATTGACACCAGTCCCGGTCTCCCGGCGGACGAAGGCCGCAGGTCTTGCACTGAAGGCGACCTCCTTGCCCAACTGCTTGACACGACACCGCGGCCAGCGGGACGCACTGCGGTCGAGGACGAGCGCCGGTGGGCTGGGACGAGTTGGGGCCACCCGTGGGTGGCATCGATCCCCAGTTGGTCCGTGGCGGCGGCGTCGCAAGGCAGCGCTATGTGCCGGGTCGACGGTTGCTGGAGAAGTGCCCCCGCTTGCTCCCATGACGTGACGCGGTTCGTTCGACTGTGTGACCACGTGTGCCGCGATGTCGCGGAGCTTGACATTGGACTTTTGCGGAGCATCGCTCTCACGCGTGGCCACGGCGGCTCGAACCGATGACCGTCCGATCTTCGGACAGAGGCGACTGCGCAGGTTAGCATCCAACTCAGCAGCTCCGTGCACCATCTCGTGCGACATCCAGCCCGAGACGTCACCATCCTCTCCGCTCACGCGGGCGGCCCATTGTAGGAAGACCACGGCGGGAGAGTGAATATCTTTGGGCTCAGAATTGGGCCCAAAGAGTCGAACTTGAGTGGGCGAGGTATCGATCCGACAACACTCGCCCCGGGGCGACTCAAGACGTCGGCAGCGCTCTGACCTGCGACGATATGCCTTGGGGATCCTGTTCGGGTCACGCAGAGTCGCGGCCAGTCGCCGTCCGCGAATACGGATCAGAAGGTTAGGGGTTCGAATCCCTTCGGGCGCACGCTGCGTTGAGACAGACGACTGGGGCCCTGACCTGCGGCAACGCCGGTCAGGGCCTTACTCGTCCCTGAGGGTGCGGACAGCCGCAGGCGTCCCTCATCCCTCGTTCCATCCCTGCATCGGGGTCTGCGAGCAGCCGAAACTGGCGCGGGCAGGCTGGTGCGATGACCCAGACGCCGCCCGCTGCTGTTGGATCCCGCCGGCGGGGGAGCGGCACGCAACGCCAGCGCCGGCCCGGGGTGTGGGAGGTCCGCGTCCCCACCGCCCCCGACCCACTCACCGGGCGCCGTCGCCAGCTGTCGGTCACGGTGCACGGCACCGAGGCCGACGCCGACGCCCGACGAGTCCTGCTACTCACCACCGAGCCGCTGACCCGGTCCGCGGCGTTGACCGTCGGCGACCTGCTCAGTCAGTGGCTGGAGGCCGACCACCCGTGGAAGCCCGCCACCCTGGTCAGCCACCGCTCCGTGGCCCGCGCCCTGCGCGCCGACCCCATCGCCCAAGTGCCGCCCGCCCGCCTGAGCCCGGCGCTGGTGCGCGCCGCGATGACCCGATGGACCGCCGCCGGCGCCACCCTGTCCGTGGTCGGTGGCCGGTTCCGGGTGCTCCGCTCGGCGCTGTCCTGGGCCTGGGACGAACGCATCCTGCCCGAGCACCCCCTGCGCGGGATGCGCAGCCCCGGCCGCGTCCCGCCCCGACGCCCCCTGCCCGACCAGGCCGTGCGGGCGCTGATCGCCACCGCCGAGACCGCCGTCCTGGAAGCCCACGCCAACCACCACCCCGGCGACACCGGCTCCGCGGGCCGGCTGCGCCGGGCAGAGCAGGACCTGCTGCTGGTTCGGCTCGCCGCCGACACCGGCGCCCGCCGCGGCGAGCTGGCCGCCCTGCGCCTGGCCGACCTGGACGGCCGCGTCCTGACCATCGAACGCGCCCTGTCCGCCGGTCAGCTCACCACGCCCAAGTCGGGACGAAGCCGCACCCTCAGCGTCGGGTGCTCCACCGCCGCGCTGTGGCACCACCTGGAACGGCAATGGTCGACGCGAGCCGGGCAACCGGTGGGTCCATGGCTGTTCAGCCCCGACCTGGCCCACCAACACAGACTCGGCGCCGAAGTCCTCGGCCACCGCTTCGCGCTGGTGCGCGACGCCGCCGGAGTCCCGGACGCCACCCTGCACCGACTGCGACACTCCGTGGCCACCTTCCTGGTCGCACGCGGGCAGATCCTCGCCGCACAGGCCCGGCTCGGGCACGCCGACGCCGCCACCACCCTGCGCGAATACGCCCACGCGCTCCCGCTCACCGACGGCGCCGTCGCCGATGCCATCGACCGGCACCTTCACCAGGACCCGGCGCGAGCAGCGTCCAGGCAGGACGCCGCAGGGGAGGCAGCAACGCCCGACCCGTGACCCCCATTTGGCTCGGGCTCGTGATCCGCGCCCTCACGCGGCTTTCGCATCAATGAACGACCGGGACCCCTGGACGGATGTGGCCGATATGGGCGCGTCACTTCGGCCCACTATGGGCGCCCATTCGCCCGGAGTGGCAGACGTGTTGGCAGGCTCGAATGGCGTGTCACACGTCCGGCGAAGTCGTCGTGCTGCTCCGGGTGCGAATTTCAACGGGTTCAGTGGGGATGGCTTTCGCGAGCCGTGTGCTCTTCCGCTCTTGCGGACCCGCGTCACTCCCAGGCTGCAACGCATCGACTCGGCGTAGGTGGCAGGTCCGGCGCAGCCAAAGGAAGCTCGACCGTGCTGTTCGCTTCGCCTAGTTGGGTTGGCAACCGCAACTCTGCCGCACCATCAACTGGACGGGCAGGCACTCCGAGACTGCGGGGATCCCCGGCTGTTCGATGCGGTCAATGAGGACCCGAACCACTGTCGCGCCCATGGCCTCCATCGGCTGGCGAACGGTGGTGAGCTGGGGGCTAATCAATCGCCCCGAAACGAGTCCGTCGAAGCCTGTGACCGCAACCTGTCCCGGGACATCGATCTTGAGCTCTTTCAACGTGTCCATGACCGCCAGTGCAACTTCGTCATTTGCACACACGAAGGCGTCAGGGAGTTCATTGCGCTCCATCAGGTCCGAAATGGCCTCTCGATGATCGCCGGCTGCCGCCAATGGCCTGCGCGCCACGGGAAGTTTGGCGGTGCGTAGCGTCTCGCGAAACGCGTCGTAGCGTTCCCTCCGATCCGAGTCGTAGGTAGGGCCGACAAAGCGCAGGTGGCGCAGGTTGTGTGTCTCCACGAGGTGTGTGGTTAGAGCCCGCATCCCAGCCGCGTTGTCCACGCGGACCGTGCTCAGCGCGTCATCGCCTGGTCCACTTAGGAGCACCACTGGCAGCCGTTCAGCCACGCGGCGGACCTCCGCGTCGTCCGCCATTCCAGCAAAGAACAGTGCAAAGCCATCGACCCGGCCGGCCATGTCCGTCAGAACTGCTTCGGCGTTGGAGGGATTGGCTCCGGCGATCATCACTGCATACCCTCGGCGCCAGCACTCCTGCTCGACGCCTCGTTGGACTTCGTCCACGAACACCGGGAACGAGCGGAAGTCATCATTCGCATCCCTCGAACCCGAGATAGCTCCGATTTCTGGGGCGGCGACGGGCCGGTAATCCAGCGATATCAAGCCCAAGGCACCTGTCCGGCCACCGGCCAGTCCCCGGGCGCTACCGCTTGGTATGTAACCCAGTTCGCGGGCAGCCGCGTGGACCAGATGACGTGTCGCCTCTTTCACCTTTTCGGGTCGCCGAAAAGTGAAGGACACCGTCGCGATGGACACGCCAGCTCGCTCGGCGACCTCGTAAACCGTGGGACCCCTGCGCATCAGGCAACCTCCTGATGCGAACTATATGCGCATAGACCGGCAGGTCTTCCAGGGGGTACGAGCCGGGCATCTAAGCCAATAGGCCGGGCAGCCGGGCGCACGACGTCGTCTCGCTCGACTCGGGCGGCCGTATCAGGGCGCTCACCCGAGGGCCAGCCCGCGATGAAAACAGGAGTCGGGAATCCCTTGCCACGCCGCTATCTATGCGCTTAACTTTGCTACGCACTTAAGCGCATAGATTTCCACGATCATCAGACGGATCGGCCAGGGTTCCCAAGCCAAAAGCGACTGTGACCCTTAGCCCACGGCTAGCCCCATGCGGAGCTGGCAGCGTCTCGTTTCCCCCAAGCGGGAACGCGCAGGGTGTTCTCGGAGTGCACCAACTCCGGGTCGGAGAGCAGCTAGACGCCCTCATGGGCGCAGCACCCGTCTTGGCGCATCTCACTTGCACACGACCCCGGTCGAGAAAAGAACTCTTTGACCTGTGACGACTCATGACTTGGAGACCACGGTGGGACAGTCGGTCCGCTCTGTTACGTACCTGGATCCGGAAGCTCCTGTGGAGGCGAGGGTCGAGGACCTGCTGCCCCAGATGAGCCTGGCGGAGAAGGTCGGACAGTTGTTGATGCTCGATGCTCAACACGAGGATCTGGTGGACATCGTGTCGACCAAGTTGGCCGGGTCGGTGCTGCACGTGCCTCCGGCGCGAATGTCCGAGGTCATGGAACTGAGCCAACAGACGCCGCTCAACATTCCGCTGCTGACGGCCGAGGACTGCATCCACGGCCATTCGTTCTGGCCTGGCGCGACGATCTTCCCAACTCAGCTGGCCATGGCCTGCACCTGGGATCCCTCCTTGTTGCAGCGTGTCGCCCGCGCGGCGGCGACCGAGATCTCGTCAACCGGAATCCACTGGACCCTGTCGCCGGTGCTGTGCATCACTCGGGACCTGCGCTGGGGCCGGATCAACGAGACCTTCGGCGAGGACCCCTACTTGATCGGCGAGCTCGGGGCAGCCATGGTGCGCGGCTATCAGGGGGACGGCGTCAGCGACCGTACCGCCGTGCTGGCATGCGCCAAACACTTCGCCGGCTACTCCGAGACTCTGGGTGGGCGCGATGCGAGCGAGGCCGACCTGAGCCCGCGGAAGCTTCGGTCATGGTTCCTTCCTCCATTCGAGCGGGCAGTGGGCGCCGGTTGCCGCACCTTCATGCTGGGGTACCAGTCGATAGACGGAGTGCCGATCACCGCGCATCAGTGGCTGCTCGACGACGTGCTCAGGCGCGAGTGGGGCTTCGCCGGCGTACTCGTGACCGACTGGGACAACGTCGGCCGGATGGTCTACGACCAGCGCATCTGCGCTGACCAGGTCGAGGCGGCGGCGGTTGCCGTCAACTCCGGGAACGACCTGATCATGGCCACACCAGCTTTCTTCGAGGCCGCGCAGGAGGCTGTAGCCCTCGGCCTGGTCGACGAGAAGCAGATCGATGATGCGGTACGGAGGGTTCTGCGGCAGAAGTTCGAGCTGGGGCTCTTCGAGGACCCTCGCCGTCCCGACCCCGAACGGCAAGCAAAGGTGATCGGCTGCCGTGAACACATCGACCTCAACCTCGAGACCACCCGACGTTCCCTGGTGCTGTTGCGCAACGACGGCGTCCTGCCTCTCGACGGCGGCCTGACCCCGGACGACACTGGCCGTGCCGCGGGCCAGGTGGCATCGCGGACGGTTGCGGTCATCGGCCCCAACGCTGACAGCCCCGAAGCCATGCTCGGCGACTGGGCGGGTGCCTCCGGCCAGGTCCGGTGGATGCCCGACGGACATCCACGCGAGTCGGTGGAGACGGTGCTCGACGGTCTTCGCGCCGTCGCGCCTGCTGACTGGACCGTCACGTACGCCCGCGGGGCCAACATCGACACCCTCGCCCCCCACGGCGAGTGGTCGATCGGGCCCGACGGCCAACCGCAGCCACCGGCTTTCATCCCCGCCGCGGTCGACAAGGCACAGCTTCGGGAGGCGACTGCCGCCGCGAAGGCCGCCGACTACGCCGTCGTCGTGGTGGGAGACACCATCGCCCTCACTGGGGAGGTGCGTTCCACGGCCACGCTTGACCTCCAAGGGGGCCAGATCGCGCTGCTGGACGCAGTCGCCGCCACCGGCACCCCCATGATCGTCGTCCTGATCCAGTCCAAGCCGAGCACCCTGCCGGAGTCGGCACTGAACGCGCCAGCACTCATCGAAGCGTTCAACCCGGGCATGCGCGGCGGTCGCGCCATCGCCGAACTCCTCCTCGGACTCATCGAACCCAGCGGCCGACTGCCAATCACGTTCGCGCGGCACGTCGGACAGCAACCGGTCTACTACAACCAAGTGCGAGGCCAGCACGGGGACCACTACGCGGACCTCACCCAGGACCCCCTATTCGCGTTCGGCGAGGGCCTCAGCTACACCACCGTCACCTACTCCGACCTTGTCGTGAACGACCCGGACGCCTGCCCTGACGGCGCCGTCAATGCCACGGTACGACTCACCAACAGCGGAACTCGTCCGGCTTTGGAAACGGTGCAGGCCTACGTCAGCGACATGACGACCAGCGTCACCTGGGCCGAACAGGAGCTGAAGGCCTTCACCCAGGTCGAGGTCCCTCCCGGCGAAAGTCTGGACGTCGACATCAGCATTCCTGCCTCGCAGTGCTCACTGGTCACAGCCGGCAACCGCCGCGTGGTCGAACCAGGCGAGTTCACACTCCGCGTGGGCCCCAGCTCACGCCGGGAGAAGCAGTTGAGCGCGGGATTCCGCATTTCATCAAGGGGTGGCCCTTGATCGGCGTGAACCCTTCAGCGGGTGACGTGCCGTGAGATCCACGGTGCTCCGTTCTCGTTCCACCGGCGGCGACGTCGGAGTTCTTTCGAAGCCGGGCTGCAGACGCGCGACCGGTCAGCGTGGGGCCAAAGGCGCCCCCAAACCTCCAAGGAGAAAGCACAGATGATCAATAGAAGAGCAACGATCACAGCCATCATGGGGATTGGCGTTGCCGGGCTCGCCTCGGGCTGTCTGTCCGCGGGAAGTACCAATAACTCGACCGGCAACGGCTCTGCTGCGACCGGCCCCGGCAAGAAGACCGTCTCGGTGATGTACGGCCTGGGTCCCGACAGCGAGCCCGCCTTCAAGGCCGACGTCTCGAACTGGGCCAAGCAGAACGGCATCACCGTGAACTTCATCAAGGCGGCTTCGTGGGACACCGAGATCCGCACCAAGGTCCAGGGCGGCAACCCCCCTGACGTGGGCCTTTTCCCCCAGCCGGGCCTCATGTGTGACCTGGCCAAGCAGGGCAAGCTCGTCCCGTTCGACGCCGCCACCGTCGCCACGAACAAGGAGACGCTCGTACCGGGCATCGTCGAGGCCGGCACGTGTGCCGACGGCAAGGTCTACGGCCTGCCCAACGAAGTGAGCGTCAAGAGCGTCCTGTGGACCGACGCGCCGGCCTTCAAGGCAGCCGGATACGCGGCACCCAAGACCCTCGACGAACTGCTCGCCCTCACCGAGAAGATCAAGGCCGAAGGCAAGACCCCGTGGTGCATCGCCGCCGAGTCCGGCGCCGCCACCGGCTGGCCGATCACCGACTGGATCGAGGACCTCGTCCTGCGTTTCGCCGGCCCCGAAAACTACGACAAGTGGGTCAAGGGCGAGCTGAAGTTCAACAGCCCCGAGATCAAGCCGGCATGGGAGTACTTCCAGAAGATCGCCTTCACGAAGGGCAACGTGCGCGGTGGCACGAAGTCCATCGTCGCGACGAACTTCCAGACCGGCGGCAACGCTATGTTCGCCCAGCCCCCGGGCTGCTACCTGTTCAAGCAGGCCACCTTCGTGGCCAACAAGGGCGGCTTCCCCGACGCGGTCATCGCCAAGGTCGACACCGAGACGGGTCCGCTGCCCTTCCCGGCCAAGACCGAGGGCGACAACCCCGTCCTCATCGGTGGTGACATCGCCGCCGCCTTCAACAACGACGCCAACACGCTCAAGCTGCGCAACTTCATCGCGAGCAAGGAGAACGGCGTCGAGCAGGCAAAGGCGGGCGCGTTCTCACCGCACAAGACGGCGGACGTGTCGCTGCTGCCGAACAAGACCCTCCAGACGATCGCCAGCGACGTGCTCTACAAGGCCACCGCCGCACGCTTCGACGGCTCGGACCTGATGCCCGCCAAGGTGGGGGCAGGCACCTTCTGGACCGAGCCCGTCAAGTGGATCTCCGGCCAGCAGGACCTCAACACGACGCTCACCAACATCGACGACAGCTTCCCGAAGACCGGCAGCTGACATCCGCCCGGCCTTGGGGGTGATCCATCGGTCACCCCCAAGGCTGCCAGCGCTCTGTCCCACTTCAGAGAGGAAGTGTCATGGCCATCAAGCTCGTGAACGCAGTGACCGCGATCGTCGGCGGTATCGGCGGCGCTGTCATCATCTTCTGGATCCTCAACAAACTGGCCGAGTCCCTCAAGGGCCGCTGGGAGGACCGCGTCAAACCGTGGATGTTCGCGGGGCCCGCGATCCTCGCGATCGCCGTCTACCTCATCTACCCGGCCATCGTCACCATCGAATACAGCTTCGCCAACGAGGACTCGACGGCGTACGTCGGCGTCAAGAACTACACCGACCTCGTCACCGACAAGACGTTCCTGTCCGTGATCACCAACAACCTCCTCTGGATCATCATCGTCCCGGCCCTGACCGTGGTGCTGGGCCTGGGCGTCGCAGTGCTCACGGACCGCCTACGACCCCGAGGCGAGAAGCTGACGAAGACGTTCATCTTCCTACCGATGGCCATCAGCATGGTCGGAGCAGCGACCATCTGGCGCACTATCTACGACTACCAGCCCGAGGGCGCGCCCCAGACCGGTCTGCTCAACGCGGTCCTGGGCTTCTTCAACCGAGCCCCGGTGTTCTGGTACGGCACGAGCACCCTGCACCTCAACAGCCTGATGCTCATGATCATCCTGATCTGGACCCAGGTCGGGTTCTCCATGGTGCTGCTGTCGTCGGCGGTCAAGAGCGTCCCGGAGGACACCGTCGAGGCCGGCCGCATTGATGGCGCGGGGGAGCGGCGGATCTTCTTCAACATCATCGTCCCGCAGATCTGGCCGACGGTGATCACCGTCTTCATCACCGTGCTCATCGGCGTCATGAAGGTGTTCGACGTCGTGTACGTCACGACCAACGGCGCCTACAACACCGACGTCATCGGACGCCGCTTCTACGACGAGCTCTACACCCAGGGCAACAACGGGTACGCGGCCGCCATCGTCGTCATCCTCCTGATCGCGATCATCCCGGTCCTGATCTACCAAGTCCGTCACTTCCGCCAAGAGGAGGCTGCACGATGACCACAACAGTCCAGCCCGGAACCGGAACGCCTGCCGACGAACCGCAGAAGGTGCGCCAGAGCAAGCCTGGCAGCGGTGCTGGCAGCGCGACCTGGCCAGTGCGTGTCGGCCTGCTCATCCTGTGCATCGCCTGGGTGGTCCCTGCGCTCGGGATGCTCGTCAACTCGTTCCGTCCACGTGACGACCAGTTCTCCTCGGGGTGGTGGACGGCGTTCTTCAACCCGTTCAATTCCTCGTGGACGCTCCAGAACTACTCCCAGGCCCTGACCTCGCCCGCCGCCGGCATTCCCATGGGCCAAGCCTTCCTCAACAGCTTCATCGTGGCGCTCCCGGCGACGGTGATACCGATCCTCATCGCTGCCTTCGCCGCGTACGCGTTCACCTTCATGAAGTGGCGCGGTCGGGACCTCATGTTCATCGTCATCGTGGGCCTGCTCGTCGTGCCCAGCCAGGTGGCGTTCGTGCCGCTCGTGAAGCTGTACGGCAGCCTTGGCCTCAACGGGACCTTCCTTGCCGTGTGGCTCGCGCACATCGGGTTCGGGATGCCTCTCGCCATCTACATCCTGCGCACCTACATGTCCGGACTGCCTACCGCCATCATCGAGTCCGCCAAGATCGATGGCGCCAGCCACTTCACCACGTTCTGGCGCCTCATCATGCCGATGTCCACCCCCGCGCTGGCGTCATTCGCGATCTTCCAGTTCCTCTGGGTCTGGAACGACCTGCTCGTCGCGCTGATCTTCCTGGGACGAGGCGACAACACGGTCGCGACCGTGGCACTCCAGGGCCTGCAGGGACAGACCGGAGCAGGACGCGAGCTCATCCCCGCAGCAGGGTTCATCACGATCATCGTGCCGATCCTCGTCTTCCTCGCACTCCAGCGCTACTTCATCCGAGGCATGACCTCGGGCGCGGTCAAGGGCTGAGGTGGGACCGCCCGATGTCAGCCATGACCCAATCAACCCGCCCAGCGCCAGACTGCGCCGCAGCAACCTCCGCCTCGCGGAGCAATACTGCGGTCTCGATAGGCGGTGCAGAACCAGTGGATACTCCGTCGGGGACTTCTGCTGCGGGTGATCATGCCGTGATATATCAGCTCGACTCCGGAGCGGAAACCGAACCAGGAACGCCGACCTCGTACGAGGGATTGCAGTCGGCGCGCACGCAGCCCGGCAACCCGCACACACCCGGCACGCCCACGGTCAGGGATGTGGCGCGGATCGCTGGAGTGAGCATCGCAACGGTCTCGCGCGTCGTGAACGGGAATCCACACGTCCGCGACACCACCCGCGATGCTGTGCTCCACGCGATTGCCTCCCTGGGGTATGAACGCAACGAGGCTGCGGCGTCGATGAGACGGAGACACAAGGGAGCGCTGCGCGTTGACACGGAGGCCCTCAGTCCAAGAGCTGTTGACTCAGAGCCGGAGCAAATGTTGAACGCCTCACCAACGCCCTTCTCCAGGAGCTAGATGAGCGAGCACCTGTTTCCGAAGTACCACGTGCGCCCACCCGCCGGGTACATGAACGACCCGAATGGTCCGATCCTCGTCGGGGACGTCGCCCACCTCTATTACCAGTACCGGCCTACCCTCGACCTTGCCTCGCCGGTCCTGTGGGGCCATGTCACCAGTACAGACCTCGTGCACTGGGACTACCACAGGCCGGCGATCGCCCCGCATCCGCAGCTGGGCGACCGGGGTGGGTGCTGGTCCGGGAACACCGTCCTCGACGACTCGTCCCTCGTGCGGGCGTTCTACTCCGGAAACGTCACCGGCGAGCCGCTCCAACGCACCCTGATGGCCACCTCCAGCGACGGCGGCTACTCCTTCGCGTCGCCGCGCGAGGTCGTGGAGAGTCCAGCTGAAGCGGAGAACATCGAGGTCCTGCGCGACCCGTTCGTGTGGCACGACGGACCCACCTGGCGGATGGCCCTGGGTGCCGGCACCTCCGATGAGACCGCCATGGTTCGGCTCTACGAGTCCGACGACCTCGAAACCTGGGCGTACGCAGGCCCCCTACTAAGAATGCCTCGGACGAGGACCGATGGATGGGACTCAGGCGCCATGTGGGAGTGCCCCCAGATACTGGTCGTCGACGGTCAGCTCGTCGCGCTCGTCGGGTCCTGGTCGCCGACCGAGGGCATCATGAACGTCCTCTCGGTCGCAGCCCCGGACCCTAAGGACGGCCCGGAGGTGAAGGCGTCGGCCGTGCACTTGGTCGACCACGGCCCCAACTTCTATGCGGCATCGGCCCTTGGCCAGAGCCCTTACGGCCCACTCGTCTGGGGTTGGGCGACGGAGGGACGCTCCCCGGAGTGGTGCCTCGAGGACGGCTGGTCGGGGATGCTCACCCTTCCTCGCGCTGTCTCTCTCCGGCCTGACGGCGCTCTCTCCAGTGCGCCGCTTGCGCAGATGTCGACATTGCGGGTGGAGCAGACAGGTCAGGACGTGCCCGGAAGCCTCCACGGACTCGGGGCCCAGTTCGAGCTCTTGCTGACCCCCCTGTCTACCGTTGCAGGCGACGCATGCATCCTGCGCCTGCACTTCGGGCAGGATGAGTACCTCGAACTCTGCGTTGACTACGGCGCGAACAGCGTCACGATCGATCGCGAGCATGCGAGCAACGACGCCAGGGCCGACGGAGGCGTGATCACCCTCACCGACCTCGGCGAACTGCGTTCTGCCGACGGCATCGTGGGGTTCGTAGACGGATCCATCCTCGAGCTCTTCCTCCCCGACGGACGAGTAGCAACGACCAGGTTCTACCCAACCAACCCACCGCCATGGTCGCTGGAGCTGACCGGACACGAGCAGCCCCAAGTACGCGTATGGGAGTTGACCAGCTCGCATCGCTCCCCGCACGAGACGGGCGGGATGGCAGGAACAACTGGTGGCGGCTTGCAACCATCGAGGCGGGAACAAGCCAGCAACACCTCGTGATACTGGTCGTGCCCGGACGCTTTCACTGCTTCACTCCGCCGCCTGAGGGCGACGGCTCTTGGCTGTACGAACTGTCGGCTTCGGAACTAGTCGTGCCGACTACTTACTCTCGGGTCCGAAGCCGGTCATGCGAATCAGCTTGGCCGGTACACCGCCGACGATCGCTCCGGCCGCGACGTTCTTGGTGACGACGGCCCCGGCGCCGACGATGGCGCCGTCGCCGATGGTCACGCCCGGCACGACTGTCACTGCGGCGCCGAGCCAGACCTGGCGGCCGATGACGATGGGAGCTGGCGTCATGTCGGCGCGCCTGCCCGGGTCGACGCTGTGGTTCAGGGTCGTGAGCGTGCTGCCGTGGCCGATGAGGCTGCCATCGCCGATCGTGATACCGCCAGTGTCCTGAAAACGGCAGCCCACGTTGATGAAGACGTCCTTGCCGAGGGTGAGGTTCTTGCCGAACTCGCTGTAGAACGGTGGGAACACGGTCACGGACTCGTCCACTGGCTTGCCGGTGAGTTCTGCCAACAGGAGCCGGACCTCGTCCGGGGTGCGGTACGCGCCATTCAGCTCTGCCAGGATGCGCAGCGCGTCCTGGGAGGCGGCGTGCATGAACCGGTGCGCGGGCGAGCCGCCCTCGATGAGCGCGCCGCTGTTGACGTGCTCGAGGAACTCGTGCAGCTCCATGGTCAGGCTCCTGTCCGTTGGGGGAGAAGGGTGATCAGAGCGTCGCGGTGTCAATGACGAACCGGTAGCGCACGTCGGAGGCGAGCACGCGCTGATACGCCTCGTTGATCTTGCCGGCAGGGATGACCTCGATCTCGGCCCCGATGTGGTGCTCGGCGCAGAAGTCGAGCATCTCCTGGGTTAGGGCAATGCCGCCGATCATCGACCCAGCGAAGGAGCGACGCCCACCGATGAGTGAGAACACGTTGACGCGCAGCGGATCTGCTGGCGCGCCGACGTTGACCAGCGTGCCGTCAACGGCGAGCAGCCCGAGGTAGGCGTCGAGGTCGATGGACGCGCTCACGGTGTTGACGATGAGGTCGAACTCGCTGGCGAGCTGCTCGAAAGTCGACGGGTCAGAGGCGGCGAAGTAGTGGTCCGCGCCGAGGCGCAGCCCGTCCTCCTGCTTCTTCAGCGACTGCGAGAGCACGGTGACCTCGGCGCCGAGGGCGTGGGCGATCTTGACGGCCATGTGGCCGAGACCGCCGAGACCGACCACGGCGACCTTTGTGCCCGGGCCGGCGTTCCAGTGCCGCAGCGGGGCGTAGGTGGTGATGCCGGCGCACAGCAGAGGAGCCGCAGCGGCCGGGTCGAGGCTCGCGGGCACGCTCAGGACGTAGTCGGCGTGGACCACGACGTGAGTCGAGTACCCGCCCTGCGTCGTGGTCCCGTCGCGGTCGGTCGCGGCGTACGTACCGACCATGCCCTTGACGCAGTACTGCTCATCCCCGCGCGTGCAGTTGGAGCACTCACCGCACGAGTTGACCATGCAGCCCACCCCGACACGGTCACCGACCTGGTGGCGGGTGACGTCGGTGCCGACCTCGGTGACAAGGCCCACGATCTCGTGGCCGGGGACGACAGAGAAGGGCTGCGGGCCCCAGTCGCCGTTGACTGTGTGGATGTCGGAGTGGCAGATGCCGGCGAACTCGATCTGGATGAGGATGTCGTTGGCGCCGACCTCACGACGCTCGATGGTGGTCGGGGCCAAGGGCTGGCCGACGGATGGAGCTGCATAGGCGTTGACGCGCAAGGGAATTCCTTCGTTCGGGAGAAGCGAGGGGCTGGGGATGGTTGGGGGCGTTGGGCTCAGGCGCCGTACTCGGCGTCGGTGACGTGGTCGAGCCAGGCCACGACCTGGCCCTGGTCGTCGGCTTCCTGGATGGCGACGTGCGCCATGAACCGGTCGGAGGTGGCACCGTGCCAGTGCTCCTCGTTCGGCTCGATGTAGACGACGTCGCCGGGACGGATCTCCTGCGTCTCGCCGCCGCGTCGCGCGACGTACCCGACGCCGTCGGTGACATAGAGGGTCTGCCCCTTCGGGTGGCTGTGCCACGCGGTCCGCGCGCCGGGCGTGAACCGGACGTGCGCGCAGCCCACGGCCGACTGCTCGTCGGGATTGCGTATGCCGTCGATGAAGACGGTGCCGGTGAACCAGTCCGCCGGCCCCACGGCGGTCTGACCGCCGCTCTGGATGAATTGCATGAGTGGTGCACTTCCTTCGTGTCAGGTCCAGGGCGCGCGAGGCGCTGCCCGGAACTCGGAGCAGGTGCGTGGGGTATGCCGCCGCGAGGCTGGAGCGGCGGCATGGCTCTACCGCTTGCTGGCTCGCTTGAGCTCGTCGGCCAAGGTGCGGGCCTCGCCCGACAGCAGCTCGGCACGGCCCTCGTCACCCGCGGCCACGGCGTGCCAGTAGTCGATCTTCAACGCCACGTAACGTTGCCGGAGGACGAGCTGCTTGGCCTCCGACTCCAGTCGACGCTGCTGCCCTGTGAGCAGCTCGATCTGCTCACTGGCGGCGGCTGGGCCCATCTGCCCGTTCGCGACGTATTTGCGCATGTCGCCCACGGACATGCCGGTGGCCGCGAGGCAGGCCACCCACATGATCTGGTCGAGGTCCTCCTCGCCGTACACGCGGTGCCCACTGCTTGCCCCACGGCCGACCGGGGCGATGACCCCGATGGATTCGTAGTACCGGAGCGTGCTGGCCGGCAGGCCGGTCAACGCTGCGGCCTCCTTGATGGTGTAGTCGTGGCGGGTGGTCATGGCGCTCATGTCCACAACGCTAGGAACTTCAAGTACTTGAAGTCAAAGCCTGCGAGGCAGCGAGTTCACGCACCGCATACCCGATGGTGCTCCCGTTCTTGCTCGAGAACGGTGTGGACGCAGGAGCTCGATTGGCCACGCGCCCAATTCGCCGCGTGCCGGCGCGGTGTCATTACTGATACTGGAGTATGCGTGCGGTGCCCTCTCCGAGCCGCGATGTCAGCCCAGGGTGAACTTGACGGCGGTGAGAGCGGCAGCAACAGTGCCCACATGGCTGACGAAGTCCAAGGCGTCGATGTCTCCGAGCGTCAGGTGCACGCAGAGGCAACGTATGAGCGCCTTTTCGGGCCGCGAGACGTGAGTGCGCCCGACGACGACCCAGAGCTGATGCGCGTCCTGCGCGGGTTCATCTTCGGAGACGTCTTCGACACCGGTGCCCTGGACGACCAAGCCCGTGAACTCATCACAGTCACCGTGTTGGCCTGCCTGCAGGCACTGCCGCAGCTGACGTCCCACACGGGCGCCGCGCTCAACGTCGGTGTCGGGCCCGTTGCCATCCGTGAGGCCGTGTACCAGTTGGCACCGTTCATCGGTTTCCCCCGCACCCTCAACGCCGTCGCCACGATCAATGAGGTCTTTCGGGCACGCGGGATCCCGCTACCGTTGCCGGAGCAGGGCACCGTCACCGACCAGAACCGATACGAGAAGGGCCTTGCCGTCCAGGAGCCCCTGTACGGCAACGAGATCAAGGAGAATCTGGCGGATCTGCCCGAACCGTTCAACACAGCACTTCCCCGATTCCTCACTGAGTTGTGCTTCGGCGACTTCTACACGCGGGACGGACTCACCCTGGCCCAGCGCGAACTGCTGGTGCTTTGTGCGCTGGCAACCATCGGGGACACCGCCGCACAGCTCGGCCCCCACGGCCGCGCCTGCCTCCAAACCGGCAACACTAAGGCCGAGGTGGTCGGCGCCCTGGTCCACTGTTTCCCCTACATCGGCTTCCCGCGCGCGGTCGCGGCGCTCCGGGCGGTCAAGGACCTGTAGACGCCTGCCCGCAGGCCCCGCTTGGCCACGGGTGAGGGTGTGTCATATCGGCGAAGCAGCCGCGTCACACCGCCTGTCGGCGCCGCTCGACGGGGGCGAGGCGACGAGCAGATACTCCAGGTCAGGCTCCGGTGAGACCGTCGACCTCCACGCCTATCGAGTGCCTCTCGCGCACAGCTGGTGTGCGGACTCGGGGCCGGTGTTGACTGGTATACGAGCGCACGTGCGCATGAAGCGGAACTCGAAAGCCACAGGCAGGAGAGGGCGATGCCGGATCCAGAGATCGTTGCAGCGATGCAGTACATGCAGGAGCAGCGCAACCAGCAGGTGATCGACCATCTCGTGAACGAACCGCCACCGATCCCTCATCCGACCTTTGCCGATGCGATCGCTGCTCGAGACTGGCCCAAGGACACCAGACCGCCGTTGAGTCAGGACGAGCTTCAGGCTGCGATCAAGATCCTCGAGGGTGCGACAGGGCAGCCACCCTCGGAGACGTTGACCATGATTGTCCGCGAGGAAGGTGGTGGAGCTAGCCCGGGCGGTGTATCAGGTGGACAAGCCGGAGGCGGCACGGGCTTCGGAGGTATTCCTATGGGCGGCACTGGTCTGGGAATGCCGCGCTCTCCAATCCCTGACGGGAAGGACGTTTCCACCGAGGTGTTCCTTCACTGGCTCACGGACCCTATGAGTACACCGTTCAACCAGCCGGAGGTCTCCTTAAGCGCGAAGGAGAAGCTCGCGGCCATAACTGCCGCCATGCCTCAAGCCAAGTCCGCGGCGCACCTCAAGCGACTCCAGTCGCTGCAGGCGATCTACTACTACCAAGCGCGCAATGAGGCGGGGCAGACATGAGCCCAAGCGACTAGCCGAACTATCGCTCGGCGAACGCTCCCGTGCACGTCTCAAGGTCGCGTCGTCGGCACTGCACCCTTGAGGGGCGCTGACCTTGACTAGCACTCCTTCGGCCACAGGAACGTGCGTCAAATCGCCGCATGACGACCAAGCTGGCGGGGCATATGCAGCACTCGTAGCGTGCACCTTTCGCGTCATCGCTTCCGGGGCGCTCCGCGTTCCCACCAATCGACCACCGGACGCTCAAGGATGATGTTCGCCGCCAGCTCAGGGTCACGAACGTTGCAGAACTTCCACAGTTCTTTCGCCGCCCGCGAATACTGGAACAGGGCTTGGTCAACGTCGAAGGCATCCGACTCGCCGCCGCGGAAGCGATCAATCGCATCGCCCACGCGCTGTACCAGGACAGCTAACTGGCTCTCGTGGTAACGCCACGGCGTCTCGAGCGGCTTGTCGGTCGGACTTGGTGGACACTATTTGAGGCTAGTCCGAGACCGCGCGACCTGTGGCAGATCCGGTCGTGTGACATAGCGGCCCCGCGCTTCGGCGAGGGAATGCGTGGGATGCCGGAACGGAAACTGTTTCACGCGACGGAGGTGTCACCATGACGAACGACTTGGAGCGCAACAAGCAGAACGTCAAGATGTTCTACGAGTTGATGTTCTACGAGTTGATGTTCAACGAGTGCAAGCCCCGCGAGGCCATCGAGCGCTACGCCGGGGCGGAGTACCGGCAGCACAATCCGCACGTAGGCGACGGCAAGGAAGCGTTCATCGACTACTTCGAGCGCATGGCGCGTGACTACCCGGGCAAGCACGTTGAGGTCATCCGCTCCATCGCGGAGGGCGAACACGTGGTTTTGCATTGCCGCCAGACGTGGCCCGGCAGCGAGGACTACGCGGGCATCGACATCTTCCGCCTCGATGAGCACGGGAAGGTCGTCGAGCACTGGGACGTGCTGCAGGTGCTTCCATCATCGTCAGCCAACGACAACGGGATGTTCTGAGATGTCTGATCCGGGCCAGTTGGAGTGCCTTTGCTACTGGACGGGCGAGCCGGGCATGGAATGGCGCAGACGTGCGTGGAGGGGGGTCCGGGTGCCCCTTCACCGATTAAGGCATAACCGCGAGAGACGTCGCGAGCGGCGTGAAGCCACCTAGATTGCCGCGCCCGCTCATCGGCATGAGAGTGCGAGTCCGGGTGCGTCGCCGCCTCTTGGCTGCCTATCAAACGTCCTCACCGGCCCACGACGGTTTGTGATGTGAAGCGATAGGTACTCGCGTAGGGTTTCGGGCTTCGGTGGGGCGTCGATAGCCTGCGGGGGTGGCGCCTTACGTCGCAAGCAGACCCGTCCCTGAGGGGGAGACGTGGGCGCGGTCCGCGCTCGCCCAGCTGGCCGATGTGCCGGGCGCCTATCGGGCGGGGCTGGCACTCGCGGAGGGCGGTGGGCGACGGCTGCTGTTCACCGCGAGTGACCGCGCCGGCGGTAGCGGCGTCCCGTGGTGCGAGATTGACGCCTATGAGGACGTCCCGCTGACGCACACCGTGCGCACCGGGGAAGCCGTGCTGGGGTCACTGGCCGAGCTGGCTCGCCGTTATCGCCTGTTCACTGACCGCCAGCCCCCGTTCACGCGAGCGCTGGCAACGGTCCCCATCGTCGCGGCCGGCCACGTTCTCGGTGGCTTTGCGTTGTACTTCGATACAGCGCAGCCCTTCGACCAGCCACAGCGTATGGACCTGAAGAACCTGGGGGCGTTGCTGGGCCGCGAGCTACGCCGGATCCAGCGCGCCACCACCCGTGCCAGCATGTCCCTAGAGGCAGAGCCTGTGCCCGAGGGCGCGCACGCAGCCACCTACTCCGTCGCTGCTGACCCCCGAGCAGTCGCTGACGCGCGCCACTTCGCGTCCAGAACCCTTACCGCATGGGGCGTCGACGAGGCCACGATCAACAGCGCCCTCCTGTGCCTGAGCGAGCTGGTCACCAACGCCGTGATCCACACCGATGCCGGCTGCGAGCTTCGTCTCGTCCTCGACGAAGGGGTGCTCACCACGACCGTCCGTGATAGCGGCTCGAACGTCGTCGTCGACCCCAGCCACGTTAGTCAGGACCCGTTGGCAGTCCACGGTCGTGGGCTGCAGCTCGTGGACGCGTTCTCCTCGAGGTGGGGGTCCCTGTTGGACGCAGGAGGGATGGCCGTGTGGTTCGTGCTCGAGCCGGCGCAGCAATCCCAGTGAGCACTGTGTCCAGCCGCCACCCCGCAATTGCACCCTGACCGGCCGCGTCATCCCGCGTCAGTGCACCCGCAAGGCGGCCGCTGACTCCGGGAAAGCACCTTCGGGACACGGACGCCCACGCTGCGCGTCCCTGCGTCGTCCAGCCAACGAGGCGATGCATAGCCCACGTCGTCGCCCCGCCGGGTGGTCCCACGGTGCGGTTTCCCGTTGACCAGACCGTCAATAAGGCGCACACTCCTAACCGTGTTAGGCAAACCGAACGCAGATAGGGTCGCACGTCGTCGACGCGGCACACGGAACGAGATCCTCGACGCCGCGTGGGCGGTGGTCGGCGAGCTGGGCTGGTCGGGACTCACTCAGCGCAGCGTCGCGGAGCGAGTGAGCATGCGCGCGCCTTCGCTGTACGGGCACTTCGACTCAAAGTTCACGATGGTCGATGCAATGTTCGGGCAGGCGTGGGCTGAGTTCGACGCGACGGCGGCGGCGCTCGAGCCAGATCTCCCCGAGGAGCCGCGCGCCGCGTTGCTGGCTGTCGCGACGACCTGGCTCGACGCCATGGCGGCGGACCCGGAGCGGAATGCACTGATGAACCAGCGCCCGATCCCTGGCTTCACGCCAAGCGCCGAGGCTTACGCGTTCGCCGTGAAGGCCATCGAGCGGCTACACCGCATCTTGGACCGCATCGGCATCACCGACCCCGACGCCGCCGACCTGTGGACCGGGATCCTCGCGGGATTGGCCAGTCAGCAGAACGCGAACGACCCGGGCGGCGAGCGTTGGCGTCGGCTCCTGCCGCGCGCTGTGGACATGTTTCTCGCAGAAGTCGGACCGGACAAACACGGAAGAAGAAGACCCGATGAACGCTGACCATCAACAAACTGCGACCGGGCCGCGACGGCCACGAATGGACCGCGAAGTAGCGATGCAGCTCGCGGAGACCGAGTACCACCGCTTCCTCGACCTGCTGCGCTCTCTGTCGCCCGGCGACTGGACTAAGCCCACCGACTGTCCGCAGTGGGACGTAAGAGCGATGGCTGGCCACACAACGGGGATGGCGCTCATGGCGACCGGCTTGAAGGAGACCCTCCGGCAGTCCTTGGTGTCCAAGCGTCGCGGCGGCGTCCCTCTGGACGCCCTCACCGCCTTGCAAGTCCAGGAACATGCCGACCTCACCACCGGCGAACTCGTCGACCGGTTCGCCACGATCGGCCCACGCGCCGCACGCGGGCGCCGGCGCACTCCCACCCTGATACGTCGGATGAAGCTGCCAGACCCTCAGGACGTCGCCGGCAGGACCGAGCGCTGGACGAACGGGTACCTGATCGACACGATCCTGACTCGAGACCCCTGGATGCACCGAATGGACATCTGCCGAGCGACCGGGCGCGCACCGGTGCTGACCCCCGACCACGACGGTCTGGTCGTTGCCGACGTCGTCCAGGAGTGGGCTGACAGGCACAGCCGCCCGTTCTTCCTGGACCTGACCGGCCCAGCAGGCGGCAGATTCTCCAAGGGCGAGAGCGGGCCCGAGCTGACGCTCGACGCCGTCGACTTCTGCCGCGTCCTGTCCGGACGCACCGCGCAGCACACCGTGACGAGCGACCTTCTCGAGGTGGCGGTGCCCTTCTAGTTGTGCAACTGACAGCGAGCCGACCAGCGCGCCGCCTCCGCAGTGCCCACGAACGCTTCATCCGACGCCATGCAGATAATGTTCCATTCCGCGCCTAATCCGTAAACCGGGCGGCCGGTGGCACCACGCTCCGGCTTCCCGAAGCGCGGCCACCGGATTTAGCGCCAACGGCCTAGACAAGGGTGACGGGCTGACGCTTCTTCCTAGTGACCGGTCGGGGCCTGACGCCGCGGTGGGCCCTGTCCGAGCGGGCTCAAGAAGGGGCCCAAGAAGTCCCCAGGCAGCAAGTTGGGTAACGATCCGACAACACCCGCGTGGCGACGACTCCAGCCGTCTCCAGTGCCCTGACCTGCGGCGATGCGTCTTGATGGCACTGATTAGGTCGCGCAGAGTCATGGCCAGTCGTCGGCCGCGAATTGCTACGGATCAGAAGGTTAGGGGTTCGAATCCCTTCGGGCGCACTCGGTTGCCACGGCGGCCAGAAGTTCTGAGTTGAGACAGACGATGGGGCCCCCGCTCGCGGAAACGCGGCGGGGGCCTTACTCGTCCCGCCCGCACAGCTGAGCTGAGCTGGCGACGCTATGCATTGCCCCAGAGGTGTGGGGCAATGCATAGCGTCCTGGTCACGCGCATTCCGGCGGCGCGAACGGGGATCGCGGGGGGCTAAGCGCGGTCGGGGTTGAACAGGAGCTCGACGAGGGTGGTGTGCCACCACTGCTCGACCTGGTCGCCGGTCCACCCGCGTTCCTCCGTGGCGATGACGAAGCTCTCCACCGAGACCACGACTGCGTAGATGTCGAGCGCCCTGGCGAGGTTGATCCCCTTGCGCCACAACGACTTGCGCCAAGAGCCGAGGACCTTCGCGCGCTCGGTCTCGCCCCTCCGCCGACCCTCCTCGTAGGCCACGCCGAGCTCCGGGTGCTGGCGGCGCGCCTCGGCGACCACGCGCAGCACGTCGCCCCCCAGCTCGAAGAGTCGCCGGTCGAAGGCCACGAATGCCCGCAGCTGCTCGACCGGGTTGCCCTCGTGTTCCGTCAGCTCCCCCACGACACGGCGGACGTCCGCGCTCTGTTCGGCGGCGTCGATGAGCGAGCTCGCGAGTCCGGCCTTGCTGCCGTAGGCGTTGTAGACCGTCGCCTCGGACACCCCGGCCAGGTGGGCCACGGACCGGACGCTCGTCCCTGCCCAGCCGCCGTCGAGGAAGCGCTCACGGGCCGCCGCGGCGATGAGTTCACGAGTGCGCTCGGCCTGCTGCTCCCGGAGCTCCGATCGGTAGGTGCGAGAAGTCGTCACGACAACCACTGTACAGGTTCGCTGAGTTGTTCTATATTCACTGAGTGATGCACTAATGAATCAAGATAAACTCAGCGAAAGGAAGCACGACATGAACGCACCCACCCTGACCACCGAGGCCGGGACCGACGAGGTTCGGACCTCGGAGGCGATGACCGTGGCGACCGAGGCACTCGCCCTCCTCGAGTCCGCCTGGAATGCCGCCGACGGAGCGGCCTTCGGCGACGTCTACGCCACCGACGCCTCGTTCATCACCATCCGCGGCGTCCAGCTGACCGGGACCGAGGCCATCGCTGCTGGGCACGCCGGGATCTTCGCGACCATCTACGCCGGCAGCGTCAACCGGATGGAGCTGGTCCGCGCCGAGTCCCTCGCTGCCGACGTCGTCCTCGCGCTCTCGGCCAACACGCTCGACAGCCCTGCAGGCCCCCTCGCGGGCGTCCACCAGGCCATGTCGACCAGCGTCATCGTCCGCCAGTCCGACGGCTCGTGGCGCATCGTCTCCACCCACAACACCCTCGTGATGGCCTGAGATGGGCACCCCTGCCATCGAGGCCGCGAACGCGAGCCAAGCCAGTTCCAGCGACTCGACGCAGATCGACCCCGCCCCCGAGCGCGCCGACCGTCGCCTCGTCGCGATCCTGTTCGCCATTGGCGGTCTGGGGATCGCACTCGGCGGTCAGCTCCACCCGCACGGCCACGGCGACACCATCGACGCGCACCTGCTGGCCATGTTCGAGAGCCCGACGTGGGCGCTCGCGCACTGGGTCCTCCTCGTCGGAAGCGCCCTCAGCGCAGCAGGTTTCGTCGTGGCCTGGCGACACCACACCTTCGGCCCGACCGTCCAGCGGTGGCTTCCGGCAGCCTCGATCGCCTGGGTCTTCGGTGCGGTCGAAGTCCTCCCGCACCTCCTCGCCGCAGGCGAAGCCCACGCGCTGGAGCACCACGAGGCGACGCCGGTCCTCGATCTCCACGAGCTCCTGCAGGTCACCTCAGCTCCGTTGGTCGGGATCTCGGGCGCGGTGGTTGCGGTACTTGTGGCCGGGGCCGCCCGCACGCGGCCGGCGTGGAGCCTCGCCGTGGTCGCCGTTATCGGCGGACTCGGGTATGCCGCGTCGGCGCCCCTCGTCGTCGCGACGGGCAACACGGCATACACGGCGCTCTTCCCATTCCAGGCGGGGCTGGCGGTCTGGTTGATCGGGACCGGAGTGCGCCTTCTGCACCGGTGAGGCGACTCCACAGCTCAGGCCCGCCCGGACGTCAGGCGGGCCTGAGTGTCTGTGCCGAGATGAGTGGTGGAGCGGCTGACTGAGCAGCCGGACGGCCGGTGGGCTGCCACACTGCGGGGATGGTGCAGGGCACCGAGTCCGGAACGCGAGCGCGGACGCACTCAGTCGCGGGTGGGCGGGTTCGTGCGCGCTGGTTCTCGGGTGCGCTGGTTGTCCTGCTCCTGCTGGGCGCGGCGCTGTGGTTGAGGTCGACAGGTCCGAGCGAGAACGTCGCGATGCCGCCGGTCGGCGCCAGCCCCGAACAGGTGGTGCAGACCTACCTCGAGGCCATGAACGCGTGGGATGTCGACACCATCAACGCTCTCGTGGTGAGGGACCACCTGAGGCGATCCAGGTTCGACAGCCGCTGGACCGTCAGCGAGATCGGGGTCGCCACCGCCACGCCCGAGTCCGTCAGTGGCGGCACGGCAGCCGAGGGGTGGGGGCAGGCGGTGCGGGTGGCCGTCACCTTCCGGACCATCCACGCTCCCGACATCACGATCCCCGAAGGGGAGCAGATGTCCTGGGGCTATCTGCTCGTGCGACGAGGCGACACCGACCCGTGGCGGATCATCGACCAGGGTGTGGCCTGACGCGAACCGTGGTCGCGGCCGACCGGCATACCGAAGCGGTCAGCGTTGGCGACGCGCGCCGAGGGTGACGACGATACCGATCAGGGCGACGAAGGGCCCGATGACCGCCCAGATCCCCACCCCGCTCATGCGGCTCCCGCCGAGGATGTCGAGGCCCTGCAGGGTCCAGACGATTCCGATCAGGACGAGCACGACACCGATGACGAGCGAGACGCGACGGTTCACAGCGTGAGCCTACGTCGTGGCGGGGCCGGGTCAGTCCGCGCGCGGGGTGGCGAGGTGGGCACGAAGCGCCACGTAGACCTTGCGGACGCCGATGGCGCGCTGGAGGTCGTCCTGGATCCGGGTGAAGAACTCGCGGCGGTAGTTCTGGTCGATGACGGCCTGGACGGTGAAGTAGAGGCCAGCGAACGCCGACAGGAACACCGCCACCGAGAACAGCTCGTCGCTGATGACATGGAATGGGCCTGTGTAGTGCGGCCTCCGGCCGACCCAGGCCTCGATGACGCTGGGCCGGATCGCTATCGACCCGAACACCACGAAGAACCCGAACACGATCACCACCAGCGACAGCATCTGGATCGCCTGCGCGATGAACAGCATCAGCATCAGGTTTCGACGCTGGAGCTTGGGCAGCCGGATGCCCGCGACCTCCGTGGCGAGGTGCGGCTCGGACAGGATCTCCCGCGCAGCCGATGCCACCGGGGTCCCCTGGCAGGTGGACGCCAGCCGCTCGCCCTCCACCTCGACGCCGACCCGCTCGATCTCACTCGCGAACGACGGCGCGAGGAACGCAACGGCGAGCAGCGCGAAGATGCCGACGCAGGCCCACAGCAGCGGACGGGGCAGTGCCGAGGAGACCTGCCACACCTCGGTGTTGATGAACAGGAAGGTGATGAACAGCAGCAGGAACGGCAGCGCCCGCGTGGCCAGGGGTCCGATCAGCGAGCGGTTCTCCCAGGCGTGGGCCAGCGCCCAGCGGCCGATCCGTCCGACGCGGAAGACCCTGACGGCCCGGCCGAGCCCGACCACCGCCGCCACGAGCAGGCCCGCCGCGACGGCCTCGCCGCCCGAGAGGTTGAGGTTGAGTGCGAGGACGGTGACGATCACGGCCGGGACGATGGCAGCCAGTGCCCACAAGCCGACGATGCGAGGAGCCAGCGCTCGTTGGATCGCCTCGTGCCCTGACTCGACGAAGTAGGGCAGGCCATGGTCCTCGAACCAGTTCTCGCACTTGGCGATGTCGTTGGTCGTCAGCACCGTCCCAGCCTCTCAGGTGGCCGCGCCGGTCCGGCCACACCACGCTGGTCGCACCTGGGTGCGGAGGTCGGGCAGGACAAACTCGTCACGACGAGGTGGGTCAACCCTCTTGACAAGGCGCCCGAAGGGGGTGAAGGTGTGCGATTAGTAACACGATTTACTAACCGGAGGATCACATGACAACGAAGTCTGTCCGAGGCGCCGTCGCGATCGCAGCCGTGGTGGGCGTCCTGGCCACCGCAGGGTGTGGCGGCACGGCCACGAATGATGCCGGCTCCTCGTCCGGCGGCAAGGCAGAGCTCACCGTCTGGCACTACTGGGACGGCAACAACGCTGACACCTTCGCGTCGATGGCCAAGACGTACGAAGGCGCGCACCCCAACACCACGATCAAGCTCGTCAACGTCCCCGGTGCCGACCTGCTGACCAAGCTGCAGGCGGCGGCGCAGTCGCGCACCCTTCCGGACGTAGTGATCGGTGACCTCGTCACCGTGCCGCGGATGGCCCAGACCGGCAAGGCGGTCGACCTCAAGGGCCTCGTGCCCGCGGCCACCTGGTCGGACGTCTACCCCGAGATGCTCAAGTTCGGCGGCCAGAACGGCAAGCAGGTCTCCATCCCGGTCTCCTCGAACACGTTGGCCTGGATGTACAACAAGACCGACTTCAGCAAGGCCGGCCTCGACCCCGCCAACCCGCCCAAGACGTGGGAGGAGGTGCAGGCCGCCTCGGCGAAGATCCGCGCCAAGACCGGCAAGCCCGGCTTCGAGCTCTTCACGACGCCCGGCACCGACGGCGAGGGCGTGACCTGGAACTTCCAGGTGTCGCTGTGGCAGGCGGGCGGGGAGTTCCTCAACGCCGACAACACCAAGGCCGCGTTCAACTCCGCGTCGGGCAAGAAGGCCCTGCAGTACTGGGTCGACCTGGTCAAGACCAAGGACAGCCCCCTCGCACCATGGGGTGAGTTCGAGAAGGGCAAGGCGTCCTCGGCCCAGGAGGGTTCGTGGATGGCAGGCATCTGGAAGCCCAAGCCCCCGTTCGACTTCGGCGTGGCCCAGATCCCCCACCCCGCGGACGGCCAGCCGGCCACGAACATGGGTGGCGAGCAGGCTGTCGTGTTCGCTCCGGACAAGGCCGAGCAGAAGGCCGCCGCTGACTTCCTGACCTGGTTCGTCGACCCGGCACAGAACCTGACGTGGAGCGAGAAGACCGGCTTCCTGCCCGTGCGCAAGTCCGTCGCGGACTCGGCGGCATACAAGGAGTTCGTCAAGACCACGCTGCCCGAGTTGCAGCCGTTCGTCGACGCGCTTCCGACGGCCAAGGCTCGTCCGGCCACGCCGCTCTACCCGCAGGTGTCCCTCGCCTTCGCCAAGCAGATCGAGCAGGCCCTGCACGGCAAGTCGATCGACTCCGCCCTGGCGGACGCCGAGTCCGAGGTCAACACGATCCTCGCCGGCAAGTGACGGACCGCGTGGTGGGCGCGTCGATGGTGAAGTCTCCTCCCCCAGGAGACGCCGTCGGCCTGCCCACCACGCCTCCGTCGTCCAGGGTGGCGACGCCTGCGGAAGCGCCAGCCCCCCTCCGCACCCGGACGCGGTACAACCGGGGTGAGGTGCTCACCGCAGCCTTGTGCCTGGCCCCTGCACTCGTCGTCATCGGCCTGTTCGTCGTCTACCCGCTCGTCTCGACGGGCCTGCTCTCCCTGACCGACTGGGACGGCCTCACTCCCGACAAGCCCTTCGTGGGTCTCGACAACTACGTGAAGCTGGCCGAGGACGCGTCGTTCCGCAACTCGATGCTCGTCACCGCCCTCTACGGCCTGGGGGTGTGCGCGCTGAGTGTCCTCACCGGCATCGGCGGCGCGACCCTGCTCAACGCGGCGTTCCGGGGCCGGGCCGTCTACCGGACCGCGTTCTTCCTCCCCGTGGTCACCTCGTCGATCGCGGCGGCCGCCGTGTGGCGCTATTTGTTCGACGTCTCCGGTCCGGTCAACGCCGGCCTGTCGGCCGTGGGCCTCGGGTCGCCGAGCTGGTTGGGTGACCCGCACCTGGCCCTGGTGAGTCTGACCCTCCTCACGGTCTGGAAGCAGCTGGGGCTCAACACCGTCCTCTACCTCACTGCGCTGCAGACCATTCCTGCCCAGGTATACGAGGCGGCTTCTCTCGACGGCGCCAGCGCGTGGCAACGGATGCGGCACATCACCGTCCCTCTCCTCGCACCCATGACCTTCTTCGTCGTCGTCCAGGCGTTGGTGACGACGTTCCAAAGCTTCGACCTCGTCTACCAGCTCACCGCCGGTGGGCCGCTGGGCGGCACCGAGGTCGTCGGCTTCCTCGTCTACCGGACGGCGTTCGTCACCGGCCAGTTCGGCTACGGGGCGACCATCGCGTATGCCGGGTTCGCCCTCGTCTTCGCCCTCACCTGGATCCAGTGGCGACTCGGTGGACGGGGAGAGTCATGAGGGCACCGCTTCGGCTGGTCGGGCGGCACGTGGTGCTACTGGTCATCAGTCTTGCTGTGGTGGCCCCCTTCGCGTGGATGCTGACGACCAGCCTCAAGACCGTCGACAAGGTCAACGTGGCGCCGTACTTCATTCCCGCGCAGTTCGAGTGGGGCAACTTCCCGCAGGCTCTCGCGGCCGCTCCGTTTGCCCGCTACTACCTCAACTCGGTGGTGATGGCCGGCGGAATCGTCCTGGGCCACCTCGTCCTCGACACGCTCGCGGCCTACGCCTTGGCGCGACTTCGGTTCCCAGGGCGCAACGCGGTCTTCCTCGGCCTCGTCGCCACGATGCTCGTGCCGACGTTCCTCACGATCCTGCCGGCGTTCGACCTGGTGATCCGTTTCGGCTGGTTCAACACCTACGCCGCGCTCATCGTGCCGCGACTTGCGGACGTGTTCGGGATCGTCGTGCTGCGCAGCTACCTCATGTCGCTCCCGCGGGAGCTGGACGAGGCTGCGCGCATCGACGGGGCCAACCGGATTCAGGTGCTCACCAAGGTGCTGCTGCCGTTGTGCAAGCCGGCCCTGGCCAGCGTCGCGGTCTTCAGCTTCCTGTTCGCGTGGAACGACTTCCTCTGGCCGCTGCTCGTGACGAGCGACGACGAGTACCGCACGATCCAGCTCGGGCTCGCCGCGTTCACGAGCAAGTACGGGCCCTATCCGCACTACCTGATGGCGGGCACGGTCATCGCGGCCGCCCCGGCCATCGTCATCTTCCTCTACCTGCAACGAAGCCTGGTCCGCGGACTTGCCGCGACCGGAGTCAAGGAGTGAACGCCCCCATGTCAACGCCCTCCCCTGTGAGTTCGACCGACTCGAGCACCGCCACCTCGAAGGGGGTCGGCGAGCTACCCGGCCCCGACTGGGTCCGCGACGCCGTGTTCTACCAGATCTTCCCGGAGCGCTTCGACAACGCGGATCCTGCGACGGACCCGGATGGCGTCGTTCCCTGGGGGACTGCACCCACCCGCGACAACATGATGGGAGGTGACCTGCCGGGCATCACGCGCAGGCTCGGACACCTCGAGGCGATGGGGGTCAACGCGCTCTACCTGACGCCGGTGTTCAGCTCGTCGACCAACCACCGCTACGACGCCACGGACTACCACTCCATCGATCCGCGGCTCGGAGGGGAGGCGGCATTCGCCACCTTTCTCGAAGCCGCGCATGACAAGGACCTCCGCGTTCTGCTCGACGCGGTGTTCCACCACTGCGGCTACGACCACCCCTTCTTCCAGGACGTCATCGCCAAGGAGGGAGAGTCGGAGTACGTCAACTGGTTCCTCGTTCAGGACTTCCCGGTCATTCCTCACCCGGTCCCGAACTACCAGACCTGTTCCGGCTGCTGGTATCTGCCCAAGCTCAACGTGCAGAACCCGCAGGTTCGCGAGCACCTGTTCGGGGCCGTCCAGAAGTGGATGAACGCGGGGATCGACGGGTGGCGCCTCGACGTCCCCTACATGCTCGAGAACGAGCCGTTCTGGGAGCAGTTCCGTGCGGTGGTCAAGGCCCACGACCCCTCCCAGTACATCGTCGCTGAGGTGTGGGAGAAGGCCACCGAGTGGACGACCGGCGCCACCTCCGACGCCGCGATGAACTACCGCCTCCGCGATGCCATCCTCTCGTTCGTGTCGGAGTGGCGCGGCGGGGGTGAGGCCTTCGCCGCCGAGCTCGCGGCTATCGACAACGAGATCCCGGCCGACCGCAAGGGGCTCATGCTCAACCTCCTCGGCAGCCATGACACCGAGCGTGTCCTGACCCACGTCGGTGGCGACGTGTCGGCCGCCAAGCTGGCCTACGCCCTGCTGTTCACCGCTGAGGGAGCCCCGATGGTCTACTACGGCGATGAGGTCGGGATGACGGGATTCAACGATCCCGACTGCCGTGGTGCGATGCTGTGGGACGAACAGACCTGGGACTTCGGGCTTCTCCAGTGGCTGACCACGCTGGCCCGCTTGCGTCGCGACAACATCGCGCTGCGGCGGGGCAGCGAGTCGACGGTCCAGGCGTCGGAGAACACCATCGTGAGGCTGCGGCACCACGAGGAGGGCGACGTGCTCGTCGTTGCGAACCGCGCGAGGACCGAAGACTGCATTGCGATCCAAGGCCACGCCGGCCGCGGGGGAGTAGATCTACTGACGGGCCAACGGGTGGAGTGCGACGCCATCCGGGTGCCCGGGACGGGGGTTTCGGTTGTCCGGCTCGACTGAGGGACCAAAGCGGGCCACGTCGAAGGAGGTCGCCGAGGCCGCGGGGGTCTCCCGCACCTCGGTGTCCTTCGCGTTCAACGACCCGTCCCGGCTGTCCGGGGCGACGAGGGACAAGATCCTGCGCATTGCTGCCGAGGTGGGGTATCGCCCGGACCCGCTGGCGCGGATGCTCGTCAACGGACGCACCCACTCGTTGGGAATCCTGCTGCCGCAAGACATCTCACAAGCCATGGAGAATCCCTACTACGCCCAGTTCCTCATTGGAGTGGGACAGGTGTGCAACGAGGAGGGCTATACCCTTCTGCTGGCCCCGCCGCTTCGCAACTCAATGCTCGAGGCCATCCCGTATGCCGCGGTCGACGGCTTCATCGTGGCCGGGCTCGAGCGCGACCGCGGCGAGGTCGCGGAGCTGGAGCGTCGCGGGGTGCCGTTCGTTCTTGTCGACAGCGAGAGCACGGAGAACCTCCCGAGCGTGGAGGTGGACGACCGCAGCGGTGCCGCCGCCATGATGGCGCACCTCATCGAGCTGGGGCACCGCCGCATCACCGTGCTCGCCTTCGACGCAGGGCCGGATGCCGGCCACGACCGCGGCCCCGAGGGCTTCCGAGGTCCCCTGGGACGTCGGATGGCTGGCATCGACGACGCTCTGGCTGCCGCCGGCCTCAGCAGCGACGACGTCGGGCTCCAGATCGTCGAAGCTCCCTGCACTCGGCGCGAAGGTTACAAGGCGGGTCTGCGCATCCTTGACGAGCAGAACCGCCCCACCGTCGTTTTCGCCCTGTCGGACATCCTGGCCGCGGGGGTACTCGATGCCGCGTACGAACTCGGCCTCGATGTGCCATCCCAGGTGTCCGTCGCCGGGTACGACGACCAGCCGGAGGCGGTCTGGCTGCGGCCTCGGTTGACGACGGTGCGCCAGCCCATCGAGGCCAAGGGGCGTGTCGCCGCAGACTTCCTCGTCGCGGCCATTCGAGGCAACGCTCGCCACCCGCACCAGAAGCTGCACACCTCCCTGATCGTCAGGGAGTCCACCGCCCCGCCCCCCACCATCGACGCAGGCTAGGGACTCGGCCCGTCACACCACGCAACTGTCACACCACACAGAACTCGTTGCCCTCGGGGTCTCGCAGCGTCTGCGCGTAGTAGTCGGCGCCCTCCGGCGCGTTGACGTAGGCCATCGTCGCGCCGAGGGCGACCAGCCGCTCGACCTCCGCGTCCACGCTCACCCTCCGCTCGGCATACGGCATCGCCTCGCGTCCCGGTGTGTGCCTGAGGTCGAGGTGGAGACGGTTCTTGCCCGCCTTCGGCTCCGGCACCTCCTGGAACCAGATGCGCGGCCTCACGCCGGCAGCGTCGACGATCGCGCCGCTGCCGTTCTCCGCACCCACCAGGTCCTCCTCGGGTAGGCCGGCGGCGCGCCAGTAGGCGAGCCACGAGTCCCAGCCGTCAGGGGCGGGTTCGGGGACGTAGCCGAGTGCCTCGCACCAGAACTCCACGAGTCTGGAGGAGTCGGAACAGTCGATGGTCAGCTGCCACGTGGTCATGGGACCGAGTGTGTCAGCGGCCCCCGACGCTCGCCGCAGCCGTGCCAAATCGTCCGGACCACTCGGCAAGCAGCGCGCTCAGCTCCGGCGTGACCACCTCGAGCGTGAACGGCGCGTCGATCACCCCGAGCCCGAAGGCGGCCCACTGCGGGTTGACCGCGTCGATCTCGAGCCGGCACGACGAGTCGTCGATCGGCGTGACCCGGCCCCAGCGACCCGTCCGCGGTTCCACCTGGTCGGCGGGCGCGTGGACCACGGCGCGCACGACCAGCCCGGTCTCGTGGTGGGACAGGCCCTTTCGCACGTATGCCGCCGCGTCGCCTCCCGGGATGTCGCGGGCCCGGAACCTTGCTCGGGTGCCGAACGGCTCGCTGAGGCGGTCCAGCCGGAACGAGCGCCAGTCCTGTCGGTCCAGGTCGTAGCCGAGCAGGTACCAACGCCGACCGACCGTGACCAGGCGGTGCGGCTCGACGTGGCGACGGACCTCCGCGCCGGCGACCTGGCCGCCTCGCGCGCGGTAGGTGAACCGGATGCGCTCGGTGTCACGCGTGGCCTGGGCGACGGCGGCAAGGACCTCGGCGTGCACTGCTGGAGCCTCGGAGAAGGGAGAGTCGTCGGTCACCGCCCGCAGTGCCTCGGCGCGCCGACGAAGCTTGGGCGGCAGCACCTGCACGACCTTGGACAGGGCGCTGACCGACGCCTCCGACAACGCGCCCGACGTCAGCTGGGCAGCCCCGTTGAGCGCCACCACCATCGCGATGGCCTCGTCCTCGTCGACGGTCAGCGGCGGCATCGTCGCGCCGGCCCCGAGCTGGTAGCCGCCCTCGACCCCGCGCACCGAGTCAACGGGGTAGCCGAGCTCGCGTAGCCGCTCGACGTCGCGGCGCAAGGTGCGTTCGGACACCTCGAGCCGGTCGGCGAGCTCCGGCCCCGCCCAGAACCGGTGGGTCTGGAGCAACGAGAGCAGTCGCAGGGTGCGGGAGCTGGTGTTGGCCACGACTTCAGAATGCCCGAGATAGCGGTCAGAAAGTGGCCGGAATCGGCTCCCACACGCTCCGGTTCGATGTAAACGCGCCGCGAAACCCCGGCGTGTTTACAACGAACCCAGGAAGTAGCCGAGCCAGACGGCTGGCAGGCCCAGGCCGAGAGTAAGGGCCAGGTTGGCGGCGAACGGGCGCCAGGCCCGTTCCTCGAAGAACACCCAGACCTCGAAGGCCAGCGTGGAGAACGTTGTCAATGCACCGCAGAACCCGATCCCCACCAACGGCATCAGCCAGTCCGCAGGGTGGGGGACCCCCGCCACGAGACCAAGGACGAACGACCCCACGACGTTCACGACCAGCGTCCCGAGGATGGTCCCGGCCCGGGAGTGCTCCCGCGCCCACCGGTCGACGACGAACCGCAGCGGCGCACCGACCGCGGCCCCGGCCAGCACCAGCAGCGCGCCGGTGCCCGTCATCGGGGCCTCCTGGCGGCGCTAACTCGCCTTTTGCATGAGAGGGCTGCGGTGCCGGTCACGGTCGCCGCCCGAAGAGCCGCTCGCCCACGCTGATGCCCAGCCCCACGGCCACTATGCCCACGACCAACGACCCGACGAGGTATGCCGCGGCCACCAGTCCGTGCCCCACCTGCACCATCGCGTGGAGGTCCAGGGCGTAGGACGAGAAGGTCGTCCAGCCCCCCAGGACACCCACCCCGAGGAAGGGCCGGAGCCACGGGTGCGGCCGGGCCATCGACAGCACCCACACCACCAGCACGCCCATCGCGAGCGACCCCGTGACGTTGACGAGGAAGGTCGACCACGCGAAGGCGCCGGACACGTGCGGCAGCGCCAGCCCCACGGCATACCGGGCGAGGGAACCCAGCACACCGCCCGCGGCGACAGCCCCGAGCAGCCCAGCGTCACCAGCCCGGACGAGGCGCATCAGTCGCGCTGGGTCTCCAGGAAGTCCGCGATTCGCCCGATCGCCTCGGTGAGGACCTCGACGTCGGGCAGCGTCACCAGGCGGAAGTGGTCGGGCTCGAACCAGTTGAAGCCGGTGCCGTGGGTGACCAGGATCTTCTTGCTGCGCAACAGGTCGATGACGAAGGCCTGGTCGTCCTCGATGGCGTAGACCTCGGGGTCCAGCCGCGGGAAGCAGTAGAGGGCACCGTGGGGTTCCACGCACGAGACGCCCGGGATCTCGTTGAGCAGCCGCCAGGCCGTCTTGCTCTGCTCGTAGAACCGGCCGCCGGGGTGGATGTACTCCTCGATCGACTGGTAGCCGCCGAGCGCGGTCTGGATCGCGTGCTGTCCGGGGACGTTGGCGCACATTCGCATGTTGGCCAGCAGGGTCAGGCCCTCGAGGAAGTCGGCGGCGAGCTCCTTGGGCCCCGACACCATCACCCAGCCGGCGCGGTAGCCGCAGACCCGGTAGGCCTTGGACAGCCCGCTGAAGGTCAGGCACAGCACGTCGTCGCCCGCGAAGGTCGCGGTGTGGTGGTGGACCGGCTGGTTGACCTCGTCGGCGAAGAGGATCTTCTCGTAGATCTCGTCGGACATCAGGACCAGGTTGTGGCGGCGGGCGATGTCGGCCATCCCGCGGACGATCGCGTCGCTGTAGACCGCGCCGGTCGGGTTGTTGGGGTTGATGACCACCAGGGCGTGGGTGTTCTCGGTGATCTTGGACTCGATGTCCGCGAGGTCCGGGTTCCACCCGTTGGACTCGTCGCACCGGTAGTGGACCGGGGTGCCGCCGGCCAGCGTCACGGCGCCGGTCCACAGGGGGTAGTCGGGCGCCGGCACGAGGATCTCGTTGCCCTCGTCGACGAAGGCGGTGAGCACCATCGAGATGAGCTCCGAGACGCCGTTGCCGATGTAGACGTCGTCGACGTGCGTGTCGGTCAGGCCACGGGACTGGTAGTAGTGCGCGACGGCCGTGCGGGCGGAGTAGATGCCACGCGAGTCGCTGTAGCCCTGCGAGTTCGGCAGGTGGTGGACCATGTCCTGCAGGATCGCCTCGGGCGCCTCGAAGCCGAACGGCGCCGGGTTGCCGATGTTGAGCTTGAGGATCTTGTGTCCCTCGGCCTCGAGCTTCTGGGCCTCCTCGAGGATCGGCCCACGGACGTCGTAGCGGACCTGATGGAGCTTGCGGGACTGCGTGATTCGGCGCACGGCCTCAGTGTCCCAGCACTTCGACCGTCGTCACGACGCTGGTCACCCCCGGGCGAGTCGGCGTGGAGCTGAAACCGAAGCGGCATGGTGGGTCGACGTCGGCCAGGTCACCCAGGGCAGTGCCGCGCCAGGTCCCGGACAGCGCCGTCACACCATGCAGGTCCGTGGCGCCGTACCACTCGCGGCGACCCTCCATCGCGACTCCTCGGGTCCGCACCCCGCGCAGCGCGATCCGGGCCACCGGGTCGACCAGGCTCGCCCAGGCGGTGCTGGTCGCCATCCGAGGTGGCACCGCGCGCAGCAGCCAGCCGAGCGGCATCCGCCTCCCCACGGACAGGTATGCTGCGAGGTGGTCACCCGCGCGCACGTCCCAGCCCGCCTCGCTCACCGTCACCGACACGGGTGTCAGGCAGACCTCGTCGAACTCGTAGGTCTCGGTGACGAACTGAGCCACCGCGTCGCTCGGCGCCAGCAGCGTGCGATGGCCGGACGCGTCCTCGACCATCACGTCGGCGAACGGCCCCAGTGGCGACGCCAGCCATCGACCCACGACGAAACGCACCCCGCTGGTCGAGCCGACCCCGGCGATGGCGCCCGTGAAGCGCAGTCGCTGCCCGGACGCCACCGCGGTCAGGAGTGGGTCGGCTTGGTGAAGGCGAGGGCGGCGACCACGCCGAGGAGCAGCACGGCTGCCGGCAGCAGGAGCGCCTGCGACATCGCGCTGGCGAAGCCGTCGGCGAGCTGCGGAGGCAGCTTCACGCCGGACGTGCGCTGCGACATGTCCTGGGGCACGCCGGGCAGGTTGGCGGTCAGCCGTGCCTCGATCAGCGCCGCGATGGCTGCGCTGCCAAGGACGGCGCCGATCTGCCGGGTCGTGTTGTAGATGCCTGAACCCGCGCCTGCCGAGGACATCGGCAGGTTGCGCGTGGCGGTGGCGGCCAGGGGTGCCCACATGAACGCGTTGGCGACACCCATCAGCGCCATCGGCACGAGCAGCAGCCACGTAGGGCTGTCCGTCGTCGTCACCCGGCTGAGCAGGAACAGTGCGGCCGAGCACAGCGCCAGCCCGAACGCCGTGATGGCCCGCGGGTGCATGCGGTCGATGAGCCGGCCCGCGACCGGGGACAGCGCGCCCGCCAGCACCGCCATCGGCACGAGCAGCAGGGCCGACTGGGTCGGTGTCAGGCCGCGGACGACCTGGGCATAGAGCATGAACGGGAAGGCCATCGCCGTGATGGCGAAGCCGACCGACGTGATGGCGATGTTGGACAGCGAGAAGTTGCGGTCGCGGAACAGCCCGAGTGGCACGAGGGGCTCGGTGCGGATCCGGCTCTGCCAGTAGACGAACAGCCCGAAGACCACGATGCCCGCGGCGATGAGCAGCGGCACGGAGATGATCCCGGTGATGGTGCCCCAGTCGTAGGTCTCGCCCTCCTGGATCCCGAAGACGATGAGGAACATGCCGATGGCCGACAGGGCCACACCGATCCAGTCGAACGAGTGGCTGTGCGTCTGCAGCGTGGGCACCAGGCGGGCCGCGAGCACGAACGCGACGATCCCGACCGGGATGTTGATGAAGAAGATCCACTCCCAGCCGGGGCCGTCGACGAGGAGGCCGCCGACCAGTGGCCCGACGAGGATCGCTACGCCGGCGGTGGCGCCCCACAGGGACATTGCCTGGCCGCGGGAGGCCGCGGGGAACGTGCGGGTGATGACGGCCATCGTCTGGGGCGTCATCAGCGAGGCGCCGACACCCTGGACGATGCGGGCGATGATCAGCATCTCGATCGACCCCGTGAGGCCGCACCAGAGGGAGGCGAGCGTGAACAGGGCCAGCCCGCTCAGATAGACGTACTTCGGCCCGATCCGGTCGCCGAGCCGGCCGGTGATGAGCAGCGGCACGGCATACGCGAGCAGGTAGGCAGAGGTGACCCAGATGACCGAGTTCACGTCGGCGGCCAGGCCCTGCATGATCGCCGGCGTCGCGACGGACACGATCGTGGAGTCGACCAGGATCATGAAGAACCCGATCACCATCGCCCACAGGGCCGGCCACGGGCGGTAGTCGGCGGGCAGATCGGTTGTCAGGGTTGTGGGTGCGGCCATGACAGGTCGCCTTTCTCGAGTCGGGTGATGAAACCGGTGATCCAGTCCTGCTGGGCCACGGTCATGTGGCGGATGTAGTCGGCGGTGATCCAGTACGCCTCGGCGATCTCGCTGGCCTTGGCCTTGTCGACGAGGCAGTCGATGTCCGACAGCTCGCCGTCGATGACCTTGAGGTGGTCGCGCAGGTCGGCGCAGACGGCACTGGCTGGCGCGTTGTGTGCTTCGGCCAGGGCGAGGGCAAAGCTCGGGAACTCGTTGACGGGCTCGCGCAGGATCTGGCGGATCCGTTCGACTAGCGACGTGCGGCCGAGCGGGGTGATGGCATAGGTCGTGCGTTCCGGCCGGTTGCCCGCGCGGGCGGTGCCGGTCGCCTCGGCCAGGCCGTCCTGGGTGAGGCGTTCGACGGTGCGGTAGAGCGAGCCGGGGGTGACCCGGACGATGCGGTCCTCGTGGCGTTCGAGCAGCAGCTGGTACATCTCGTAGGGGTGCATGGCGCGCTCGTTGAGCAGTGCCAGCGCCGAGATGGCCAGCGGGGAGAGGGGCATGGGGGTCCTGGTCGCGTCTGTTCGGTCGGCATCGTTCCGCCTGAAATATTCCACGCGGAATATAGACGCGCCCTCGCGCGACGGTCAACTCCGTGCGCGACGGTCGACGCCCCGTCCACCGCGGTCAACTCCCCGTCCAGTGCGTGCTGCCCTAGGCTCCCTGCATGGTGCCCACGTCGGACCTCGGCGAACTCGAGATCGAGCTCAGCAGGCTGCTGCTCCGGGCCCGCAGCGCGCAGCAGCGCACCGCCTCGGACGTGCACCCCGACCTCGACTCCGCGGGGTATGCCGTGCTGGTCGCCATCCGCGACCTGGCCGCCACCGCGGGCGGCGCTCGCGGTGGCGACATCTCCGACCTGCTGGGCCTGCACAAGTCGACGACGAGCCGGAACCTCACGACGCTGGAAGACCTCGGCCTGATCGAGCGCGTCGCCGACCCGGCCGACGCCAGGGCCCGGCAGGTGCGCCTCACCACCGCCGGCGCCGAAGCCCTCGAGCGTTCGGTGTCCGGTCGGCGGGAGCGGTTGCGGGCACGGCTGGCGAACTGGGAGGCGCAGGACGTCTCCGACCTCGCCCGGCTCCTGCGACTGCTCAACGACACCGCCCCCTGAGCTGCCCCCCAACCCTCCCCCGACCCACCCCCCGCTCACCTTTATCGGGTCTAGGGACAAGGTTGCGCTTCACCCGAGAACGGTTTGCCGAGTCTCAGTTGATCCTTAACGGATCTGTGTCAGGTGATGCTTTACACCTGGCCTAGGAAACTGAGTGGTCCGTCCACGGTCGGTCCGCCTTGATGTTACGCACGGGCAGGGTCGTGGTCCGGCGCACCACGCGGGTCTCGCCGT
>NZ_JBFUCP010000016.1:0-47886 GCF_056405175.1 Pedococcus sp. P1_H8
GCTGCTCGCGACCGCGTCGCCGACCCCCAGCTGGTCACTGACCAGGGCCGGCGCATCCAACCGCTGGTGCCCCAGGCCGCGGTGCTGCTCCGCCACCGTCCCGTCCTCCAGCTCGACGTCCTCGACCGCCGCGACGTGCGCCATCGCCAGGGTCTGCAGCGCGGTGACCTGGTTGATCACCGACCGACACGCACCCACCAGCTCCACCAGCTCACCCAAGGACCGGTCCCGGCCATCGGCCCGCAGCGAAGCCAGCTCCGACTGGATCACCGCGGCAACCGTGGACGATTCGAACATGTGTTCGAGTCTATAGAAGGTCACCGACTTTGACAAGGGGCGTCAGCCAGCGAATTCCATTGAAAACACAACGAATTCGTGATTCCGAATCAGCGCCGAATCAGCGCCACATCGGCGCCGCGTCCGCGCCGAGTCCGCGCCGAGTCAGCGCCGAGTGCGTGCCCGGATCCACCGGCGCCAGCCTGCGGTCCGGGCCACGGAACTGGCTCTGGGCAGAGTTCCGGGACAGGATGTCTGCAGATAGCTCGGAGGGAGCACCAACCAGATGGCTCGACAGATCTCGTGGCGCGGAGTGCTGAGCCCGGACGGCCCCGGCGACGGGCGCCCCGAAGCCCAGCGGCTGTGGCGCCCGGGCACCCCGGTGGTCCCGCCGCGCTCGATCGTCGACAGCGTCCGGCTCATGCAGTTCGGCGCCGGCCTCGAGGTCGCCGAGATCCTGCGCGGCTTCCTCACGCGCGGCCAGCTGCGCGAGGCGATCGTCAATGAAGCCAGAGCCGGCCGGCTCGTGGCGACCGATGCCGACATCGACGGCGTGCTGCGCGTCACCCTCACGGTCACGACAGTGACCGCAGTGCTGAGCTGTGCCATCTGGCTGCTCATGGCACGCGTCACCGCGCGCGGGTCGCGATGGGGCCGCATCGTCGCGAGTGTGTTGTTCACGATCGCTGTGGGGAGCTTCTTCGGCGGGCTGCTGCCCACCGCGGGCCTCTTTGCCCAGACCTTGGCCCTGGCCCTCCTCATGATCGGGGCGTGGGCCCTGGTCCGCCTGTGGCACCGGGACTCCAGCGCCTACATCAAGTACCAGACCAGCCCCCAGGAGTGACCGCCGCCGCCTGAAGCGCCGCTGCGACAAACGGGAAGCGCCTCAGGGGTTCGCCACGAGCAGGTATGCCGGGTGCTCCGGCAGGCTGCCCACCTCCAGCAACCGTCGGCCCAGGATCAGGGCCCCGTCGAGGGCACCTCCGCGTGCGGGAGTGAGCCGCCGTCGCTTCTCGGCCAACGAGGCGACGAGCGCAGCTCGAACCACCGGCGCCGCGAGCACGCCTCCGCTCGCGACGAGCGTCGGTGCGTCGAGTCCGGAGGCCGCCGTCAGCAGCGCCTCGCCCAGCCCCTGCCCGGCGCGACGACAGATGTCGGCGGCCACGGGGTCGGCCCCCTCCCCATCGGCCCCCTCCCCAGCGGCCCCCTCCCCAGCGGCACCCTCCCCATCGGCAGCGCCCGTCGGCCAGGACTCCGCAGCCGCAGTCACGACTGGGGCGAACGACGCCAGCTGCTCGGGGGCGTCCGGTGCCGCCATCAGCTGTCGAGGCCAGGTCTGCGTCGGACCGAACCGCGACATCGCGCTGGCCAGCAGTCGCTCCGAACCGCCCGCCAGCCCGTCATCGGCGCGCAACGCAGCGCGCAACCCTTCGAGCCCGATCCAGGCCCCCGAACCCACGTCCCCCAACACGTGGCCCCAGCCGTCGACCCTGTGCCAGACGGTGCCGAAGTCGCTCCCGAACGCCACCGCACCAGACCCCGCGGCCACCACAGCACCTGGTCGCACATCGCCCACGGCCCCCACGAGATTCGCCACAGCGTCGGACACCACGACGGTGCTCGCGGCACCGAGCCCGGACCGCACCTCACGCAGCACGGCGCTCCGGTCGGCCAGGAACAGCAGCCCTCGCATCGACCAGACGACGACCTCAGGACGAGCACCCAGCCCGAGGCTGGCGACCCCGTCCAGCTCACCCTCCAGGAGGCCCCGAGCATCCGCGACAGCCGCGGCGACGTCGATGCCTGACGACCCGATCCGCACCCCGGGTGCCGTGCGAACGGCACCGGGCACACCGGCATACGAGACCTGCAGACGCAGACCGGAGCCGCCCACGTCCACACCCACCACCGTTGCACCCGTCATGGGCGCGACCAGATCACTTGGACATGCCGGCGGTCAAGCCCGCCACGATCTGCTTGGTGGCCAACAGGAAGAGCACGATGAGCGGGATCGTGGTGATCACGAGCCCAGCGAAGACAGCCGAGAAGTTCGTCGCGTTCTCACCGAAGAAGGTCGTGAGACCGACGGGCAGGGTGTACTTCTCCTCCTTGCGCAGCAGCACGAGGGGGAAGAGGAAGTCGTTCCAGATCGGCACGAAGCGGAAGACCGCCACGGTCGCTAGGGCCGGTCGCACCATCGGCACCATGATCCGCCAGAAGGTCTGCCAGGCCGATGCGCCGTCGAGGGCCGCCGCCTCCTCGAGCTCCTCGGGCAGCTGCCGGAAGAACGTGGTCAGCACGAAGATCGAGAACGGCACGCCGGCCGCGCCGTACATGAGCGCCAGTCCGAAGCGGGAGTCGATCAGGCCGAGTCCGTCGAAGAGGAAGAAGATCGGCAGGATCGCCAGGTGGATGGGCAGCATCAGCCCGGAGAGGAACAACGACTCGACGGCGCTGAACCACCGGGACCTCACCCTGGCCAACGCATAGGCGGCCATCGTCGACACGGCAGTCGAGAGGACGACGGCGCCGCCGGTGACCAGTAGCGAGTTCCAGAAGTAGGTGGCGAAGTTGCCGGTCGTCCAGGCATCGCGATAGCTCGTGGTCGACACCGGCCAGGGGGCGCCGAGCGGGTCGGTGATGAGGTCGGCGTTGGTGCGGAACGAGCTGATCACCATGAGCACCAACGGGATCAGCGCGAGACCGGCGTAGAGCCACAAGGCGACGCTGGCCGTGACACCGCCCACCGGCTTGGCCCTGCCGCGGCCAGAACCACCCCGCGGCGGTTCGAGGACGCGGCGCTCGGTATCGACCGGCGCGGGGATGACGGTCATGCCATGATCCCGCGCTCGTGCCTGCGCAACACGGCGGTGGCGCCCAATGCACCACCGAAGATGATGAGGAACAGCAGCGTCGCCAGGGCTGACGAGCTGCCGATGGCGTCGACCGCGCCCGAGTCGAAGGCGCTGCGGTAGAAAAGCAGCGAGACGAAGTCCGTTGCGCCGGCCGGGTTTCCGGTGGATCCACCGAAGGCGTAGGGCAGCGCGAAGGCCTCCATCGCGAAGATGAAGGTGAGGACGGAGACCGTGCCGATGGCCGGCACGAGCAGCGGCAAGGTGACCTTGAAGAAGGCCTGCCGGTGCGAGGCTCCGTCGACCCTGGCGGCCTCGGTCAGCTCCTCCGGCACACCGCCAAGCGCGGCGCCGTAGAGCAGCACCGGGAAGCCGATCCACTGCCACACGCTGACGAGCACGACGACCCACAGAGCCGTCTTCGGGTCACCGAGCCAGGGCAGGGCCCACGACTCGAGGCCGACCTTGGTCAGCAGCTGGTTGACCGGTCCGAACGTCGGCGACAGCAACAGCGTCCAGAGGTAGCCGATCACGATGGGGCTGACCAGGTAGGGCATGGCGTACAGCGTCTGCAGCAACCGCCGGCTGCGCTCCCTGCGGTGCAGCAGGAAGGCCACCGTGAGGCCGATGGTGTTCTGCACGAGCATGGTCCCCGCGAAGAAGATCACGTTGTGCCACAAGGCCCTCGGCAGGTCGGTCGAGAACGGCGCCTTCGTGAACAGCGTCTCGAAGTTCGCCATCCCGGCGAACGCCCCCCGCGACGTCCCCCGCCACTCGAAGAACGCGTAGGAGAACGCCGTCAGCATCGGGTACAGCACGAAGACGCCGAACAACACCAGGGCAGGGGCAATGAACAACAGTCCGGTGCGCCGCCTCATGCAGCCAGCCTGCCGCAGACCGGACCGGACCTGGAGGTGAGGTATGCCGCGCGCCCTGCCACGCGGCATACCTCACCGGTGCGGTGGAGACCGGTCACGAGGTGGGCTTGAACCAGGTCTTGACGCCGGTGTTGAGCTCGGTGCTGACTCCCTTGGCGTCCTTGGAACCGAGGAGCAGCTGCTGCAGGCCCTTGCCGAGCAGGTCGGTGCCGGACGGGGCGCCGTAGCGGAAGTCGGTGAGCAGGAGGTAGGGCGAGCCGCTGTTGGTGTAGTTGTCGTTCATCGCCTTGAGCAGCGGGTCCTTGAACTCGACCCCCGGCACGGCCGAGATCTGCTTGATCTCGTCGACAACCAGCTGGCCGAACTCCTTGGTGGACATCCACTTCACGAGCTCGGTGGCAGCGGCCTGGTTCTTGGACTTGGCCGAGACGGCAAAGTTGCCGTCAGCCCACCCGGGGGTGGTGGCCGTCGAACCGCTCGGCGACCCTGGTGCCGGCGGCACCTGGAACACACCGATCTTCACGGCCGGGTTGGCCTTCTGCAGTACGGCGAGGTCGAACGAACCGCCGGGGATCATCGCGGCCTTCTCGGCACTGAACAGCGTCTGGGCGTCAGTGATGGCGACACCGGTGACGTTCTTGGGCATGAACTTCGCGAGGCTCTTGACGACCTGGACGGAGGCAACCCAGTCGGGGCTGGTGAAGTCCTTGGCGCCACTGTTGACCTCGGACTGGAACGCCTTGCCTCCGAAGCGAGGAGCAGCCAGCACCTCGTGCACGATCGGCAGGGTCCAGTCGTCCTTGGCGCCGATGGCGATCGGCGTGACACCGGCCGCAGCGAGCTTGGTGTTGGCCGCGGTGAACTCGTCCCAGGTGGTGGGAGCCTTCAGGCCGTTCTTCTCGAACAAGCCCTGGTTGTAGAACATCTGGATCGTCTGGCGCGCGAGCGGCACCGAGTAGATCTTGCCGTCCTCCTTGCCCTTGGTGCTGGCGACGGTGTTGGCGTCCCAGGCGCTCAGGTCGACCTTGCCGTCGAGCGGCACCAGCGCGTCGGACGCGACAGTCGTCTGCAGCTGGCCGTAGGACCGCACCTGCGGCACGTCCGGACCGGCCGACCCGGCGAGTCCAGTGGCGAGGATCTTGTTGTACTCCGTGGCCTTGAATGCCTTGAAGTCGATCGTGACGTCGGAGTGCTTCTTCTCGTACTGCGCGAAGATCTTCTTGTAGGCGGCCTCGTCCTCGACTCGCCACGACCACACCGACAGGGTGGTCTTGTCACCACCAGCTCCGCCGTCGGAGCCTCCGTCCGAGGGGGCGCAGGCTGCCAGTGCGGCCGCGAGTCCGACCAGGGCGGTCGTGGCCAAGGCCTTGCTGGTTCGACGGGTCATCAGTTCTCTCCTCTGGGGGCCGGCGCCGGGTCAGCGCCGTTCGGGGATGTGCTGTTGGGGGATGTGAGGGCTTCGAGGGCTCGGGCGACCGAACCGTGGTGCTCCGCGATGGCGACACGGGCGGCGGCCGCGTCGACGTGGGCCAGCATCGACAGGAGCGCCGGCTTCAGCTCGCCACCGGCCTGCTCGAGGGCCCCGCGGGCCTCGGCATCGCTGGCACCGCTCGCCTCCTGGAGGATGCGCACGACGCGACCCCGGAGCTTGGCGTTGGTCGCGACGACGTCGACCATGAGGTTGGACCAGGTCCGGCCCAGCCGGATCATGACGGCCGTGCTGAACGAGTTGAGGATCAGCTTCTGGGCGGTGCCCGCCTTGAGCCGGGTGGAGCCCGTGAGCACCTCGGGGCCCGTGCGCGGAGCCAGCAGGTGGTCTGCGTATGCCGCCAGCTCGGCGTGCGGGTTCGACGTCACCAGCGCGGTGACCGCGCCCGCCTCGTGGGCCCGCAGGAGAGCCCCACCGACATAGGGGGTGCGTCCGGAGGCGGTCAGCCCGATCGCCACATCGCCATGCCGGACGGCGGCGGCGTCGGTGCGGCCCGCCTGCTCGTCGTCCTCGACGTTCTCGACGGCCTTGAGCAGGGCGTCCATGCCGCCGGCATGGTGGGCGACGAACAGCCCCTCGGGCGCATTGAAGGTGGGGAGCAGCTCGGCGGCGTCCAGGACGGCCAGGCGGCCGGACGTGCCGGCACCGAAGTAGTGGACCGTGCCTCCGGCGCGAATGGCTTCGACGGCCCGGTCGACGAGGAGGGCCAGCTCGGGCAGCACCTCGGCCACGGCCGGGGCCACCAACGCGTCGTCGTCGTTGAGCAACCGCAGGATGTCGAGGGTCGCCTCGGTGTCGATCGAGGTGGTGCCCGGGTGGCGCTCCTCGGTCGGGGCGCTCACGCTCACGTCGCTGCTCACACTAGCGAGGTTAGTTTCTTACGGTTTCGACGTCAATGTTGTGAATGAGTAACCACGGCCCGCGCCGGAACTCCACAGGGCGCGGGCCCTTCAGTGGCGGAGGTGGTGGCTCGCGACTGCTGCCCGGGTCTCCTCGACTGCCTTGCGCGCCCGACTCAGGTGTCGCTGGGCCACCGCGATGTAGAGGCAGTCCACGATGGTGAGGGCGGCGATGCGGCTGGCCGTCGCCCCCGACCTCAGGCTGGTCTCCCGTGCCGCGGTCGTGAGGAGATGGTCGGCACGAGCAGCCAGCAGCGACAGGGGAAAGTTGGTGATGGCGACGGTCGTGGCGCCCCGGCCCCGCGCCACCTCGAGCGACTCGATGGTCTCGGAAGTGGTGCCCGAGTGCGAGATCCCGATCGCGACGTCCCCCTTGCCCAGCAGGGTGGCGGAGGTCAGCGCGATGTGCGGGTCGTTCCACGCGAACGCGACCACGCCGATGCGGTGCAGCTTCTGCTGGAGGTCGATCCCGACGATTGCGCTCGCACCGATCCCGTAGATGTCCACCCGGCTGGCAGCAGCGATGGCAGCGGAGGTCGCCGCCAGGGCGTCCCGGTCGAGCTGCTGGGCGGTCTCCTCGACCGCGCTCGCGTCGGCGAAGGCCACCTTGGCGATGATGTCGTCGATGGTGTCCTTCGCGCTGATGTCGGTGTCCTGCGCACCCGTCGAACGCGGTTGGGCACTCTCCTCGGCCAGGGCCAAGCGCAGCTGCGGATAGCCGGGCAGACCCAGTCGCCGGCAGAATCGCAGCACCGTCGTCTCCGAAGTCGTTGCGGCCGTAGCGAGTTCGCTGATGGTCAGGGCCGCCGCGGCTCGCGGGTTCGCCAGCACCTTCTCCGCGACCCGGTCCTCGGCGGGCGACAGCGACGGGCGGATCCCCCGCAGCCGCACCAGGAGCGGGATGGCCTGCGTCACGGTGACGGACTCTTCGCGCGATGGCATGGGCCTACCGTACGGCCTCCGTCATCCGGGCACGGCCACCCCGACGGGGTCGGCAGACACGACGAGGTTGTGGTCGTAGTGCCTGGTCCTCCGGTCGAAGGTCCCGGTGCACGTGATCAGCACCAGCCGACCAGCCACCTGTCGGTCGAAGACGCCCGTTCGCAACGAGAGCACGTCCTTGTCCACCTCACGGTTGGAGCGAACCACGTAGGTCTGCCGCAGGCCCTGCCCCGACAGCTCGATCCGGTCCCCCGGCTTCGAGTCGAGCAGCCTGGCAAGGAACCCCAGGCCCTGACGTCGCGAGTCGATGTGCCCGGCCAGCACGACGCTGCCGAAGACCTCCCCGGGCAGCGCCCCACTCACCCACCACCCCACCCTGCCTGGGTCTGCCGGGAGAGACAGGGCACCATCGGCACCCGTGTCGACCTCATCGACCTGAGCAGTGGCTCCCCGCGTCGACAGCAGTCGAATCCGCTTGGGCACGAAGGTCTTTCGCTGACTTGCCGCGGCAGTGCCTTCCTGGGCGGACGGCACCCCACCGGTGAGCTGCGCACTCCCTCCGTCGACGACAGCCGTGGGCAGCCCCTCCCTGGAACTGACGTCTCCGTCCAGCTCCGGCGCGCAGCCGCCCATCAACAACGCCAGCAGCACCCCCGCGATCACCGGCACCTCAGCGCGTCGTCGCATGCTCACGCCCGGCGGGTGCGACGTGCCGTCCCTCCCAGGCCCAGCGCGACCACCAGCCCGAGCAGGAGCGGCGTCACGGCCCAGCCGAACGGCGCACTCGCCCGGTGGGCGTCGATCAGGGCCTGCGCCTGGCCCCCGTCACCTGCATCCACGCGCGACGGGACTTCACCACTGCCGCGCGTCGCCACCGGCAACACCTGGACCACAGCGTCCATCGAACCCGTCGCGGCGACGCCGATCGCAAAGACCCTGGTCAGCGAGGCCTTGCCGACAACCAGGTCCACCGGGCCGAAGACGACGGGTCCCGACGTCGCGGCCGGCACGATGTCCACGGGGTAGGTCCCGGCCGGCACCGTGAGGGTCAGCTGTTCGCCATTGGCCACATTGGCGAACAGCACCTTGCCCTTGACCCTGATGTCCGCGGGCCCGACGGCGGCCGTGTGGGCAACCGTCAGTCGGCTGCTGCCGGCCGTGACGGGCGACAGGTCGTTCCGGTATGCCGTGAACACGGGCGGCTTGGCGACGTCCGCCTGACGGTGGAGCACGGCGTCCGTGCTCGAGCCCGCGGCCACTCGAAGGGTGGCCGTGACCGTCGGCCCTCCGGAAGCCGGCCTGGCCGCGACGGTGTGTTGCCCGGGCGCCAGCGTGAGGCGGACGACGGCCTTGGCGGCAGCCGCAGCGGCCACCGTGCGATCGTCGACGGTCAGCGCCATCGTCGTGGCGTCGACGCCCTGGATGAGGTAGACGGTCGCTGACCCGGCGCTGGCGGAGGGTGCCCGCGGAGCAGTGCCTTGCGCGGGTGCGGCAGCAAGGACGAGCGCCGCTGCGCCCATGAGGACGAGGGCGATGACCTGGAGCGAACGTGGGCGCATCTGCGCCTCCAAACACACGTAGGAGGTTCCCCGGATCGGCTGATGATGATCCTGCGGCACCGGCTCTGACCTCGTATAAAAGACGTAAATCCGACGTTGGGGGTGGTACTGCGCCCCAGAGTCCGCACATACTCGGGAGTGCCACAAGGGGACAGTTCATGAGCGGTGGACGCAAGCGAAAGCAGAGTGCACGCCAGCAGTCCGTCGGGCAGTGGAGGACCACCTCGACGGTCCTGCCGACGCGCATCCCTGACCACCGCGCTGCCCAGCGGACCGAGTCGGTCACCACGACCGCGAACGAGCCGCGGACGGCGTCGGCGACACTCGGCGCGAAGGCAAGGCCTCAGGCCGGGGCGCTGGTCGAGCCTCTGGTCGAGCCCGTCGACGACGCGGTGACCGAGCCCGTCGAAGAGGAGGTGGACGATCGGCCACCTCGTCGTCTGGGTCTGCGACGGGTCGTCGCGGTGGCCCTCGCCGCACCGCTGATCTTCGTCGGGGCCTTCCTCGCGGGCGGCTGGATCACCACGCAGGTCCAGGACCAGCCACCGAGCGCAGCCCTCCCGACGATCCCCTCGTCGGCAACCTCGTCCCGCACCGAGACGGTGGCACCTTCGTCGCCCTCCGGCAGCGCAGCGTTCGTCCCGGGCGCCGACGTGGGGCCCGGACTGACCACCGCGGGAGTCCTGGTCCGAGCGACTCCCACGGCGGACGGGTCGCTCGAGGTGGTGGAACGAGTGCGCTTCGCCGAGCCCGTCGACAAGCTCTCGGTCGGACCCCCACAGACCTTGGGCGTGGCAGCCCGGAGCCTGCCCAGGAGCATCGAGATCGCCGATCTCCAGGTCCAGGCGGACGATGCCGTCGTGAACATCGGTGCCGGGGCGTTCACCACCCCGCGGACCCTCCGGCTGCCCGGCGAGACGAGCACGGTGGTGATGCGCTACCGACTCGTCGGAGCCACCGTCCGCAGCATTCCCTCGACCCCGGGCCGCGCCCTGATGGTCTTGCCCCCGATCACAGGCCCGGCAACCCTGGGAGCTATGCCGTTCGTGATCGAGGTGTCGGGCGCCGACGTGACGAACGTGCTGTGCCCCGGGCTCCCCGTGAACGCCCAGCTCTGCGGACGCACTTGGAGCCAGGGGTGGTACTCAACGCCCCAGCAGGCGGGACGCACTGCAGTGCTGGCCCAGCTGACCCTCCCGGACCCCGTCGGGAGCTGACCCGACTCACCGCGACCGGAGCGTCCACCCTTCCGCCACGAAGGCTTCGGGCGTCTTCTCCCCGTCGAGCAACGCTCCACCCCGCGCCCCGACGAGGACGTCGTCGACGTAGACCCCGCGACCCAGGTAGCTGCCGTCGGTCCGGTAGCGCCACCTCAGCTGCTGGCTGCCGGGCACCAGTTCGGCCTGTGCCTGCGCCCACCGCCGGGCACCACTGCCGGAGACCACGCCATCGCTGACGCCGGTCTCGCCGCGGTCGCGCGTCTCGAAGGGCTGTGGCACCCACGTGGTGCCCCCATCGGTCGAGCGCTCGAGGGTGAGCAGGTCGGTCTCCTCGGTGTCGAGGAAGAGGTCGAAGGAGAGGTTCGCGCCGGAGTCAGGCACTGCGAGGGTCGGCGTGCCCAGCGTGTGCGTGGTGGCGTCCTGGGCGCCCGAGAACCACGCGGTGTCACCGTGCTGGGGCCGCACGCCCATCGACTGCCCCAGCCCGCCTGCCCACTCGCGTCGGGCGAGGTTGTTGCTCCCCCAGCTGCGCGACGGGTGGACCCGGTTGGTGAGGAGGATGGCGAACGACCTCGAGCTGAAGTCGATGACGATCGAGGTGCCCGTGTAGCCCGTGTGGCCGGCCGTCCTCGGACCCGAGAGCGAGTCCATGTACCAACGCTGGTTGAGCTCGAAACCCAGCCCGTGGTCATTCCCCGGGAAGTCGCCGTTGAAGTTCGTGGTCAGCGAGCTGACGCTGTCGCGACTGAGGATCCGCTGGCCGCGGTAGGTGCCGCCGTTGAGCAGCGCCTGGCTGAGGATCGCCAGGTCGTCCACGGTCGAGAAGACCCCGGCGTGACCCGCGACTCCACCCAGGGACCAGGCGTTCTCGTCGTGGACCTCGCCCCGGACCATGCCGCGGGCCGGCGCGGTCTGGTACTCCGTGGCGGCGGCCCGGGCGCGGTCGGCGGGGTTGCGGACCGCGGGGTTGTAGCCGGTGTCGGTCATGCCCAGTGGGCCGGTGATCCGCTCCGCGACGACCCGGTCGAGGGACTCGCCCCGCAGCCGTTCGACCATGACACCGAGGGAGATCAGGTTGAGGTCGCTGTACAGGTAGGTGGTGCCCGCCGGGCGGCTGATCGGCTGGTCCAGGACGGCCTTGATCCGCGAGGCCTTGTCGGGGTACTTGCTCCACAGCGGCAGCCACGCCACGAACCCGGACGTGTGAGTCAGCAGCTGCCGGACCGTCACCTTCTCCTTGCCGTTCGCCGCGAACTCCGGGAGGTATGCCGCGACAGGGCTTTCGAGGTCGACCTTGCCTTCCTCCACGAGCTGGACGACAGCCAGCGACGTGAACAGCTTGGAGACCGAGGCCAGGTCGAAGAGCGTGTCGTCCCGCATCGGGACCCACTGGTCCCGGGGCAGCTCGGTCGTGGCGTTGGCGTAGCGCAGTGCCCAGCCGCTGACGTCCCGCTCGACGACCTTGCCGTCGTGGCCCATCAGGCCCACGGCCCCGGCATACATCGGGTGCCCGCCCACGGGAGCGGACTCGTGGCCCCGGATCTGGTCGACCGCGGTGCCGATCGGCGCCGGGTCCAGCCCGACACTCGCGGGCGAACCGTCGGAGAGCACGGTGTTGGGCGGGGCGAAGCCCCGGAAGGGCTTGCTGAAGTCCTCCGCCCCTGCGGGCACGGCAGTCACCATGACGCCGCTGACGAGGGCGGCACACACCGCGATGACGGCAGTTCCCTTGGTGCGCATGGCATCACGCATTGGCCGGGCCACGGTAGATGAGGTACTGCTGACGGCGGCGGTCGAACTCCGCCAGCTCGGCCGACCACGCACCGGCCACGTCGTCGGCGGAGGCGCCGGCGGTGATCTGCTCCCGCAGTCGGGTCGACCCGCTGAGCTTGTCGATCCAGTAGGGCCGGGGATCGTTGTCCACCCGCCAGGCGAAGTCGGTGTAGGTCGACCTCGCCGCCACCAGCATCTCGACCCCGACCCGCATCGGGTCGAACGTCGACGGGTCGGTGAGGTGCACCTGGACGCCCCCGCACACCTTGTTGAGGTGCTTGCTGAAGGTCGGCGTGAAGTACGCCTCCCGGAACCCGACACCCGGAATCTGGCGCGCAGCAAGCTTTTCCGCCCACTTGTAGTCAACATAGGGGGCGCCGACCAGCTCGAACGGACGGGTCGTCCCGCGCCCCTCCGACAGGTTCGTCCCCTCGAACATGCCCGTCCCCGGATAGACCAGGGCGGTGTCCGGCGTGGGCATGTTGGGACTCGGCGTCACCCAGGGAAGTCCCGTCGCGGCATACGTCATGTCGCGGCGCCACCCCTTGACCTCCACGACGGACAGGTCGCTCACGCGGCCGCCGGCGTCAGCGGGCAGGAACTCGGCGTCGAAGAAGCGCGCCAGCTCACCCACCGTCATGCCGTGCGCCTGCACGATCTCCTTGGCGCCCACGCCCGAGGTGTAGGCCGTGGTCATCATCGGCCCTCGCGCGGTGCCGCCGGTGGGGTTGGGCCGGTCGAGCACGACGAACCGCGAGCCGGTCGCGACCGCCGCACGCATCGCCGTGTACATCGTCCAGATGTAGGTGTAGAACCGCGCACCCGCGTCCTGGATGTCGAGGACGACGGTCTCGACCCCGGCCGTCCTGAACAGCTGTTCCATCTTGGCCGCATTGGCGCCGTAGGCGTCGTAGACCGTCAGCCCGGTGCGCGGGTCCTGGTGGGTGCCTTCGGACCCGCCCGCCTGCGCGGTCCCGCGGAAGCCGTGCTCCGGGCCGAAGACGCCGACGATGTCGACCGTGCCCGCCTCGTGCATCTCGTCGACGATGGTGCGAAGGTTGGTGAGGATGCCGGTCGGGTTCGTGATGATCCCGACCTTCTGTCCGGCCAGCGCCGCCCAGCCGCCCGCCGCCTCGCGCTCTGCGCCGGTGGTGACAGGACGCGACGGAGAGCTCGCGTCTGCCGTGTCCGCGCGAGCCATGCTCGCGCCCAAGGGAAGGGCCAGCGCTCCGGCTCCTGCGGCGGTGATGAGCTGTCGGCGGTTGAGGTTGGTCATGCTCAGAACCCCAGTCCGTGGCCGAACGGGTAGAGCACCGAGCTCGGGTCACCGGCGACCGGGATGTCGACGGGCAGCTTGCCGGTCGGGCGCACCGCTCCGCTGATCACCCGCGCCACCGACTCGATCGCCACCGGGCTGTACGAGTACGTGGCCAGGTAGGTCGGCGCACTGGTGAAGTACGCGATGTCGTAGGGGTCGCGAGTGGCCACGACGATCACCGGCTTGCCGGTGGCGAGCAGCTGCGTGACGAGCTTCTGCTGACCGCCACGCGGATCGGTCACCTTGGTGTCCCAGGCCTTCATGGTCGTCACGACCACCGCGTCCTGCGTCGAGGCGGCGGCGACCGCACTGGCCACCTGGGCATCCGTGGGGGAGGTGCCCGTCTGCTTCACCGTGGTGCTGGCCCCCTTCGCCGCGAGACCGTCCGCGAGGAGCTGGGTGGTCGTCACGCCGTAGCCGGTGACGAGGACCTTGGTGCCCTGGGTGGCCAGGGGCAGGGTGTCTGCGTCGTTCTTGACCAGCGTCGTCGTCCGGTCCGTGATGGCCCTCGCCTTCGCGAGGTGGTCGGCGGTCCCGACGACGCTGTCCAGAGCTGCCGGGTCGACGTACGGCTGGGCCACGACACCGCGCTTGTACTTCAGCTCCAGCACCCGACGCACCTTGGCGTCGAGGTTCGCCTCGCTGATCCGGCCGCTGCGCACGGCACCGATCACCGCGGCATACGCGTCGTCCATGGAGGGGGTCATGAGCAGCTGGTCGACGCCGGCGTCGAGGGCACGGACGGCGACCTCGGGGTCGCCGTAGAGGTCACGGACTCCTTGCATGGCAAGGGAATCGGTGACGATGACCCCCTTGTAGCCCAGTTCGTTGCGCAGCAGGCCGGTCATGATCGGCTTGCTCAGCGTGGCCGGGTCGCCCGAGTCGTCCAGTGCCGGGAAGTTGAGGTGCGCCGTCATGATCATGTCGATGCCCTGGGCGATGGCGGCCTTGAACGGCGGCGCGTCGACCTGCTCCCACTGCTGACGCGAGTGGGTGATGATCGGGAAGGCGACGTGGCTGTCGGTCGCGGTGTCACCGTGTCCGGGGAAGTGCTTCGCGGTGCTCGTGACTCCCGCGTCCTCCTGGTAGCCGGCGACCTGTGCCGCGACGAGGTCGGCGGCCAGCTCGGGCTTGGACGAGAACGAGCGCGTCCCGATGACCGGGTTGAGCGGGTTGACGTTGACGTCCGCGTCGGGGGCGAAGTCGGTGTTGACCCCCATCGCCTTGAGCTCCTCGCCGGTGATCGCCGCGGCGGTGCGCGCGTCGGCGGCGGACCGACCTGCCCCGAGCGCCATGGAACCCGGGAACTGCGTGGCCGGTGGCCCGATGCGGGTGACCACTCCCTGCTCCTGGTCGGTGGCGACCTGGAGCGGGATCCGGACCTTGGAGGGCTGCGACAGGGCGGCGTCCTGCAGGCCGTTGGAGAGGCCGGCGATCTGCTGCGGGTTCTGGACGCTGTCCGTCCAGGCGAAGTAGATGACGCCACCGAGGTGGTACTTCTGCACGACCTCGGCGGGGCTGGCCACACCATAGAGCGGGAGGTTGCGGGCGTCGGGCGTCGTCGCGTCCTTGCCGTAGACGTTCTGGATGAACAGCTGGCCGACCTTCTCCTCCAGCGTCATCCGGGCCAACGTCGACGTGACCCAGCCAGTCTGCGCGGCGGACGGTTCGGCGCTCGGCCCAGCGGACGGCGGGGCGGCCGACGCGAGGCCGGTACCTGCCCCTGCGAGGAGCATTCCGGCGGCGACGCCACCGGCGACGAGGGTGCGACGGGACAGGGCAGACCTGGTCATTCAGTGCCTCCAAAGCGTGTGTGAACGATTCACCATCGAAGCGCTCATCATGGAACTTACCTACGCATATCGGGCTCCCACAAGGGGTGGCGCTGTCCTGATTGGTCATGATTTGGCAAGACTCGGCTCCGGAACCGGCCCTGCCAACCTGCCCGTCTGCTCTGGCGGGTCCACACGCGGTGCCGCACGATGGCGACATGGGCAATGGTGCGTACGACGCGGCATACGAGCAGAGCCTCAGGGACCCGGACGGCTTCTGGGGCGAGGCGGCGAAGGCGATCGACTGGATCACTGAGCCGACCCGGGTGCTGGACGCCGACCGGCCGCCGTTCTACCGGTGGTTCACCGGCGGCACCCTGAACACCTGCTTCAACGCCCTCGACCGGCACGTCGCCGCAGGGCGCGGCGACCAGGCGGCGCTGCACTACGACAGTCCCGTCACCGACACCCACGAGACGATCACGTATGCCGCGTTGCTCGAGCGCGTCGCGACGTTCGCGGGCGCCCTGGCCTCGCTCGGGGTCGGCAAGGGCGACCGGGTCGTCATCTACATGCCGATGGTGCCCGAGGCCGTCGTCGCGATGCTGGCCTGCGCCCGACTCGGGGCGGTGCACTCGGTCGTCTTCGGTGGCTTCGCGGCCGCCGAGCTCGCCGCACGCATCGAGGATGCCAAACCCACCGTCGTCGTCGCGGCCAGCTGTGGCGTGGAGCCGACTCGGGTGGTCGAGTACAAGCCGCTGCTGGACGCTGCCCTCGACCGCAGCAGCCACAAGCCCGAGTCAGTCGTCGTCCTGCAACGCCCCCAGGCCCGGGCCGCGGTCGGCGAGCGCGACACCGACTGGGAGGAGCTCGACTGGGACGAGCTGGTCGCCGATGCCGAGCCCGCCGACTGCGTCGAGGTCGCGGCCACCGACCCCCTCTACATCCTCTACACCTCGGGGACGACCGGACGGCCCAAGGGGATCGTCCGCGACAACGGCGGCCACGCAGTGGCGCTGCGGTGGTCGATGGGCAACGTCTTCGGCATCGATCCCGGAGACACGTGGTTCACGGCCAGCGACGTCGGCTGGGTCGTCGGCCACTCCTACATCGTCTACGCCCCACTGCTTGCCGGCGCGACTTCCGTTCTCTACGAGGGAAAGCCGGTCGGCACACCGGATGCTGGCGCCTTCTGGAGAGTGATCGCCGAGCATGGTGTCAAGGCCATGTTCACCGCTCCCACGGCCTACCGGGCCATCAAACGGGACGACCCCGGCGGCGAGCTCATGAAAGCGCACGACCTGTCCTGCCTCCAGACCGTGTTCCTCGCCGGGGAGCGGCTCGACCCCGACACCTACGCGTGGGCAAGCGAGCGGCTCGGGGTGCCCGTCATCGACAACTGGTGGCAGACCGAGACCGGGTGGCCGATCGCCGCCAACCTGCGCGGCCTGGAGCCGATGCCGATCAAGCCGGGCTCGCCCACCGTGCCCACACCGGGCTTCGACGTCCGGATCCTCGGGGAGCATGGGCAGGAGCTGCCCGCCGGCGAGGAGGGCGCCATCTGCATCAGGCTGCCGCTGCCTCCGGGCACGCTGCCCACCCTGTGGGGCGACGACGACCGCTACGTCGCGGGCTATCTCTCCGCCTTCGACGGCTACTACCTGACCGGTGACGGTGGGCTGGTCGACGAGGACGGCTACCTCTATGTCATGGGTCGGACCGACGATGTCCTCAACGTCGCCGGGCACCGCTTGTCGACCGGGTCGATCGAGGCCGCCCTGGCGGGTCACCCGGCCGTGGCCGAGTGCGCGGTTATCGGTGTCAACGACGAGCTCAAGGGGCAGGTCCCCCGCGCACTGGTGGTGCTCAAGGCCGGGGTCGACGGAGCGGCCGACGGTGACCGGATCCGGGCCGAGCTGCACCAGCGCGTCCGCGACGAGGTGGGCGCGATCGCGTCACTGCAGCGGGTCGACGTCGTGACGGCGCTGCCCAAGACGCGCTCGGGCAAGATCCTGCGCAAGACGATGCGCGAGATGGCCGACGGGAAGACCCCGAACGTGCCCGGCACCATCGAGGACGCCTCGGTCCTTGAGACCCTTGCGCCGGTGCTGCGACCCCCCACCTAGCCTGTCGGTGTGCAGGGCGTACTCAACGGGTTCACGACCATCGGCGTCGTCATCGCCGTCGGCGCCCTGCTCGCCCACCTGAGGATCGTCGATCTCGGCGCACAGCAAGTGCTTTCGCGCATCGCCTTCTTCGTCGCCAGCCCCGCCCTGATGGTGATCACGCTGTCCCGGGCCGACGTGCACCAAGTGCTGTCCGCCAACCTCATCGCCTCGCTGGCGGGCGTCGCCGCGGCCGCGGGCATCTACATCGCGCTGGCGCGGCTGGTCTGGCACCGCTCCCTCGGTGACACGACGATCGGTGCCCTGTCCGCGGCATACGTCAATGCCGGAAACCTCGGGATCCCGGTGGCGAGCTATGTGCTCGGCGACGCGGCGTTCGTAGCGCCCACCCTGCTGCTGCAGCTGCTCGTCCTGCAACCGCTGGCGCTGGGCTTCCTCGACGCGGATGCGCACGGGCGGTCGCGGTGGTGGCAGCTGCTGACCCGACCGTTCCGCAACCCCCTGACCGTGGGCTCGCTCATCGGACTCGGCCTGTCGATCACCGGGTGGACGCTGCCCACCACGGTCGCCGCGCCGCTGGGGCTGCTCGGCGACATGGCGGTGCCGTGCATGCTGGTCGCCTACGGGATCGCGCTGCGGCTGGGCCCTGGGCTGGGCCGGGCCGGTTCGGTGGCCGAGCTCGCGTCGACCTCTGCACTCAAGCTGTTCGTCCAGCCGGCGGTGGCGTGGTTCGTCGCCAGCGTCCTGCTCGGCGTCGACGGGCACGCGCTGCTCGCAATCGTGGTCACCTCGGCGCTGCCCACGGCGCAGAACATCTTCGTGCACGCGACCCGCTACAACCGCGCCACGGTGCTGGCCCGCGACACGATCCTGATCACGACGGTGGGCGCCGTGCCGGTGATCCTGCTGGTCGCCGCCATCCTCGGCTGAGGCGCCCGCCCCTCTCCCGCAACCTGAGCACCCCAGGGGGCGCCCAGGTTGCAGATCAGCGGGAGCGGCGGGCGGTGCCGAAGATCGAGCGGGTGATCTCACGACCGAGAACCGTGCCGGCCGACCGCAGTGCCGACTTGAAGGCGCTCGACTTCACGACCTGCTCGACGATGCCCGGCTCCTCCTTCGGCGCCCGGGGAGCGTGCTCCGGCGCCTGCGCCTTGGGAGTCGGTGCGGGTGCCTGCTCAGGGGTCGGCGCCTTCTGCAGTCGCGCCTGGAGCTTTTCGTAGGCGGACTCGCGGTCGACCATGGCGGCGTACTTCGACGACAGCGACGACGCCGTGATGACCTGCTTCACCGTGGCTTCGTCGGAGGGAGCCATCAGGGACTGCGGCGCGATCATCCGGGTCCACGCGACCGGCGTCGGGGCGCCGCGCTCGGACAGCACGGTGACCACGGCCTCGCCGGTGCCGAGCGAGGTCAGCAGCTCGGCGAGGTCGTAGGCGCTGTGCGGGTAGGTCGACACCGCTGCCTTGAGCGCCTTCGCGTCGTCGGGCGTGAAGGCCCGCAGCGCATGCTGCACCCGGTTGCCGAGCTGGGCCAGGACGTCGCCGGGCACGTCCTTGGGTGACTGCGTCACGAAGAAGACGCCCACGCCCTTGGACCGGATCAGCCGCACGGTCTGCTCGATCGCGTCCTGGAAGGCCTTGCTCGCGTCGCTGAACAGCAGGTGGGCCTCGTCGAAGAAGAACACCAGCTTGGGCTTGTCGACGTCGCCGACCTCGGGCAGGTCGTGGAACAGGTCGGCCAGCAGCCACATGAGGAACGTGGAGAACAGCGCCGGCCGGTCCTGGACGGCGGGCAGCTCGAGGCAGGTGACCAGTCCCTTGCCGTCGGCAGCGGTCCGCAGGAGGTCCTGGGTGTCGAACTCGGGCTCACCGAAGAAGGCCTCGGCGCCCTGGTCCGAGAAGGCGATCAGCTCGCGCAGGATCACCCCGGCGGTGGCCGACGACAGTCCGCCGAGCGACTTGAGGTCGGCCTTGCCCTCGTCGGAGTTGAGGAACGCGATGACCTCGCGCAGGTCCTTGATGTCCAGGAGCGCGAGGCCGTTCTTGTCCGCGTAGTGGAAGACCAGGCCGAGGCTGGACTCCTGGGTCTCGTTGAGCCCCAACACCTTTGACAGCAGCGTGGGTCCGAACGATGTGATCGTGGCACGAATCGGGATGCCGCTGCCGAGTCCACCGAGGGACAGGAACTCGGTCGGGTATGCCGTGCCGACCCACTGCTGCCCGACGTCCGTCGCGCGGGCGGTGATCCTGTCGTTGGCCGTTCCTGCGGTCGCCATGCCGGAAAGGTCACCCTTGATGTCGGCGAGGAAGACAGGCACGCCCTGGCCGGACAGCTGCTCGGCCATGAGCTGGAGGGTCTTGGTCTTGCCCGTGCCCGTCGCGCCGGCGACGAGACCGTGCCGGTTGAGCGTCGACAGCGGGATCCGCACCGGTGCATCAGGATGGGCCACGCCGTCGATGACAGCGGCCCCGAAGTGGAGCGCGCCACCCGCGAAGGAGTACCCGGCGCGGATCTCGTCGAGCTGGGCGTTGTCCCCGCCAGTCGGCTCTGAGGGGGACTGCGATGGCGTCGTCTCGGTCACGTTCGGCACTCTAGTGCGGCTCCACGCCCCGGGGCAGGTGTCACGACGCACGGAGGGCCGACCACACGGCATACGCCTATGGTTGCTGGGTGATCTTCAAGAAGGTGGGCGAGGGCAGGCCGTATCCCGACCACGGGAAGCAGACGCCCCGTGACTGGGCGGACGTGCCCCCGCGCCTCGTGCGGCTCGAACAGCTCGTCACCACGAAGCGCACCCTCGACCTCGGCCACCTGCTCGCCGAGGACTCCACCTTCTACGGAGATCTCTTCGCGCACGTGGTCGAGTGGGAGGGAACCCTCTATCTCGAGGACGGCCTGCATCGCGCACTGCGTGCCGCCCTTCAACAGCGTCCTACCCTCCACGCGCGCGTCCTCGTGCTTGACTGACCCCACGCAGGGGGGCCGCACGGGCCCCACGCACACTGGGCCGCCGGTGGAGGTGGGTGAATGAGCTACGTCGTGGAGGCCGGTGCCTCACGCACCCGTCGCACCCGCCGACGTCGGGCCCTCATCACGCTCGGGATCGTCGCGCTCATGCTGTTCTTCGCCTTCTGGTACGCCTACTCGTACTTCCAGGAAAGCAACAAGCCCCACGCGGCTCCGAGCACGACCTGTACGGCCACCTCCAGCGTGCGGGTCCCGTCCCAGGTCACGGTGAACGTCTACAACGCGACCGAGCGCACTGGGCTGGCGGCCAAGACGGCGTCCGACGTGCGCAAGCGTGGCTTCAAGGTGTCGGCCGTGAGCAACGACCCGCTCCAGAAGAAGGTCGCCGTTGCGGCGGAGGTCCGCTACGGCGCCACGGGGACCACGTCGGCCAAGCTCGTGCTGGCCCTGGTCAAGGGAGCCAAGGGCGTCAAGGACAGCCGCACCGACTCCTCCGTCGACCTCGTGCTGGGCGCAAAGTTCACCGCCCTCACGCCACCACCCAAGGCAACGGCCGGCGCGGCGGCATCCAGCTCGTCCGGCTGCTGAGCCGCGCAAACCGGTCGGGCGCCGACCGTCTGTCGAGTCGGACCGCCCGCTCGCCTCACCCGTTGGGACGGCCGGTGACAAGCCCGGGAGCGCCCCGCACACTGACGAGGTGGAACCGATGACGGCCGTCCGCGCCCAGGTGGCGGACTCGTGGGTCAGGTCTGCCGCCGCCGGGGTCGAGGCCGACCGGGTGGAGGCGCCGATCACGCTGCCCGCCGACGCCCTGCGGGACCACCGCGAGGCCCATCCGCTGGCCCAGGTCTTCCCGCTGCTCGACGACGTGCTCGGCCGGGCCGCGCGCGACTGCGACGCGATCATGGCCGTCTCCGACGCCACGGGTCAGCTGCTCTGGGTGTGCGGCACCCCGAGCGTGCTGCGCAGGGCCGAGAGCATCGGCTTCGTCGAGGGCAGCAACTGGGACGAACGCCTTGCCGGCACCAATGCGCCGGGTATGGCGCTGGCCCTCGACCAGCCCGTGAACATCATCGGAGCCGAGCACTTCCGCCGGTCGGTGCAGCGATGGAGCTGCGCGGCAACCCCGATCCACGACCCCACCACAGCCACCCTGCTCGGCGTCCTCGACATCACTGGGGGCGAGCAGATCGTCGTGCCGCAGACGATGGCGATGGTGCGTGCCGCCGCGAGGATGGCCGAAGCGGAGCTCGCTCGCGAGCTGATGACCCGCGCCAAGGGCCCCGCCCGACCCAGCCACGCGGGGATCGCCCTGTCGCTGCACGGCCTCGGCCGCAACGACGCGCTGCTCACCGTCGACGATGGACGTGGCGCGAGCACCACGCTGCGGCTCAGCCCTCGGCACAGCGAGATCGTGCTCCTCCTGGCCGCCGCGCCGCGAGGCCTGTCCGGTGACGAGCTCGCCGTCCTGCTCTACGAGGATGACGTGAGCACGTCCACCCTGCGGGCCGAGCTCAACCGGCTCCGCGCCCTGCTCGGCGAGGATGTCCTGGCGTCGCGCCCCTACCGCCTGGCCGCCGAGGTGACCGCCGACTGGCTCGCCGTGGAGGCGCACCTGGCCGCTGGATCGGTCGACGTCGCCCTGCGGTCCTACCGCGGTCCGCTGCTGCCGCACTCGACCGCGCCCGGTGTCGGGCGACTGCGCAACAACGTCGAGGGCCAACTGCGGCGGGCCGTCCTCGCCAGCCGCGAACCCGACCTCATGTCCACCTGGACCCGGTCAGCCTGGGGCGCCGACGACTACGAGATGTGGACGGCGCAGATGGCCTGCCTGACCGCGTCGTCGCCGCTGCGCCCCCTCGTCGCCGGACAGATCGCCCGCCTGGACCGCGAGCACGGACTCTGACGGCTGCGCGCGGCATACCTGCCCGTCAGTCTCGGGGTGCAACGTCGTCGCAACGTTGCGCTGCCTAACGTCAGCCCAACCCCACAGCGGGGCACCACCAAAGACGTTGGGAGAACAGCGATGACGGTCTACGCACCCCCCGGATCCGAGGGCTCGAAGGTCACGGTCGAACCGCGCTACGGGCACTTCATCGGCGGGAACTGGGTCGAGCCCAAGAAGGGCGAGTACTTCGAGAACATCTCACCCGTGACCGGCCGGGCCTTCACCGAGGTGGGCCGCGGCACCGCCGAGGACATCGAGGCGGCCCTGGACGCCGCCCACGCCGCCGCACCGGCCTGGGGGAAGACCTCGCTGGGCGAGCGTTCCCTCGTCCTCAACCGGATCGCCGACCGGCTCGAGGAGAACCTCGAGATGCTCGCCATCGCGGAGACCTGGGACAACGGCAAGCCCGTCCGCGAGACCCTGGCCGCCGACCTGCCGCTCGCCATCGACCACTTCCGCTACTTCGCCGGAGTGCTCCGCGGCCAGGAGGGGTCGAGCAGCGAGATCGACGACCAGACCGTGGCCTACCACTTCCATGAGCCGCTGGGCGTGGTCGCGCAGATCATCCCCTGGAACTTCCCGATCCTCATGGCGACGTGGAAGCTCGCCCCCGCCCTGGCCGCCGGCAACGCCGTGGTGCTCAAGCCGGCCGAGCAGACACCCTGGTCGATCCTCAAGGTGCTCGAGCTGATCGGCGACCTCATTCCGGCCGGGGTCCTCAACGTGGTCAACGGGTTCGGCGTCGAGGCCGGCAAGCCGCTCGCGTCGTCGCCTCGGGTCGCCAAGGTCGCCTTCACCGGCGAGACGACCACCGGCCGACTGATCATGCAGTACGCCTCCCAGAACATCATCCCGGTGACCCTCGAGCTCGGCGGCAAGAGCCCGAACGTCTTCTTCGAGGATGTCGCCGAGAGCAGCGACGCGTTCTACGACAAGGCGCTCGAAGGATTCTCGATGTTCGCGCTCAACCAGGGCGAGGTCTGCACCTGCCCGTCGCGGGCGCTCGTGCAGCAGTCGATCTACAGCGACTTCGTCGGCGACGCCATCGAGCGCGTGGAGAAGATCAGCCAGGGCAACCCGCTCGACACGACCACGATGATCGGCGCGCAGGCCAGCAACGACCAGCTCGAGAAGATCCTGTCCTACATCGACATCGGCCGACAGGAGGGCGCCAAGGTCCTCACCGGGGGCGAGCGCAACATCCTCGACGGCGACCTCGCCGAGGGCTACTACGTCACCCCGACCGTGTTCGAGGGCAGCAACTCGATGCGGGTCTTCCAGGAGGAGATCTTCGGACCCGTGGTCTCGCTGACGGGCTTCACCGACGAGGCACAGGCGCTCGAGATTGCCAACGACACGCTCTACGGACTCGGGGCCGGCGTGTGGACCCGCGACGGCTCAAGGGCCTACCGGATGGGGCGCGGCATCAAGGCCGGGCGCGTGTGGACGAACTGCTACCACCAGTACCCGGCCCACGCCGCGTTCGGTGGCTACAAGCAGTCCGGCATCGGCCGCGAGAACCACAAGATGATGCTCGACCACTACCAGCAGACCAAGAACCTCCTCGTCTCCTACTCGCCCGACGCGCTCGGGTTCTTCTAGGCCGGCGTGGACACGACCCAGCACAGCCGGGTCGACTTCACCGGTGAGGCGGCGGACCTGCTCCGCCGCCTCACCGCGAAGCACGGCCCGCTGATGTTCCACCAGTCCGGAGGGTGCTGCGACGGCAGCTCCCCGATGTGTTATCCCGCAGGGGAGTTCATGACCGGCGAGGCGGACGTGCTGCTCGCCGAGCTCGCGGTCGGCGGGATCCTCGACCCCGTCGAGTTCTGGATTTCCCTGTCGCAGTATGCCTACTGGAAGCACACCCACCTCACCGTCGACGTGGTCAAGGGACGGGGCAGCGGCTTCTCCGTCGAAGCCCCCGAGGGCGTTCGCTTCCTCATCCGCTCGCGCCTGATGTCCGAGGACGAGCTGCGCGCCTTCGACCTGCTGTGACGTCACCACAGACGGAGGTATGCCGCGTGCGCGCCAGGCCGCGCGGCATACCTCTTCGTCGTAGGCTCGCCCCATGATCACGGTGGAGCTGTCGCGCAGCCTCAGCCAGGGCGGGGTGCTCTGGGAACCCACGCCGGGCGACCGGTTCACGATCGACCAGCCGAACATCGTGGGTGAGGTGTTCTGGATCAGCCACCTGACCATCGACGTGCACACGTTCAAGGGGCAGCCGCTGCTGGGCTTCAACGGCACCACCGAGTGGGCGCTGGACTCGGTCACCCTGGACACCGCGCTGTGGATGCCGCGGGAGGACCAGCTGCGGGTGCTGCTCGGCGACCGATTCGCAGGGCTGCACCGCGACGGTAACGACTGGATCGTGCAGGTGGACACGGAAGGGGGCCGGGGCACCTTCAGTGACCCCGACCCCGAGTGCGCCTATGCGCTGGCGTTGCTGAGCGTCGTGTGACGACCCCCTGCTGCTAGTGCGAGGTCGCCATGGTGCCCTTGTGGTGCGATCTGGTGACCTGCAGATCAGCCGCGCCGACGACGAGGACGACCGCACCGACGATCCACGCGGTCCACGAGATCGGCTTGGTGCCACTGAAACTCATGACCCAGGGGGCGGCGATCATGCAGGCGCCCAGGAGGGCCGTGAGCCCCTCGATGGACATCATGTCCGGCCTGACCAGCTCGATCAGGGCGAGGACGGCGGTGATGGCACCAAGCACGACCATGGTTGTGGTCGCCCGGTCCGTCGTGGTGGTCCACAACGGCGAGAGGGCTGCGTAGGCGCCAGCGATCAGAGCAACGAGATCCTGTGGATGGGTCCATCGCTTCATGGTTGTCACAACCAGCTTTCCTTGAAGTTGGTCCGTCGATCCGAGGCGGGCCGAACACTTCGATTGTCTTCCCTCCCAAAGGGGTTGGCAATGATGCGCCGGCCTGGCCTAGTCGGTCGAGCCCATCCGCCTGAGCGTGGCGAGCCGGCGCTCGTACTCCTGCTCGTCGATCTCGCCGGCGGCGTAGCGCTCGGCCAGCTTGGCCTCTCCGGCGCGCGTCCCGGCGTGGCCCTGGAACTGCTTCCAGCGACGCATCCCGAAGAACCGGAACGTGGCGAAGATGCCGATGATGAACAGCAGCCAGAGGAAGGGGAAGATCGGCCACCAGGGGCCGGGGCCGTTCCAGTGGTCGTCGTTGGCGGCGAGGGTGGCCGCGGTCGCGGCACTGGCGATGAGGGTCGTCATGGTGACTCCTTGGTCGGATTGGCTGACACCTCAATCCTTCGACGGGAGAGCCCTTCTCGAATCCCACCGGGGGCGACACCTCGACTGCTCCCGACGAGGTAGCCGCGGGCGCCTGGGCTACTCCGACCAGCCCGGGCGGACCAGGCCGGACTCGTAGGCCAGGACCACGAGCTGGGCCCGGTCACGGACCTGGAGCTTGACCATCGACCGGCTGACGTGGGTCTTGGCGGTCGCCGGGCTGAGGAACAGCCGCTGGGCGATCTCGTCGTTGGTGAGGCCCTCCCCGACGAGCGTGACTACCTCGCGCTCCCGGTCGGTCAGCTCGCCGAGCCGGCCTGCTGCCGGCGCTGCGTTGGGGCGGCTTCGCGTGGCGAACTCACCGATGAGTCGCCGCGTCACGCCCGGGCTCAGCAGGGCGTCACCGGCGGCGACTGCGCGGATCCCCCGCAGCAGCTCGGCGGGTTCGGTGTCCTTGACGAGGAAACCACTGGCGCCGATCCGGACCGCCTCGAAGACGTACTCGTCGAGGTCGAACGTCGTCAGCATGACCACCCGCGTGCCCGAGAGTCGCTCGTCGGCGGCGATCTGACGGGTGGCCTCCAGACCGTCCGTGCCGGGCATCCGGATGTCCATGAGCACGACGTCGGGCTCGGTGGCACGGACGACCGCGACGGCCTCGGTGCCGTTGGACGCCTCACCCACCACGTCGATGTCGTCCTCGGCGTCGAGCAGCGCGCGGATCCCGGCCCGCAGGAGCGCCTGGTCGTCGGCCAGCACCACCCGGATCACAGCGGGCCACCCGTCGGCAGGTCGGCCTCGACGCGCAGGCCGCCACCGGGCGCGGCAATCACCCGGAGCTCGCCACCCAGGGCGCGAGCGCGCTCCTGCATGCCGCTGATCCCGTTGCCCTGCACCAGGTTCGACAACCGTGAGCCTCCGTCGCCGTCGTCCTCGATCGCGACCGAGAGCCTGTCCTCACCGTGGTCGAGCACGACCGTGGCCCGCGTCGCGTGCGCGTGCCGGACGATGTTGGTGATCGCCTCCTGCAGGATCCGGTATGCCGCGAGCTCGACTGCGGCGGACAGTGGCCGCGGCTGGCCGGTCACCGTCTTGGTGACCCGCAGGCCCGCGTGGCCGCTGCGCTCGACGATGTCGTCGAGCCCGGCGAGGTTGGCCACTGGAGACCGCGGGGCCGGGGCACCGTCGAGGCGCAGGACGTCGATGAGGGCCCGGAGCTCGCCGAGCGCCTCCTTGCTCGCGTCGCGGATGGCGACCAGGGCGGGCTCGACCTGCTCGGGCCGGCGATCGGCCAGGTGCAGGGCGACGCCGGCCTGGACGTTGATGAGCGACATGTGGTGCGCCACGACGTCATGCAGGTCCTGCGCGATCCGCAGCCGCTCCTCCCCTGCCTGCCGAAGCCTCGTCTCCCGCGCCACCTGCCGGAAGGTCGCCGCTCGCTCCCGCCAGCTGTGCACCACCTCCGCTGCTGCGAGCACGACGAGGGTCCACGCGAGGAGTCCGCCCTGCGCCGGCCACGACCACCGCGCCGTGTCGAACGCGAGTCGGCCCACCGCGTCACCGCCGAGCACTGCGGCCGCGCCCAGCCAGGCGACCGTCCGGTGACCGCGGACGACCGTGGCCACGAGTCCGATCGCCAGGCCCAGGAACACCGGCCCGTAGGCGTAGCCCCGGGCGAGGTAGACCGCCGTCGCAGCGGCGATCGCGGCCATGGTCTGCACGGGGAACCGGCGGAGCACCGTGATCGCCGCCGGCGCGACGAGCAGCATCAGGACCGCCGGGGCATCGATCGGCCTGCGGGCCGGCTGGGCGTGCGACGCACCGAGGCTGCCGCCGAGCTGGATCACCGCGACCACGACGGCCAGGACAAAGCGCGCCACCCGAGGCGCACCCCGGTGGGCCCACTGCTCCCGACCACGCATCCAGGGGGGACCCCAGGGCAGGTCGGCGGGCTCACGCATACCGCCAGCGTAGGCAACGCCGCCTACCGGAGGCGTCCCCCAGAGGGGGCACCGCGGCATACCTCCTCGGGCGTATCCGGCTGCTGATCACGGCGGGTCACGAACGGGCCATGGCGCGGGCCGCGAAACTGCGGGATCCTGCGAGAGGGCGCCGTTGCGCCGTTGCCCACCAGGAGGTGCCGCATGACTGCGACCGTCTCTCCCGCGGGCTCTGCCGCCGACGCCGGAGGCGAGCAGCGCCGGCAGGCTGCAGGCGAGCAGCGGATCGTCCGCTCGCCCTTCCCCCGCATCGGCGACTACGCGTTCATCTCCGACTGCCAGGTCACGGCGCTCATCGCCCCCAGCGGCAACGTCGAGTGGATGTGCCTGCCGCGGATGGACTCGCCCAGCGTCTTCGGCGCGATCCTGGACCGTGATGCCGGTGGCTTCCGGCTCGGCCCGGCCGACATGCTGGTGCCGACCGCACGTCGCTACCTCCCGGGGACGATGATCCTGGAGACCTCGTGGGGCACGCCGAGCGGATGGATCATCGTGCGCGACGCGCTGCTGATGGGGCCGTGGCACCACGAGACCGAGCGGGCGCACCGCTACCGCAGGGCACCCACCGACTACGACGCCGAGCACGTGCTGCTGCGGACCATCCGGTGCGTCAACGGCGAGGTCCAGCTGGCACTCAACTGCTCGCCGGTCTTCGACTACGGCCGCCAGCAGGCGATCTGGTCCTTCTTCGGCGACGACTACCACTCGGCCGTCGCCGAGGGCGACGGAGGCGAGCTCAAGGTCCGCCTCACCACCGACATGCGCCTGGGCATCGAAGGACCGCAGGCCACGGTGCGCACGCTGATGAAGGAAGGCGACACGCACTACGCCGCCCTCTCGTGGACCGAGCACGACCCCCCGCAGTCGTTCGACGACGCGTACCGCCGGCAGGTGTGGACCGCCCACCACTGGCAGCACTGGCTGGCGCGCGGCAAGTTCCCCGACCACCCGTGGCGGACCCACCTGGAGCGCAGCGCCCTCACCCTCAAGGGTCTGAGCTATGCGCCCACGGGCGCCCTGATCGCCGCGCCGACGACGTCCCTGCCCGAGACGCCGAGGGGGGAACGCAACTGGGACTACCGCTACACGTGGATCCGCGACTCGACGCTCGCCCTGTGGGCCCTGGACACCCTGGGGTTCGACTGGGAGGCCAGCGACTTCTTCTGGTTCATCGCCGACCTCGCCGAAGCCTCCGACGGCCTGCAGATCATGTACGGCATCGACGGGGAGAAGGACCTGTCCGAGTCCACCCTCGACCACCTCACCGGTTACGACGGCGCGCGGCCGGTCCGGATCGGCAACGGCGCCTTCGACCAGAAGCAGCACGACGTCTGGGGCGCCATCCTGGACTCGGTGTGGATCCACACCAAGTCGCGCGACACCCTGGACGAGCGGCTGTGGCCCATTCTCTCCGGCTTCGTCGAGGCGGCGATCGAGCACTGGCGTGAGCCGGACCGAGGCATCTGGGAGGTGCGCGGCGACCCCAAGCACTTCACCTCCTCGAAGGTCATGTGCTGGGTGGCCGCCGACCGTGGCGCCAAGCTCGCCCGCGTCCGCGAGAACGTCGAGCTGGCGCAGCGCTGGCAGGAGGCTGCCGACGAGATCCACGCCGACATCTGCACCAACGGTGTCGACGACCGGGGTGTCTTCACCCAGCACTACGACACCGACGCCCTGGACGCCTCGAACCTGCTCATGCCCCTCGTCGGCTTCCTCCCGGCCGACGACCCTCGACTCCACGACACCGTCGTCGCCATCGCCGACGAGCTCACCGACGACGGGCTCGTGCTGCGCTATCGGGTGGAGGAGACCGACGACGGGCTGTCGGGTGAAGAGGGAACGTTCACCATCTGCTCGTTCTGGCTGGTGTCGTGCCTCGCGATCGTGGGCGAGAAGCCGCGTGCCCGCCGCCTGTGCGAGCGCCTGCTCAACCTCGCGACGCCGCTGGGCCTGTACGCCGAGGAGATCGACGCGGCGAGCGGGCGTCACCTGGGGAACTTCCCCCAGGCCTTCACCCACCTGGGCCTGATCAACGCGGTGCTCAAGGTGATCGCCGCCGAGGAGTGGGAGGACGAGGAGCCGCTCTCGCCCTAGACGCCGGCGAGCTCAGGAGAGAGCGATGAGCGCGCCGATCGTGAAGCCGGCGGCGGCGAGCCACAGCAACGTCGGGAGCACGGACCAGAGACGGGGCATGGTCTCTCCTCAGGTGGTGGAGTACACGACGCCGTCACGGACGACGACGGGTACGGGCGGCAGGGGACGGGTCGCCGGGCCGGTGAGGACCGCGCCGCTGGTGGCGTCGAAACGGCTTCCGTGACAAGGACACACGATCGCCCCGGCTGCGACCGACGACACCGGACAACCCTGGTGCGTGCAGATCGCGGAGAACCCGTGGACGACGTCGTCCGTCCCGCGAGTCAGCACTATCTTGTCGCCCTCGACGACCACCCCTCCACCGCTCGGCACCTGGTCGAGCCGAGCCAGCTCGCGCTCCTCGTCAGGGGCGCCGGGACCGTAGGCGTTGGCCGCCGTCCCAGGTCTGGGAGCACCGGCCCGGCCTGCGCGGGCCACCACGAAGCCGACCACGGCAGCCACGCCCGCAACCGCCGCGCCGCGCAGCGCGGATCGACGCGAGAGCGGCTGGATCGCCACGGACGACTCCTCTCAGAACAGCGGCAGACCGGAACGGGTGAAGAACCAGAGGGCGGCACTGAGCCACGTGAGCACGAGCGATCCGAGCACGGTGCCGCCGAGCACGGGGAGGGCCCAGCCCGGCGCTCCCTGGAGCCGCAGACCGAGCATCTTCGCGGCATACGCTCCGTAGAAGAGGCAGCCGGCGACGCCGTGAAGCACCGCCCGCGGGCTGCCGACCCCGAAGCCCAGGGCCCACAGGCAGTGGAAGGCGACCGGGAGGGTGACCACGAACGCCAGGCTCCCGCTCCACCGGTGGACGGGCGCCACCCAGTCAGGCGGCGCTCCTGCTCGCGGCAGCCGACCCCACATCCACAGGGCGGTGAGCAGCTGCACCACGAGGAGGAGGACGGCGAGGGTGCCCAGCCAGACCTTCATCTGGAGCATGCCCGAGAAGCCCAGGGTGACCAGCGGGCGCGAGCTCGGCGTGTGCGCGCTGGCGTAGGCGCCGAGGGCGACACTGACACCGGCCCCCAGCAGGAGGGCCGCGCCGAGCCCGCCCCGAGCCAGCACACCCGCGTCTCGAACGTCGTGCGACGCCATGGCGACCATGGTCCCACTCGCGGCGGGAGCATCGCTCCGCCAAACGACGGGGTCGGGTTGCCCTCAGGGGTATGCCGCGCGGTGGCCGCGCGCCGGGACGCGGCCCACCGTGCGGTTCAGTGGTTCAGTGGTTCAGAGGTCCGGCGCTTCAGCGGTTGCGGGTCAGCGGGAGCCGCGACCAGCGGAGAACGCGGCGATGCCGCCGCCCGAGCGGGACGGGCCCTGGGACCCGCCGCCCTGCCGCGAGCCCGAGCCGCGCTGCGAGGAGCCGGAGCCGCCCGAGGAGCGGGAGCCCTGCGACCTGGGGGTCTCGGTGCGGTAGGACTCGGTGCTCGAGGACTGTGAGCCACCGCGACGGCCACGAGCACCGCCGGCGGACGAGCGACCGGAGCCACCGGATGACGAGCGGCCGGAGCCACTCTGCGTCCGGGGTGCGCCCGAGCCGCCTCGACCGCGCTGCGAGCGACCGCCCGCACCGTTGCCTGCCTGCTCGACCACCGGGGCCGGGGTGACAAGTGCTGCCGTGGGGCCGGTCAGGTCACCGATGGCGGGGTGGCCAGGGGTGACGTCGACGGCGGTCGGCTTGATGCCGGCCTGGCGCATGAGGGTGCGGGTGTCACCGCGCTCTTCGGGGGTGCTGACGGTGACGACGACGCCCTCGGCACCGGCCCGGGCGGTGCGGCCCGAACGGTGCAGGTAGGCCTTGTGCTCGGCCGGCGGGTCAACGTGCACGACCAGGGTGACATCGTCGACGTGGATGCCGCGGGCGGCGATGTCGGTGGCCACGAGCACTCGGCTGGAACCGTCGCTGAAGGCGGCGAGGTTGCGCTGGCGCGCGCTCTGGGACAGGTTGCCGTGCAGGTCGACAGCGGGAATCCCCGACGCGGTGAGCTGCTTGGCAAGCTTCTTGGCAGCGTGCTTGGTGCGGGTGAAGGCGAGTGTGCGGCCTTGTCCTGCAACGAGTTCGCGCACGACGGCCGGCTTGTTGTCGCGCGACACGTTGAAGAGGTGGTGGGTCATCGCCGGCACGGGAGAGGCGGCGCTGTCGACGCTGTGCGTGACCGGGTTGTGCAGGTAGCGCTTGACCAGCTGGTCGATCGCGTTGTCCAGCGTGGCCGAGAAGAGCAGCCGCTGGCCATCACGCGGGGTGGCGTCGAGAAGGCGCTTCACCGCGGGCAGGAAGCCGAGATCGGCCATGTGGTCGGCCTCGTCGAGGACGGTCACCTCGATCTCGCCCAGGCGAACGTGGCCCTGGCCGATGAGGTCCTCGAGGCGACCGGGGGTCGCGATGACGATGTCGATCCCGCGACGCAGCGCGGACACCTGCGGGTTCTGGCCCACGCCACCGAAGATGGTCATGGTGCGGAGCTCGAGAGCGGCCGCGAGCGGCGTCACGGTCTCGGCGACCTGGATGGCCAGCTCACGGGTGGGGACCAGGACGAGGGCGCGCGGGGTGTGCGGCGCGCGGCGTCGACCGGACTTGGCGAGGGCGGCGACCATGGGCAGCGCGAACGCGACGGTCTTGCCGCTGCCGGTGCGGCCACGGCCGAGGACGTCGCGTCCGGCCAGCGAGTCAGGCAGCGTCGCCGCCTGGATCGGGAAGGGGGCGTCGATGCCGCGCTCGCGCAGGGCTGCGACGACTCGGGGCGGGATGCCGAGGTCGGCAAACGGCACAGGGGTGTGGTGGGTAGACAAAGGAAAGCCTCACAGAAGTAGGGAGTGGCCGAAGATGCTGAACCACTCACGAACCTGTGAGCTGACGGCGCCAACCAGTAGTTGGGGCGCGGAGCAGACGACCTGTGGTGCACGACGGTGCGCACGCAGTGGTTGCAACCCTATCGGGCCGGGCGTTCATTCCCGAATCGCCCGAACGGGCCACAGCCCAGGTCAGCGCTCCACACGTGCCAATGGAACCTCGCGCCGGGCCAGTCGCAGCCAGGTCTCCACGACGGTGTCGGGGTTGAGGGACATCGACTCGATGCCCTGGTCCATCAGCCAGTCCGCGAGCTCGGGGTGGTCCGAGGGCCCCTGACCGCAGATCCCGACGTACTTGCCCTTGGCCCGACAGGCCTCGATCGCCATGGTGAGCATCTTCTTCACCGCGGGGTCGCGTTCGTCGAAGCCACCGGCCACGAGGGCGGAGTCGCGGTCCAGCCCCAGGGTGAGCTGGGTGAGGTCGTTGGAACCGATGGAGAACCCGTCGAAGTGCTCGAGGAAGGCGTCGGCGTTCACGGCGTTGGACGGCACCTCGCACATCATCACGACCTGCAGGTCGTTCTCGCCTCGACGCAGACCGTTCTGCCCGAGCAGGTCGATGACCCCTTCGGCCTCGGTGATGGTGCGGACGAACGGGATCATCACCTTGACGTTGGTCAGGCCCATCTCGTCGCGCACGAGTCGCAGCGCCTCGCACTCCATGGCGAAGCACTCGGCGAAGTCCGGTGACAGGTAACGCGCCGCGCCGCGGTACCCGATCATCGGGTTCTCCTCGTGCGGCTCGTAGCGCGCCCCACCCAGCATCCCGGCATACTCGTTGGACTTGAAGTCGCTCATCCGCACGATCACCGGCTCGGGCGCGAAGGCGGCCGCGAGCATGGAGACCCCCTCGGCAACGCGCTTGACGAAGTAGTCGCGCGGACCGTCGTAGGCCGCGATGAGGGCCTCGATCTCGGCCTTGATGTCGGGCTCCTGGTCATCGAGCTCGAGCAGGGCCCTGGGGTGGATGCCGATCTGGCGGTTGATGATGAACTCCAGGCGCGCGAGCCCAATTCCCTTGTGCGGCAGGCGAGAGAACTCGAAGGCCTGGTCGGGCGTGCCGACGTTCATCATGATCTTGACGGCGACGTCGGGCATGTCGTCCAGTGCCGTCTCGGTGACCGAGAACGCGCGGCGCCCCTCGTAGACGAAGCCGGTGTCTCCCTCCGCCGCGGACACCGTCACCTCCTGCCCGTCGGCCAGCGTGGTCGTCGCCGAGCCGCTGCCGACCACCGCGGGGATGCCGAGCTCGCGGGCGATGATCGCGGCGTGGCAGGTGCGGCCGCCGCGGTTGGTGACGATCGCACTGGCGCGCTTCATGACCGGCTCCCAGTCGGGGTCGGTCATGTCGGCGACGAGGACCTCGCCCGGCTGGAACTCGTGCATCGACTCCGCCGAGGTGAGGATGCGGACCGCCCCCGCGCCGATCTTCTGGCCGATCGCGCGGCCCTCGACGATGACCGGTCCGCGCTCGTCCATCCGGAACCGCTGCAGGGTCGACCCGGACTGGCGCGACTTCACCGTCTCGGGGCGGGCCTGCAGGATGTAGAGCTGTCCGTCGATGCCGTCCTTGCCCCACTCGATGTCCATGGGGCGGCCGTAGTGCTCCTCGATCTTGAGGGCGTGCACCGCGAGCTCGGTGACCTCGTCGTCGGTCAGGCTCAGCTGGGCCCGGTCGGCCTCGTCGACGGGGACGAAGTCGATCGAGCGACCCACCGCGGAGTCCTGCGTGTAGACCATCTTGGTGGCCTTGCTGCCGACGCCGCGCTTGAGGATCGCCGGTCGCCCGGCCCGCAGTGCCGGCTTGTAGACGTAGAACTCGTCAGGGTTGACGGCGCCCTGCACGACCGCCTCGCCGAGCCCGTAGCTGCTCGTGATGAAGACCGCGTCGGGGAAGCCGGACTCGGTGTCGATGGTGAACATCACACCCGAGGACCCGATGTCGGACCGCACCATCCGCTGCACACCCGCCGACAGGGCGACGACGTCGTGGTCATAGCTGCTGTGCACGCGGTAGGCGATCGCGCGGTCGTTGTAGAGGGAGGCGAAGACCTTCTTGATGGCCAGCAGGATGTTGTCGATCCCGGTCACGTTGAGGAAGGTCTCCTGCTGCCCCGCGAACGACGCGTCGGGCATGTCCTCGGCCGTGGCACTGGACCGCACCGCCCAGCTCACCTCGCCGGGGGTGCCGGCCACCAGCTCCTCGTAGGCCGCGCGGATGTCGGCGTCGAGGTCCTCGGGGAAGGGCTGCTCCTCGACGAGGTCGCGGATCTGGGCGCCGGCTTCGGCGAGCGCCCGGGTGTCCTCGACGTCGAGGCCCGCGAGCGTCGCGCTGATGCGGTCGGCCAGGCCCTCGTGGGCCAGGAAGCGACGGTAGGCGTCGGCGGTCGTGGCGAAACCGTCAGGGACCCGCACCCCTGCCTTCGACAGGTGCTGGACCATCTCGCCGAGCGAGGCGTTCTTGCCGCCGACCGCTTCGACGTCGCCCAGGCCGAGGTCTTTGAACCAGGAGATGTTGCCGGTCACGGCGATCCTTTCGACAGGGCGGCGGGGGCCGCGAGTGCGTTGCTGTTCGAGATTGTCCTGCTAAGCAAGGTTGTCGAGGCGACTGGTCTGCATGATCACCGCCGCCATCTCCTCCACCGACATCGAGGCGGAGTTGATGGCGGGGATCCGGTGCGCACGATAGAGCGCCTCGGCCCGGCGCAGCTCGAAGCTGCACTGGGCGAGACTGGCATACGTCGAGCCCGGTCGGCGCTCGCCCCTGACCTGGCTGAGCCGCGCCGGGGTGGAGAGCAGTCCGTAACACCGGTCCACGAGGCCACGGATGGGACGCGGTATGCCGCCCGCGTCGAAGTCCTCGTCGACGAGGGGGTAGTTCGCCACCTTGAGGCCGTGCTGGAGGGCGAGGTACATCGAGGTCGGCGTCTTGCCGCATCGCGACGGCGCCACGAGGATCAGGTCCGCCTGCTCCAGGTTGCGCAGGCTCGCCCCGTCGTCGTGCTCCATGGCGAACTCGATGGCCTTCATCCGGGCGTCGTAGCGCCCCTTGTCACCGACGCCGTGCAGGGCACCGACACCGTGCGTGGCGTTGACGTGCAGCACCCGCTCCACGGTGTCGAGGTGGGAGCCGAAGAGGTCGATGAACGCGCACTGCGTCGTCTGCAGCTCGGCCCGGATGTCCTCGGCCGAGACCGTCGAGAACACCAGGGGGACCACCGAGTCGGTCACCGCGGCGTCCAGCTCGAGGACGACCTGCTGCGCCTGCTCCACGGTCGTGATGAACGGGATCTTGCGCCGGGTGAAGGTGACCGAGGGGAACTGCTGCAACATCATGTTGCCCAGGGTCTCGGCCGAGATCCCGGTGCCGCCAGCGAGGAAGAACACCGGGGTGGGGGCGACTGGCTCGACTGACTCCGGGATCACGCCCCCACCGTTCCACGTGACGCACCATTTGCCCAGTCACAGACCCAGCCGCGGCGCACTGGCGCGCGCGGCGAACGCCCCCGCCCCCAGGGTGAGGGCAGGGGCGCAGTCGTCAGGTATGCCGCGAGGGACGCCTGGTCACGACCGCCGGTCGCCGTCGTGGTCGTCCCCGTCGTGGTCGTCCCCGTCACGGTCGCCATCGTGGTCCGACCAGTCGCCATCGTGGTCCGACCAGTCGCCGTCGCGGTCCGCGCCGTCACTGTCCCCGTCGTGGTCGCACCACCCGTCGCGGTCACCGTCACGGCTGTCACCGTCGCGACCGTCGCCGTCCCTGGACTCGGTCTTCGAGCGGTCAGCGCTCGCCCATGACGCGACCCGCACCGACTTCAAGGAGGACTCCCGTGCCTTGTCGCGGGCCTTGGCCTCACGCGCCGCCCGCCGCTCGGCGAACCACTGCGCCCAGACAGCCTTCAACGCCGCCCGCGCCTCGCCGACCTGGACGAGCCAGGCCTCACGGGCGTCCTTCGCGGCCGACCACGCCTCCTGCGCCTCGCCCTTCTGCTCCTCGTAGGCGGTCATCAGGGACGCCCCGTCGGACGCCCCGTCCTCGACGTTCGCGAGGTCCGCCGCTGCTGCCCGCGCCTCGCCGGCCTGCACCTGCCACGCCTCGAACGCCGCCTCGGCAGCCTGGCCGGCCGACTTCGCCTGCGCCGCCTGCAGCTGGTAGGCCGCCACCAGTGCCGCGACCTTGGCCGACCGCTCACCCGACGGCGCCTTCCACAGCGCGTTGTGTCCGAACCACGCCGAGTCCGGCGCGTCCATCGTTCCCGCCAGACGGAATCCGTCCACGTGCTGAACCCCATGCGCCGACGCACCAGGCGCCGCCCCCAGCACACCCACGGCGGCCATGGCCACCACCGAACCAATTGTCATCGTTGTGCGGAACATCGAGAAACAACTCCTTGCATCGGTTTCGCTGGACAGTTCCGCTGGCGACGGCACTTCCTGTCGCGCCGCGACCAGCGCCCGACTCACGACGTCGGCCGTTCGTCAGGTCCTCCGGTCCCAACACCGGGCAAATACACCCATAACGGCGTCAGCCACTGCCACCCGACCACACCTCACGCGCCCTCGCGACCGGAAGGTCTCAGCCCTTCCACATGCCGGAACCCGGTCTGGCCATGGCCGTTGCGGAGGCCCGCGCCCCGCACCTCCTTGGGGGATTTGCCCCGATGGGTACCGACCTGACACTTACGGGCGGGTACTGGCGGTACCGTGGCAGCAATGGGGGCGACCGCCGCGGAGGTGTCTGGATGGCCGAGAACAAGTGCTACGAGGTCTCGTGGGACGAGGCAAGCGCTGTCGCGCGGACCGATTGGCTTCCGGGCGCGGTGTGCGGCATCGAAGAGGCTCGCGCTGTCGACGCAGAGATCAAGGCTTTGGGTAGGGGCAAGGTGCTCTCCCTGGTCGACCTGCGTCAGGTCGAGTCGATTGACCGGCCCGCCCGGGAGTTCTTCATGGACCGGAACCCCAACTACCGTGCCGTCGCGCTCATCGCCGCGTCCGCGTCAACGCGAATGCTGGCCAACTTCTTCATGGGACTGAAGCGAGGAGCGATTCCGGTGAAGATGTTCACCTCCGAGGCCGAGGCAGTCGCCTGGCTGCAAGTGCAGGCATGACCGAGTCCCGTTCCGCGGGCATCGACAGGATCATCGAGCTGCTCACCAGCCTCGCCGCCGGCGACCTTGACGCCCGCGGGGCACGCACCGCGGACGATGACGACCTCGACGCCGTGGTGGTCGGAATCAACATGCTCGCCGAGGAGCTCAGCGCCAACCGCTCCGAGCTCGAGCAGCGCGTGGCCAGCCGCACCGCGGAGCTCGAGATCGCCCGCAAGGAGGCCATGGAGGCTTCGCGCCTGAAGTCAGAGTTCCTGGCGACGATGAGCCACGAGATCCGGACCCCCATGAACGGAGTCATCGGGCTCACCGAACTACTCGCGCACACCGACCTGGACGAGACCCAGGTCCGGTACGTCGACAACCTCAAGAACGCCGGGCAGGCCCTCCTGCAGGTCATCAACGACATCCTCGACTTCTCCAAGCTCGAGGCCGGCATGGTCGGCCTCGAGCTCGTCGACCTCGACCCCCGGTCGTTGGTCGAATCCGTGGCAACTCTGGTGGCCCCCATGTCCGGCCGCCACGAGCTGGAGCTGATCGCCTACTGCGCCCCCGAGGTTCCGGTGCGGCTCGTCGGCGATGAGGGGCGGCTGCGCCAGATCCTGCTCAACCTGGCCTCCAACGCGATGAAGTTCACCGACAAGGGCGAAGTGGTGATCACCGCCCGGATGAGCGCGACGGACCCGGGCCGGGTGCGCTTCCAGGTGACGGACACAGGAATCGGCATCCCCGACGATGCGCAACACGCCATGTTCGACTCCTTCACCCAGGCCGACGCGTCCACCACGCGCAAGTTCGGTGGCAGCGGTCTCGGACTGGCGATCTCGCGCAGCCTGACCGAGGCGATGGGCGGCGCCATCGGAGTGGACAGTGAAGAAGGCGTTGGCAGCACGTTCTGGTTCGAAGTGCCTCTCCCTGTGTCGGCGACCGGTCCGCCCTCGGTCCCGGGCCGCGACCAGCTACTCGGCCTGCGGGTGTTGGCCGTGGACGACAACGCGACCAACCGGCTGGTCCTGGAGGCGCAGCTCACCGAGTGGGGAACGCGACCCGACGTCGTAGCGCATCCGGACGCGGTCGTCGCCATGATGCGCGCCGCTCTCGCCTCTGGCGATCCCTATGCGATCGCGGTGCTCGACAGGTGCATGCCGTACCTCGACGGCCTCGAGCTGGCCGGCCTCATCCGCGCGGACGACACGTTGCGCGGCACCGCACTGATCATGCTGTCGTCGACGATCGAGGTCGACCGGGCCGAGCTGCGGCGCGCCGGGGTCCAGGACGCGCTGAGCAAGCCGGTGCGCAGTTCCGAGCTCTTCGACCGGCTCCTCAGGCTGGTGGCCGATGCGCCCACCACGGCGTCCTGGCGGGCGCAGCCGCCCCAAGCGGCGCCCACGGCGACGGCTTCGGGACGCGTGCTCGTCGTCGAGGACAACATCGTGAACCAGCTCGTCGCCGAAGGGCTGGTCACGCACCTGGGCTACGACGTCGACCTCGCCGAGAACGGTGCGCAGGCCGTGGACGCCGTCGCGTCCATCGACTACGCAGCGGTGCTGATGGACTGCCACATGCCTGCGATGGACGGCTACGCCGCGACCCAGGAGATCCGACGGCGGGAGAACGGCGGTGGACGGGTGCCGATCATCGCCATGACAGCCGGCGTGACGCCCGCGGACCAAGAACGGTGCTTGGTGGCCGGAATGGACGCCTACATCCCCAAACCGGTGGCCCTGACCACACTCAAGGACGTTCTGAGCCGCTGGGCGCGTCCCACCCATGACCGGGCAAACCAACCCGAGCGGAAGCCGGCGGGCTCGCTCGACAGTGACACCTTGGCCCTGGACCCCCAGCGCCTGACGGCCCTGCGCGAGCTCGGCGCGACGGCGGGGCCAGGGCTCATCCCGGCGCTGGTAGACGCCTTCATAACCTCTTCCCCCGTCCTGCTCGCGACCATGCGCAGCGCCCTCACCCGCAACGACACCAACAGTCTGCGAAGCGCTGCCCACGAGCTCAAAGGATCGGCGGCCAACATGGGCGCCACCCGCGTCGCCGACCTGGCCCGTCAGGTCGAGATCGGCGGCCAAACACCGGACGTCGAACTGCTCGATCTACTGACTTCCGAGCTCGACCGCGCACATCACCTGTTGCGCACGTCCCTATAGCCAGGTCGAGAGCTGACCGCTCCCGGCACTGGCGCCAGCGCACCCGCCCAACCTGGCGCGCCCCCCTGGCGGTGGAACGCCCTCCCTCGTCCTCGCTCCTCCCCGTCAGGTTCGGCGTCATTCCCCGTCAGGTCAGGTCCGAGCCATCGCGTTCGTCAGCGTCATCGTCCACCACGGCTTCGTCGCGAGACCGGCGCAGGTCAGCGCGTCCGAGCCGAGTCGAGCGCACGATTCGCACCGCTAGCCAGACGCCGAGCCCTAGAAACCGAGCAGGAGCGGTCCGTACCAGACGATCAGGGCAACCGCGGACCACTTGCCAATCAAGGGGACCACACTCAGTCCTAGAAGCAGACACTGCCACCAGAACAGGCGCACGGATGTGAGTCGATTCTGGTCGGACCACGCCTCGGACAACCGTCCTGTCCCACGCTCTCGCTCCCGCCCCATGACTTCCCCTCGCTCACGACTCGTGAAGGCTTGACTACCGGCTATCGTCCCAGGACAGTCGGATGGGCAACCTTCAAACCTCGCTCCTCCCAAATCCCGCAGCGTTCGATAACCGAAGAAGGACCCGACGAAAAGCATGTCGGGTCCTTCTTCGTTTGGCTGGCGGTGGCGGTGGGATTTGAACCCACGGTGGAGTCTCCCCCACACACGCTTTCGAGGCGTGCTCCTTAGGCCGCTCGGACACGCCACCGCGGAGCAGGTTACTAGAGCAGGTGACCGCGACGAAATCGCCTCGAGACCGTCTGCCAGCCGCCTACGGGAGCGGCACACACGGCATACCTCAGGGTTGTCGGGGGAATGCACAGCGTCCCCCGGCACTTGTCACCCGAGATGACCTCCACGACGACGAGCACCGCTGGAGTGGGCCTGCGCTCGGACCGCGGGCCCATCCTGCTGGCGCTGATGGTCTCGACCGGGCTCATCGCCATGGACGCGACCATCCTCGCCACCGCGGTGCCGTCGGTCGTGCGCGACCTCGGCGGCTTCTCGCAGTTCCCCTGGCTGTTCTCGGTCTACCTGCTGGCGCAGGCCGTGTCGGTGCCCATCTACGCCAAGCTCGCCGACATCGTGGGGCGCAAACCGCTCATGCTGTTCGGGATCGGTCTGTTCCTCGCGGGTTCGGTGCTGTGTGGCTTCGCCTGGAGCATGACCTCGCTCATCGTCTTCCGCGCGGTCCAGGGACTGGGTGCCGGTGCCGTGCAGCCGATGGCCATCACCATCGCGGGCGACATCTACACGGTCGCCGAGCGCGCCAAGGCCCAGGGCTACATCGCGAGCGTGTGGGCAGTCGCCTCGGTCGTCGGCCCTACTCTCGGCGGGATCCTGTCCCAGCTCGGCATCTGGCGCTGGATCTTCTTCGTCAACGTGCCGCTGTGCCTTCTCGCCGGCACCCTCATCGCCCGAAACTTCCACGAGCGCGTGGCGCGCCACCAGCACCGCATCGACTACGCGGGCGCCGCTCTGCTCACCGTCGCCATGTCGCTGCTCATCCTGGGCATCCTCGAGGGCGGCCAGGCCTGGTCGTGGTCGTCGCCCACGAGCATCGCCGTGCTGGGCGGCGGGTCGTTGCTACTGCTCGCCTTCCTTCTGGTCGAGCGCCGGGCCGCCGAGCCGGTGCTGCCCCTGTGGGTGCTGAGCCGACGGCTGCTTGCCACCACGACGATGCTGGCGCTGGGGGTGGGCGTCATCCTCATCGGCCTGACATCGTTCGTCCCCACCTACCTCGAGAACTCGCTCGGCGTCGACCCTCTCGTCGGCGGTCTCGCCCTGGCGGCCCTGACCATCGGCTGGCCCATCGCGGCCACGCTGTCCGGACGCCTGCTCTACCTCCGGTTCGGTTTCCGGCCGGCGATCCTCGTCGGGATGGCGCTCACCGTCCTCGGCACCGGGACGCTCGCCGCGTTCTCGCAGCACCCTTCGGTGGTGGTGGTCGCGGTGACCTGTTTCGTCACCGGGCTGGGCATGGGACTAGTCGCGAGTCCGTCGCTCATCGCGGCGCAGGCCAGCGTGGAGTGGCAGGAGCGCGGGGTCGCGACGGGCACCAACCTGTTCGCCCGGTCGATCGGCAGCGCGCTCGGCGCGGCGGTGCTGGGCGCGGTCGCCAACGGCGTCATCGCCCGCTCGGGACAGCCCGAGACCGACCCGGGCACTGCGACCGACGCAGGCACAGCGGTCTTCGTCGGCGTCCTGGTGGCAGCCCTCGTGACGGTCGTCGCCGCGCTCCTCATGCCCAAGGCCACCGCCGACACTTCACCCTCGTCTGCTTGACCCGCCACTTGTTGCCAACCAGCCGTCACGAGACCCCCGATTCACGCGTTTCGTGACGCACAGGTGGCAACAAGTCGAAACAGAGGGTCAGGCCTCGGTGGACTCCGCCCGGTGCCGTCGCACTGCCCACACCGCGAGTGCCGCCACCACGATGAGGCCGACCACGCCGGCCGCGCCCCGACCCAGCCACTTCTCGACCCGGTGGTAGGACTCGCCCGCGAGATAACCAGCCGTGACCGCCGTTGCGCCCCAAGCGATTCCGCCGATCGCGTTCCAGGGCAGGAAGACGCGGTACTTCATGCCGGAGAGACCCGCGAGCGCCGGCATGACCGCCCGGAAGAACGCGGTCCACCGGCCCAGGAACACGGCGGACCCACCCCGGCGTCGCAGGAAGTCCTGGGCCGACTCGAGCCGCTCCTGCCGCCTCTCCAGGATCTTCAGACCCATCACGCGGGGCCCGAACAGCCTGCCGATCTCATAGCCGACCGAGTCGCCGATGACCGCCGCGAGGATGACCACCACCAACACCCAGGCGAGCGACGTGTGGCCGAGGCTGGCGGTCACGCCGCCGATGATGGCCAGCGTCTCTCCGGGCAGCACGAACCCGACGAACAGGGCGTCCTCCGCGAACACCACGAGCGCGACGATCAGGTAGACCAGCCACGGAGGCGCCCCGAGCACCTGGTTGACCAGGTCGTTGATGAGTCCGCTCACGCCCCTGCTTCCCGCTCGCCTTGATGCGCCGACAACCGGCTCGCCGCCCGCTGCTCCTCGAAGAATGCCAGCAGCACCTGAGAACACTCTGACTCACGCACTCCGCCGATCACCTCGACGCGATGGGTCGCCCGGCGATCGCGGACCAGGTCCCAGACCGAACCCGTCGCCCCCAGCTTGGGATCCCAGGCGCCGAGCACCAGTCGCGAGATCCGCGACAGCATCAGGGCCCCCGCACACATCGGGCACGGCTCGAGCGTGACCACGAGGGTGCAGTCCTCCAGCCGCCACTCCCCCAGCGCCCGAGCCGCGGCGCGCAGCGCGACCACCTCAGCGTGGGCCGTCGGGTCGCCCTCGACCTCGCGCAGGTTGCGTCCCTCACCGACCACCTCACCGGCGGGCGAGACCACCACGGCACCCACCGGCACGTCCCCGTCCCGAGCCGCAGCAGCGGCGAGGTCGAGCGCCAGACCCATCCACGCGGCATACCGCTCGTCGACTGCTGGTCCACCGCTCGGAGTCACGCGCTAAGTTTCGCCTATGCGCGTCCACGTTGCCGACCACCCGCTCATCACACACAAGCTGACCTACCTGCGCGACAAGCGCACGGACAGCCCGACGTTCCGGCGGCTGGCCGAGGAACTGGTGACGCTGCTGGCCTACGAAGCGACCCGCGACGTGCGCGTGGAACCGTTCGAGATCGAGACCCCGGTCGCACCGACCACGGGCATCAAGCTGTCCAACCCCAAGCCGCTCATCGTGCCGATCCTGCGCGCCGGCCTGGGCATGCTCGAGGGCATGGTGCGCCTGCTGCCGAGCGCCGAGGTGGGCTTCCTGGGCATGCAGCGCAACGAGGAGACGCTCGAGGCGATCACCTACGCCAACCGCCTCCCCGACGACCTCAGTGGCCGGCAGTGCTACGTCATCGACCCCATGCTCGCCACCGGCGGCACGCTCGTCGACGCCATCCGCTACCTCGCCGACCGGGGTGCCGACGACATCACGGCGGTCACCCTGCTAGCCGCGCCCGAGGGCGTCAAGCACGTCGAGGAGGCCCTGGCCGACCTCACCATCCCGATCACCATCGTCACCGGCGCGATGGACGAGCGGCTCAACGACAAGGGCTACATCGTGCCCGGGCTCGGCGACGCGGGCGACCGCCTCTACGGCGTCGTCTGACCTTTCCGCCTCCGCGCGGGGGCCGCGCCTCGGCACGACCAACCCACCGGGTATGCCGTGCGGCCGGCTCCTCCGGCGGCGCGCCTCTCCGACTCGTGGCGCCATCTGGGGCAGGGTGGACGGCGAGGTGTGCCTTTCGGCGTGCCCACCGACGACCGATCAAGGAGATTGACATGCAGCGCGTGAAGAAGATCCTGCTGTGGGTCCTCGTCGCGTTCGCCGCCTACGCGATCTTCACCTCCCCGGACCAGGCAGCCGACATCGTCAGGACGTCCGCCTCGATCATGGGTGACGGCGTGAAGAACATCGGCAACTTCTTCGACGCACTGCTCGGCCGGTAGCAGGCCCGGCCCGATGGCTGCCTCAGACCGGCGCCACCAGGAGCTCGACCGCTACCTGCTGGACGGCGAGCGCCTCGTCACCGCGGTCCACCAGCACTGGGGCAAGGTCGCCGAACCGGTCGGTTCGGCGGTCGTGGGCTGCGTCGTCGCGTTCTGGGTGGACGCCCGCATCGACCCCGCCCTGGGGTTCCTGAGCACGGCGGTGTGGTGGGCCTGGTTCGCCGTCGTCGCACGGATGGCCTACAAGCTGGCGGAATGGCGGCACGACTGGTTCGTGGCCACCGACAAACGACTGCTCCTCTTCTACGGCTTCATCACCCGGAAGGTGTCGATGATGCCGCTGATGAAGGTCACCGACATGTCCTACGAGCGGTCCGTTCCCGGGCGGATCCTGGGCTACGGCCGCTTCGTCATGGAGTCGGCCGGCCAGGACCAGGCGCTGCGCGAGGTCAACTGGGTGCCCGAGCCCGATGGTCACTACCGCGCCATCTGCGCGGAGATCTTCGGCGTGGCCGATCACGCTCGACTCGACGTCGACGAGTACGGCGGCGAGTACGGCGGGGAGCGCCGGTGGGACGACAACCAGCCGCCACCACCCGGCATACCCGATCCGTATGCCGGCTGGGACGACCCGCGGCACTCGCCGGGCACACCCCGGCCGGCCTCGGACGATCCCGCGGATTCGCTGTACCGGAGCCCCGATCTGAAGGCTCGCGACCGCTCGGCGGAGACGGGTCCGATCCCGATCCGACCGCGGCGCGACCGCTACCAGGACTGACGGTCGGTCCCCGGCCTCCAGGGGGCGAGGTCGGGAAGGCGGCGCTAGCGTGTCCCGGACCGGGCCGCGCGAGCGGCGAACCGTCCGAGCCGGGAGGCGATGGCATGTCCGTCATGAGGACCAAGTCGATCGAGCAGTCGATCCGCGAGACCGACGAGCCGGAGTACCAGCTCAAGAAGAAGCTGACTGCTCTCGACCTCACCGTCTTCGGGATCGGCGTCATCATCGGCGCCGGCATCTTCACGCTGACGGGCCGGGCGGCAGCAGACTACGCAGGACCGTCCATCGCGATCTCCTTCGTCATCGCCGCGATCTGCTGCGCGCTGGCGGCACTCTGCTATGCCGAGTTCGCGTCCACGGTCCCGGTGTCCGGGTCGGCCTACACCTTCTCCTACGCCTCGCTCGGCGAGCTCGTGGCGTGGATCATCGGCTGGGACCTGCTGCTGGAGCTGATGCTCGGCGCCAGCGTCGTGGCCCAGGGCTGGTCGCAGTACGCCACCCTCCTCCTCGACAAGCTCGGCCTCACCGTGCCCGCGGGCCTGGCTCCGGGGTCGCACTTCGACCTGTTGGCCCTCATCCTCGTCCTTGCCCTCACGGCCCTGATCTCCATCGGCATCAAGGAGTCGCTGCGCGTCAACCTCGTCCTGGTGGGCGTCAAGCTGTTCATCGTCCTGTTCGTGATCATCGCCGGGATCGGCTACATCAAGTCGGCCAACTACTCACCGTTCATCCCGCCGTCGGTGTCCGGCAAGGCATCCGAGGGCATCCACGCGCCGCTCATCCAGGTGCTCTTCGGGATCACTCCGTCGACCTTCGGCATCGCCGGCATCGTCGCAGGCGCCTCGATCGTGTTCTTCGCCTACATCGGCTTCGACGTCGTGGCGACCACGGCAGAAGAAGCCAAGAACCCCCAGCGCGACCTGCCGATCGGCATCATCGCCTCCCTGGTGATCTGCACGGTCCTCTACGTCGCCACGACGCTGGTCATCACGGGGATGGTCAAGTACACCGAGATCGATCCCAAGGCGGCACTGGCCTCGGCGTTCGAGTCGGTCGGTAAACCCGGGTTCGCCACCATGATCGCGGCCGGAGCGGTGGCCGGCCTGATGACTGTCGTCATGACGCTCATCATCGGAGCCACCAGGGTCACCTTTGCGATGTCGCGCGACTGGCTGCTGCCGCCGGCACTGGGTCGCACGAACCCCAGGACGGGCACCCCTGTGAGACTGACGGTCATGATCGGCGTCGCGATCGCCCTCATCGCCAGCCTGACCCCCATCGGCAAGCTCGAGGAGATGGTCAACATCGGGACGCTCTCGGCGTTCGCCCTGGTGTCGATCGCCGTCCCCGTCCTGCGCAGCCGCCGCCCCGACCTCAAGCGGTCCTTCACGGTGCCGTTCTCACCGGTGCTCCCCATCCTGGCCGCCCTGATCAGCCTCTACCTGATGCTCAACCTGTCGGTGGAGACCTGGCTGCGGTTCATCGTCTGGATGGCGCTGGGCTTCCTCATCTACTTCACCTACGGCGTGCGCAACAGCCGACTGTCGGGCAAGGCCAAGCAGGGCGAGCTCCCGAGCCTGACCAGCACCTGAGTCGCGCCCGCTGATCTGTGAAAAATTGGCCTCCTGGCCGCGTCACTATCGCGGATGACCGACGTCTTCATGGTTGACCGACCATTGTGACGATGCCGGTCAGGAACGGCGGGCGGCACCCGCAAACCCGCCCGCCGTTCCCCTTACGCCCGCTGCGCGCCTCGCCCCCGGCACGCACGACGCACATCGCGTCACGATTCCGGGACCTCGACGTCTTCATGGTTGACCAACCATGGGGGGATGGTCGGTCACCAGAAACGGCGGGCGGCACCGCACCCCCGCAACCCCGCCGCCCGCCGTTTCGCCATTTCGCGGCGATCGCCTCCCGCGACAACGACGTGGGAGACGCAGCCAGGTGCAGACCGGAGCATGGTTGGCGACTGCCGCTGGGCACCGTGACTGGTTGGAGGCCCGGAGGTATGCCGGTGCGTTGCAGTCATCGCGTCCCCTGCCCGTGATCGACGGCTTGCCCATGCGCCTCGCTGCCCACGAGAACGCCACGCTGCGCACGATCGCGAACTACGAGCGCAGGTACCCTGCGCACCCCACCGCCCAGTGGGGAGACAGGCACAGCGCCTCCGTGGTGGGCACCACTGACCGGCTGCTCGTCAACCACCGCCTCCGCGGCTGGATCTCCTTCTGGTTCACCGACCTCGCGGTGGTCGAGGCCACGGTGGAGGACACTCCGTGGCGGCTCGACCTGATCTGGCAGCACGCGCACGAGCCCCTTCGGCTGAGCGGGACCACCGCGCCACTGCTCGCCGTCCATGTCTTGGCCCGCACGAACATGGCGGGCTGGACGCGGCTGCCCGAGCTCCAGACGCTCTTGGACCCGCGGCAGGACTGGGCACCGGACTGACGGTGACCACGCGGCATACTCGCGGCATGAGGCTTTCGGTCGTCCTCGACGGACGTGACCTGTCCCTGCTGGTGCCGTTCTGGACGGCAGCGCTCGGCTACGACGCAGTGTTCTCGCTGCCCGAGTTCGAGGTGCTGCGCCCACGCGAGGGCGAGCCGCCGGGGCCGGTGTTCATCCTGCAGCGCGTGCCGGAGGAGAAGGCCGGCAAGAACCGCATGCATGTCGACGTCCACCCGCCGCTGGAGCTCGGCGTCCCCGCCCTGGTCGAGCGGCTCGAAGCCCTGGGCGGCCGGCGGATCGGCGAGCCCGTGACCGACCTGCTGGAGGCGATCGACAGCTGGTGGCAGGTGATGGCCGACCCCGAGGGCAACGAGTTCTGTGTCGTCGCCGACCAGGGCCACCCGCCGCCCTCCTGACCCGCCGCCCTCCTGACCCGCCGCGACTTTGAAGGATCTGCCGCACCTGGACCCCTGTGCTGTCTACCTAGATGTGGGACACGGATGTCCGGGTAGATGTGGGACATTTTAGGCGGCTTCTCGCAGGCGGCCTTGGTATCGCTTGGTGGGGTCGAGTCGGTGGTGGCCGAGCAGGGTTCCGTCTGGAGCGTAGATGTTTACGTT
>NZ_JBFUCP010000017.1:0-32400 GCF_056405175.1 Pedococcus sp. P1_H8
GTCCACCAGCCACGCGTGCGCACCCGAGCGGCCCGACCCCGCCTCACCACGATCCACCGCCTCCCGCAGCACCTCCACCCGGGCCGCGTCGACCCGCGCACCCAGCTCGTCGAGCAGGCCCGCGAACCCACCCAGGTCGCCGCCACCCGCCGACCACAACTCACCATCGACACCGGCCAGCGCAAGACACGCCTGCTCCACCGCCGTGCGGCGCTCCTCCAACGACATCCCCCCGGACATGAAACCAACCTAACAACCAGGTCTGACAACGCAACGACCGCGAAAACCCGTTGCAGCGCAACCAGATACGGCACGCCGATACGGCACCGCCACGGCACCAGTTATCCACACCCGCCCCCAGACAAAGGTATGCCGCCGGGGGGGCCCGCACGCGGCATACCTTGCTGCTGTTGGCTTGGCGGTTTGGTGACCTCGGAAGGCCCTCAGGCGTTGGCGACCAGACCGAGCTCGCTGGTGCTGGCCAGGCCCGAGTGCTTCGGAAGCACGCGGACGGTGTAGCCGAACGAGCCGGTGCGGGCCAGTGCGAGGTCGCCCGCGAACTGGTGGCGTCCGCCCTCGTAGGACTCGACGGCCACGAGCGACTGGGTGTCGACGTCGCTCAGGTCGTCGCTGTCGTGGGCGTTGCCGTGCACGATCTGCACGTCGACCTCGTCCGGCGTGAGGACTCCCAGGGAGACGTAGGCACGGACGTGCAGGGTCTCGCCGATCTGCGGGCTGTCCGAGACACCCGAGGACTCGACGTGGTCGACGTGGACGGTCGGCCAGGCGGCCTTGACCTTGGCCTTGTAGGCAGCCAGGTCGCGGGCACCGACGAAGGTCTTGCCGTTGAGCGACCAGCCGGCCCGCGCGGCGGGACCGTAGAGCTGGGTCGTGTAGTCGCGCACCATCCGGCTCGCCAGGACCTTGGGCCCGAGCGTCGACAGCGTGTGGGTGATCATCGAGATCCAGTTCTGCGGCAGGCCCTCGGCGTCGACGTCGTAGAACCGCGGGGCGACCGAGTTCTCGATGAGGTCGTAGAGCGCGGACGCCTCGATGTCGTCGCGGCGCTCGGGGTCGTCGACGCCGTCAGCGGTCGGGATGGCCCAGCCGTTCTCGCCGTCGAACCACTCGTCCCACCATCCGTCGAGGATGGACAGGTTGAGGCCCCCGTTGAGGGCGGCCTTCATGCCCGACGTGCCGCACGCCTCGAACGGGCGCAGCGGGTTGTTGAGCCAGACGTCGCAGCCCGGGTAGAGGTACTGCGCCATCGCGATGTCGTAGTTCGGGAGGAACACGATGCGGTGGCGGATCTCCGGGTCGTCGGCGAAGCGCACCATCTGCTGGATGAGCTGCTTGCCGGTCTCGTCGGCCGGGTGGGACTTGCCGGCGATGACGAGCTGGATCGGGCGCTTCGGGTCCAGCAGCAGCCGCTTGAGGCGCGCGGGGTCACGCAGCATCAGGGTGAGCCGCTTGTAGGTCGGCACGCGGCGGGCGAACCCGATGGTGAGCACGTCGGGGTCGAGGATGTCGTCCACCCAGCCGAGCTCGGCCGGGCTGGCGCCGCGCTTGGTCCACGACGACTTGGTGCGGCGACGCGCCTCGACGACGAGCTGCTCGCGCATGTCGCGCTTGGTCGCCCAGATGGCGTCACGAGGGACGTCACCGATGCGGTCCCAGGCGTTGTCGCGCTCGATGTCGGTGGTGCCGAGGTGCTTGGCCGCAACCTCGTAGACCTTGCGATCCACCCAGGTGCCCGCGTGAACACCGTTGGTGACACTGGAGATCGGGACCTCGTCGTCGTCGAAGCCCGGCCACAGGCCGTCGAACATCTCGCGGCTGACGACACCATGCAGCTGGGAGACGCCGTTGGCCCGCTGCCCGAGGCGCAGACCCATGACGGCCATGTTGAACATGCCGGGCTGGCCACCCGGGTAGTCCTCGGCGCCAAGGGTGAGGAGCCGCTCCACCGGAACGCCCTCGACGGCGCGGTCGCCGCCGAAGTGGCGCGTGATGAGGTCGGCCTCGAACCGGTCGATGCCCGCGGGGACGGGGGTGTGGGTGGTGAACACGGTCGCCGCACGGACGGCCTCGAGGGCCTCGTCGAAGGTGAGCCCGGCCGACTGCGTCAGCTCGTGGATCCGCTCGACGCCCAGGAAGCCGGCGTGCCCTTCGTTGGTGTGGTAGACGTCCGGAACCGGTGCGCCGGTCAGTCGCGACCACAGCCGCAGTGCACGGACACCGCCGATGCCGAGCAGCATCTCCTGCTGGAGCCGCTGCTCACCGCCGCCGCCGTAGAGGCGGTTGGTGATGTTGCGTGCGGCGTCGTCGTTGGCCGGCACGTCGGAGTCGAGCAGCAGCAGCGGGACGCGTCCGACCTGCGCGCGCCACACGTGGGCGTGCAGCTCGCGGCCGCCCGGCAGGTCGAGGGTGATGACGCAGGGCGTGTCGTCGTCCTCGCGCAGGAGGCTCAGGGGCAGCTCGTCGGGGTCCAGGACCGGGTAGGTCTCCTGCTGCCAGCCGTCACGGTTGAGGCTCTGCTTGAAGTAGCCGGTCTTGTAGAACAGGCCGACGCCGACGATCGGGACACCGAGGTCGGAGGCCGTCTTGAGGTGGTCACCGGCGAGGATGCCGAGGCCACCGGAGTACTGCGGCAGCACCTCGGTGATGCCGAACTCCGGGCTGAAGTAGCCGATGGCGCGCGGGGCGCCGCCCTCGACCTCGCTCGCCCACGCCTGGAACCAGCGCGGCTCGGTCAGGTAGGTGTCGAGGTCTGCCTTGGCTGCCGAGACGGCCGCGACGAAGTCGGTGTCGCCCGCGAGCTCGGAGAGCTCCTGGGGGGACAGGGCCGACAGCAGCCGGACGGGGTCCTTGCGGACGTGGTTCCAGCGCTCAGGGTCGATGCGCTGGAACAGGTCCCGGGTGGGTGGGTGCCAGGACCACCGCAGGTTGCTCGCCAGGTCGCCGAGAGCGGCAATCGACTTGGGCAGGACAGTACGGACGCTGAAGCGTCGGATCGCCTTCACGTGGGGCATCCTAAGCCCTGAAGTCCAATCCGAATGACGCGTTCTTGCAGAACTTTCAAAAAGTTTCAGCCAACGGTCCATCTGAGGTCTGGGGAGGTGCGCGAGGGCCCAGACCGAGTAGCGTCGGGCGCGTGACAGCGACGCCACGTGCAACCAGACCTGACACTCCCGCCGCACCCCCTGCCAAGAGCACCGGCAAACGACCACCGGGCGCGACCACCCCCACGACAGCTCCCCCCCAGGCCCCGACCACGACGCCTCCACAGGCTCCGATCGGCCGCATCCCCGTCCAGGACGTCAGCCCTGTCGTGGACGGCGGCGCCCGGCCCGCCAAGGCAGTCGTGGGCGAGCAGTTCACCATCGGCGCCACCGTCTTCCGAGAGGGACACGACGCCGTCAACGCCTCGGTCGTCCTCGTGGCGCCGGACGGCACGGAGCGGGTCACCCCCATGACCTCGACCAACCCGGGCCTCAACACCTGGGCTGCCGTCGTGGAGCCCGACGCCGAGGGCTGGTGGACCTACCGCGTCGAGGGCTGGTCCGACCCCTACGGCACCTGGGACCACGACGCATCGATCAAGGTCGCCGCAGAGATCGACACGGACCTCATGCTCGAGGAGGGCGCGCGCACGCTCGAGCGGGCCCTGTCCGAGGTCACGCGCACCAAGGAGCAGAAGGCCGTCCTCAAGGACGCCGTCACTGCCCTGCGCGACACCCGCCGCCCGCCGCTGGCGCGGCTGCACGCCGGCACCGACCCGTCGGTGCGTGCCGAGCTGGCCGCCCGCCCGTTGCGCGACTACGTGAGCCCGTCCACGGCATACCCGTTGCTCGTGGAGCGTGAGCGAGCCCTGTATGGCGCGTGGTACGAGATCTTCCCGCGCTCGGAAGGTGCAGTGCAGGACCCGGCGACCGGGAAGTGGAGGTCCGGCACGCTGCGCACTGCGGCCGAGCGGTTGCCCGCGATCGCGCGGATGGGCTTCGACGTCGTCTACCTCACGCCGATCCACCCGATCGGCACCACGGCGCGCAAGGGCCCGAACAACACCCTCGGCGCCGGTCCCGACGACCCGGGCAGCCCCTACGCGATCGGCTCCCCCGACGGCGGCCACGACGCGATCCACCCCGACCTCGGCACGTTCGCCGACTTCGACTACTTCGTGGCGCAGACGCACGAGCACGGCATGGAGGTGGCGATGGACATCGCGCTCCAGTGCTCGCCCGACCACCCCTACGTCGAGTCCCATCCCGAGTGGTTCACAACCCGGGCCGACGGCACCATCGCGTACGCCGAGAACCCGCCCAAGAAGTACCAGGACATCTACCCGCTCAACTTCGACAACGACCCGGTGGGGTCCTACGCCGAGATGCGCCGCATGGTCCAGGTGTGGATCGACCACGGGGTCAAGATCTTCCGGGTCGACAACCCGCACACCAAGCCGGTCGAGTTCTGGCAGTGGATCATCGCGGACGTGGGCCGCGACCACCCCGACGTGATCTGGCTGGCCGAGGCGTTCACCAAGCCCGCGATGATGCACTCGCTCGGCAAGGTCGGCTTCCAGCAGTCGTACACCTACTACACCTGGCGCAACCAGAGGTGGGAGCTCGAGGAGTACGTCAAGGAGCTCGCCGGCGACGCCGCGGCCTACATGCGCCCGTCGTTCTGGCCCACGACGCACGACATCCTCACGCCCTACATGCAGTTCGGCGGTCCCTCGGCCTGGAAGCTGCGCGCCGCCCTGGCCGCGACGCTCGTCCCCACCTACGGGATCTACGCGGGCTACGAGCTCATCGAGCACGTGGCCCGTCCTGGCGCCGAGGAGCAGATCGACAACGAGAAGTACCAGTACAAGAACCGGCACTGGGAGGACTACGAGCCCGGTGGGATCAAGGAAGGGCAGTCCCTCACGGGCTACCTGACCATGCTCAACCAGATCCGCCGCGAGCACCCGTCGCTGCACTGGCTGCGCAACATCACCTTCCACCACGTCGACGACGAGAACATCATGGCGTTCTCCAAGCGGCGGATCCTGCCCGACGGCACCGACGACACCATCGTCGTGGTCGCCAACCTCGACCCCCACAGCACGCGCGAGTCGGCGATGCACCTGGACATGCCCGCGCTCGGCCTCGACTACCACGACGGGATCGCGGCCCAGGACCTCGTCACGGGGGCGTCGTGGCACTGGGGAGAGCACGTCTACGTCAGACTCGGTCCCGAGACCGAGCCCGTCCACATCGTCGCGATCCGGAGGTTCTGATGCAGGGTCTCAACCTCGCCCAACCCGGCCTGAAGAACGACCCCGAGTGGTTCAAGACCGCGGTCTTCTACGAGGTCCTCGTCCGCGGGTTCGGGGACTCCAAGGGCTCGGGCTCCGGTGACTTCACCGGGCTGATGGGCCGCCTCGACTACCTCGCCTGGCTCGGGGTCGACTGCCTGTGGCTGCCGCCCTTCTACGCCTCGCCGCTGCGCGACGGCGGCTACGACATCGCCGACTACACCGCGGTGCTCCCCGAGTTCGGCACCCTGCCGGACTTCCAGGAGCTGGTGTCGCAGGCGCACGCCCGCGGGATCCGGGTCATCACCGACTTCGTCATGAACCACACCAGCGACCAGCACCCGTGGTTCCAGGCGTCCCGGTCCGACCCCGAGGGCCCCTTCGGCGACTTCTACGTGTGGTCCGACACCGACGAGCCTTACTCCGACGCCCGCATCATCTTCATCGACACCGAGGTGTCGAACTGGACGTTCGACCCGGTGCGGCGGCAGTTCTTCTGGCACCGGTTCTTCGGCCACCAGCCCGACCTCAACTTCGAGAACCCCGCCGTCCACGAGGCGATGTTCGACGTCGTGCGGTTCTGGATGGACATGGGCATCGACGGTTTCCGGCTCGACGCGGTCCCCTACCTCTATGAGGAGGAGGGCCACAACTGCGAGAACCACCCGAAGACCCACCAGTTCCTCGCCAAGCTCCGCAAGATGGTCGACACGGAGTACCCAGGTCGGATCCTGCTCGCCGAGGCCAACCAGCCGCCGGCCGACGTCGTGGACTACTTCGGCACCGAGGAGGAGCCGGAGTGCCAGATGTGCTTCCACTTCCCCGTCATGCCGATGCTCTACTACTCGCTGCGCGAGGAGAAGGCTGCACCGATCGTCGACGTCCTGGCCGACACCCCGGACAAGCCGCCGGGCACGCAGTGGGGCACGTTCCTGCGCAACCACGACGAGCTCACCCTCGAGATGGTCACCCCGGAGCAGCGTGCCGCGATGTACGGCTGGTACGCCCCCGACCCCCGGATGCGTGCCAACGTCGGCATCCGTCGCCGACTCTCACCCCTGCTCGACAACAGCAGGGCGGAGATCGAGCTCATCCACGCGCTGTTGCTGTCCCTGCCCGGGTCTCCGTGCCTCTACTACGGCGACGAGATCGGCATGGGCGACAACATCTGGCTCAACGACCGTGACGCGGTCCGCACGCCGATGCAGTGGACGCCCGACCGCAACTCGGGTTTCTCCTCAGCCGACCCCGGCAAGCTCTACCTGCCCGTCGTGTCGTCGCTCGTCTACCACTACAACAACGTCAACGTCGAGGCCCAGATGGCCAGCAGCTCCTCGTTGCTGCACTGGGTGCGCGCCATGCTCGAGATCCGCAAGCGTCACCCCGTCTTCGGTCGTGGTGACTTCGAGGTCTGCCCTTCCGACAACGACGCAGTCCTGTCGTTCCTGCGCGTCGAGTGGGACCACGTGGACGGCACCGACTCCGAAGCCGTGCTCTGCGTGAACAACCTCGCCAGCAGGCCGCAGGCCACGACGATCCGGGTGCCCGACGAGTTCAAGGGCGCACACCTCGCGGATCTCTTTGGCGGGCAAGGCTTTCCGAAGATCTCCGACGACGGCACCATCACCCTGACCCTCGGCTCACGTGACTTCTTCTGGCTCCGCCTGGTGCCAGGTGCAGCACATGGCTGAGATCCACGACGCAACTCTCTCCCCGACCAAGATCGAGCTGGTCGGTCCGTGGATGGCGCGCCAGCGCTGGTATGCCGCGAAGGGGCGGCTGCCGGTGCTGCGCAAGGTCTGGTCGTGGCGGCTCGACGACCCCGCAGGCGCAGTGGGCATCGAGACGTTGCTCCTCGTCGACGAGGGTGCGTCCGAGCCGGTGCTCTACCAGGTGCCACTCACCTACCGCGGCGCGCCGCTCGAGGGCGGACAGCACGCGCTCGTCGGCACCTTGGAACACAGCGTGCTCGGCACCCGCTGGGTCTACGACGGCACCCACGACCCGGTGTATGCCGCCCAGCTGCTCGCGCTCATCCTCGAACAGGCTGCGCCACAAGCGGGGGGCGTCTCCGACACCCCTGAACCGGCCGTGGTGTCGAGGCGCCACCCGTCGTGGACGTCTGAGACCGTCCTCACGTCGTCGAAGGTGCTGTCCGGTGAGCAGTCGAACACCTCCATCGTGTTCGACTGCGCTGATGCCGATGGCACGCCGAAACCGTTGATCTGCAAGGTTTTCCGCATGCTGCATGCCGGGGAGAACCCCGACGTCACCGTGCAGGGCGCCCTGTCCGAGGCCGGATCGACGAGGGTGCCCACCATGGTCGGCACCGTCAGCGCCACCTGGCCGGGCGTCGGGGAAGGTGACGACCCGGCATACGGGCACCTGGCGTTTGCGCAGGAGTTCTTCCCGGGCACGGAGGACGCCTGGCGCGTCGCGCTCCGTGCGGTGGCAGCCCACGAGGACTTCGCCGAGGCGGCCCACCAGCTGGGCGCGGCCACCGCGGAAGTGCATGCCCGCCTCGCCGAGGTGCTCCCGACCGAGCCAGTGACCCCCGAGGCGATCGCCGCGGTCGCGGCCGGCATGCGGGGGCGCTACATCGCTGCGGCCTCGGAGGTCCCGGCCCTGGCGGCCCACGAACACCAGATCGCCGACGTCTTCGACCGGGCGGTCAACGCGAACTGGCCTGCGCTGCAACGCATCCATGGCGACTACCACCTCGGGCAGGTGCTCAAGGTGGCCGAGCGCGGCTGGGTGCTCCTCGACTTCGAGGGCGAGCCGTTGCGACCCCTGGCCGAACGCAACCTGCCCGACCTCGCCGTGCGTGACATCGCCGGCATGCTGCGCTCGTTCGACTATGCGGCGGGTTCGTGGGAACAGTCCCACCCCGGCCGCAGCGCCCGCGACTGGGCGGCGAGCGCCCAGCAGGCCTTCCTCGACGGGTATGCCGCGCAGTGCGGTCGCGATCCCCGCCAGGACGCCGCGCTGCTCATCGCGTTCCAGCTGGACAAAGCCCTCTACGAGGTCGTCTACGAGGCCAGGAACAGGCCCACCTGGCTGACCATCCCCACGGCTGCCGTGGTCCGACTGCTCGACGACGCGAGAAAGGACCTGACATGAGTCCACGGTTCGGCAAGAAGAAGCAGAAGTCCGACTCCACCGACGAGGTGACCCCCGAGACGACGACGATCGACCCGGCCACCCCCGAGTCTCCGACCACGCCCGACGAGCCGGCGGCGACCGAGTCCCTGAGCGATCCGGCGGACCTTGGTCCGTCGGAACCTGGGAAGACTGCGACTGCGGGGCCCGAGGGCAGCGAGGCACCAGCGCCGGACGAGGCACCGGCGGAGACGCCCACCCGCACGTGGTTCGGGCTCCCCGAACCCGATGCTGCCGAGGTGGAGACGCCCGAAGCCCCCGCTGTCGAGGTGGAGACGCCCGAAGCCCCCGGTGCCGAGGTGGAGACGCCCGAAGCCCCCGGTGCCGAGGTCGAGCCTCCGGCTGCCGAGGTGCCTGCTGGCCCGCCGGCCGAGACGCCGACCAGCCGCTCGGCTGCCCGCCGCGCGGCCTCGCGCCCGGCCGTCGAGCCGCCCGTCGAGCGCGAGCCTGAGCCGGTGCCCGTTCCCACGACGCCCGCCGAGGCGATCCGGGCGCTCGCCGACGGCCGGCACCAGCAGCCGCACGACCTGCTCGGCCACCACCTCGAGGCCGACGGCCTGCTCGTGCGTGCCTACAAGCCGTTCGCGTCGGTGGTTGCCGTGCGGTTCCAGGACGGCGAACGGATCGAGCTCGTCCACGAGTCCGACGGGGTGTGGGGCGGCATGCGGCCCGGAGCCACCGAGACCCAGGACTACCGCCTGATCGTGGCCTACGGCGACGGCATCGAACACGAGATGGACGACCCCTACCGGTTCGCCCCCACGCTCGGGCCGATCGACCTGCACCTCATCGGCGAGGGTCGGCACGAGGAGCTGTGGACCGTGCTCGGCGCCCATGTGCGCGAGTACCCCGGCCCCATGGGCACCGTGGTCGGCACGTCGTTCGCCGTGTGGGCGCCTCGCGCCCAGGCGGTGCACGTCGCCGGCGACTTCAACGGCTGGGACACGCGCAGCCACTCGATGCGGCTGCTCGGCGAGTCCGGGGTGTGGGAGCTGTTCATCCCCGGCGTCGGCGACGGCACCCTCTACAAGTTCCTGGTGCGAGGCGCCGACGGAAAGGTCCGCGAGAAGGCCGACCCCATGGCCCGCGCCACCGAGCTGCCCCCGGGTCGGGCCTCGTCGGTCGTGCAGTCCCGCTACGGCTGGAGCGATGACGACTGGATGCAGCAGCGCGCCGAGAACGATGTGCACACGGCGCCCATGAGCATCTACGAGGTGCACCTGGGGTCGTGGCGCAGCAACCACGGCTACGCAGCCCTCGCGGAGCACCTGGTCAACTACGTCGCGGACCTCGGCTTCACGCACGTCGAGTTCATGCCCGTGATGGAGCACCCCTACCCGCCGTCCTGGGGCTACCACGTGACGAGCTACTACGCCCCGAGCGCGCGGTTCGGCCGACCCGACGAGTTCCGCTACCTCGTCGACCGGCTGCACCAGGCCGGGATCGGCGTCATCCTCGACTGGGTGCCCGGCCACTTCGCCACCGACCCGTGGGCGCTGGCCCGGTTCGACGGACTGCCGCTCTACGAGCACCCGGACCCGCGCAAGGGCTGGCACACCGAGTGGGGTTCCTACATCTTCGACTTCGGTCGGGTGCAGGTGCGCAACTTCCTCGTGGCCAACGCGGTCTACTGGATGGAGGAGTTCCACATCGACGGTCTGCGGGTCGATGGCGTCGCCTCCATGCTCTACCTCGACTACGCCCGCAAGGACGGGGAGTGGATCCCCAACATCCACGGCGGACGCGAGAACCTCGAGGCGGTCGGCCTGCTCCAGGAGGCCAACGCCACGGCATACAAGCGCGTGCCGGGGATCGTGATGATCGCGGAGGAGTCCACCTCCTGGCCGGGCGTCACCAAGCCCACCAGCACGGGCGGACTCGGGTTCGGGCTCAAGTGGAACATGGGCTGGATGAACGACTCCTTGAAGTACCTCAAGGAGGACCCGATCCACCGGCAGTACCACCACCACCTGCTGACCTTCTCGCTCATGTACGCCTACAGCGAGAACTACCTGCTGCCGATCAGCCACGACGAGGTCGTCCACGGCAAGGGCTCGTTGCTGCGCAAGGTGCCCGGAAGCCGCTACGACCAGCTCGCGACGCTGCGGGCCTTCCTGGCCTACATCTGGAGCCACCCGGGCAAGCAGCTGCTCTTCATGGGCACCGAGTTCGCCCAGGAGGCCGAGTGGGCCGACGGCCGGCAGCTCGACTGGTGGCTGCTCGACCACGCGGCGCACTACCGGGTGCACAACCTGGTCAAGGAGCTCAACCGCGTCTACCGCGAGAACGAGGCACTCTGGGCCCAGGACTCCGATCCAGCCGGGTTCGAGTGGCTGAACGCGGACGACAGCGCGTGGAACACCTACTCCTACCTGCGATTCGGCAGGCAGGATCGTCAGGGACCGGTGGTCGCGGTCGCAGTGAACTTCGGTGGTCTGCCGAGGGATCCGATGCGGATCGGCGTTCCCCGAGCCGGCGACTGGAAGGTCATCCTCGACACGAGCGGCTACGACGAGTTCGGCACCCCGAGCCAGGCGGAGGTCGTCGTGACTGCGCAGGACCACGGCGCCCAGGGCCAGCCCTACTCCGTCGAGGTCCGGGTAGCGTCGCTGTCGGCCGTCTACCTCGCCCCTGTCGAGACAGAGGCAGACCGGTGAACGACCCGCGGGCAGGACAGCCGGCCCAGCCCTCTGACCTCGTCGACGTCGCCCACCTCGTCACGGCCTACTACACCCTGCTGCCCGACCCCGAGGACATCGACCAACAGGTCGCGTTCGGCACGTCGGGCCACCGCGGGTCGAGCCTGAAGACGGCGTTCAACGAGGCTCACATCCTCGCGACCACCCAAGCCATCTGTGACTACCGGAAGTCCCAGGGCTACGACGGCCCGCTGTTCATCGGTCGCGACACCCACGGGCTCTCGGAGCCCGCCTGGGCATCGGCGCTCGAGGTGCTGGCGGCCAACGACGTGATCGTCCTGGTTGACGACCGTGACGGCTACACCCCCACCCCGGCCGTCAGCCACGCCATCATCCGCGCCAACGGTGGCCGCACGAGTGGCTCCGCCCTGGCCGACGGCATCGTGGTCACTCCTTCGCACAATCCGCCGGCCGACGGCGGGTTCAAGTACAACCCACCCCACGGCGGGCCGGCTGACAGCGACGCGACGAAGGTCATCGCGGCTCGCGCCAACGAGCTGATCGCAGGCGGTCTCAAGGACGTCCGACGCATCCCGTTCGCTCGGGCGCGCGCGCATGCCCAGCCCTACGACTTCATGGGCACCTACGTCGACGACCTGCCGAACGTCCTTGATCTGCAACGGATCAAGGATGCCGGGGTGCGCATCGGCGCCGACCCGCTCGGCGGCGCCGCCGTGCACTACTGGGGCGCGATCGCGGAGCGACACGGTCTCGACCTCACCGTGGTGAACCCCCTCGTCGACCCGACATGGCGGTTCATGACCCTGGACTGGGACGGCAAGATCCGGATGGACTGCTCGTCGCCCTACGCGATGGCTTCGCTGATCGCGCGCAAGGACGACTACGACATCGCCACGGGCAACGACGCCGACTCCGACCGGCACGGCATCGTCACGCCCGACGGCGGACTGATGAACCCCAACCACTTCCTGGCCGTGGCAATCCAGTACCTCTTCGGCGGAGCCCGCCCCGACTGGCCGGCCGACGTGGCCATCGGCAAGACGTTGGTGTCGTCCTCGATGATCGACCGGGTGGCCGCCGACGTCGGCGGACGGCTCGTCGAGGTGCCGGTGGGCTTCAAGTGGTTCGTGCCAGGACTCATCGACGGGAGCTTCGGCTTCGGCGGCGAGGAGTCCGCCGGTGCGTCCTTCCTGCGCCGGGACGGCAAGGCCTGGACCACGGACAAGGACGGCATCATCCTGGCGCTGCTCGCCTCCGAGATCCTCGCCGTGACCGGCCAGAGCCCCAGCCAGCACTACCGCGAGCTGACCGCGAAACACGGCGACCCGGCATACGCCCGCATCGACGCGGCGGCCACGCGCGAGCAGAAGGCCAAGCTCGCCGCCCTCTCCCCCGGTGACGTGGCCGCGGACTCCCTTGCGGGGGAACCGATCACGGCCAAGCTGACGCAGGCGCCCGGCAATGACGCAGCCATCGGTGGCCTCAAGGTGACCACCGACAGCGCCTGGTTCGCGGCACGGCCGTCTGGGACCGAGGACGTCTACAAGATCTATGCCGAGTCGTTCAAGGGAGCCGAGCACCTGGCCCAGGTGCAGGCCGAGGCCAAGGAAGTGGTCGGGGCCGCCCTCGGCGGCTGAGCGCTCACCGTCGTCGGTGCCAGAACCACTCGGGTTCCGCCACCTTGGTGCCCCAGCCACCGTTCCTGACGAACCACCATGTCGGAGGCATGGACTGCCACCTCGCGACGACGTGAGCGGGGAACTGCCTTCCCGCCGCATCGCGATGCGGCGGCGGCGCGACCAGGTCGTCATCGGACTGCGCGGGCGCCACGCTCAGCGCCAGCCCCAGAGTCGAGATCGAGCGAAGCCAACGCACGACACTCGGTGGCAGCGTGCCTGCCTCCAGCCGCGCAACCGCACTCTTGGATGTGCCGGTGGCCTCAGCAAGGGCGCGCTGCGAGAGTCCGCGCGAGGCGCGAAGCGCCCGCAACGACTGCGCCACGTCCATGGCCACGTCCTCCAGCCCGGCATCGTCTGCTGCCACGTCGCCACCCCCGCCCGGCAGGTTCGCAGGACCCCTGCTCGTGCGCGGGCGCGTGAAATGCGCCTTGTGGACACCCTGCCGTGCGACCCGTGGCTGTGGACGCCGGTGCCGGGGGCGGCGCGGTATGGGCACAGGGACACGGCGCCGTGGGAGGCGCGCGCCCGCTGTCCACCCCACCGGATCAGACCTCACTGGACGCTATGCATTGCCCCACACGGTTGGGGCAATGCATAGCGTCCAGCAAGTGGGCCACTGCGCGGCCCGCCGGCCGGCCGGGGTTCAGGTCGTCCGCACCAGCCGTTGGAGCGCCCTTGGCGGCTGGGCCGAAACAGTGGTCTCGCTGTGAGTTCCGCTCCCGGGGAACAGATTTCGCGTCACACCAGTTGCTGACTACATGACGCCCTCGAACGACTCACACCAGCCCGGGCCTCGCACCTTTCCCCGCAGAAGCGGTAGCGGCCCCAACCTTGCCACCCTCGACCGCCTGCGCGGCCTGCGCCGGCCGCGGTTGATGCAACCCGAAGCACGCCGCCACCAGCTCCCGCAGGAGTGCCGCGCCTGCTAGGGAGCGCCGCGCCTGCCAAGGACCGCCGAGGGCAGGTCCTGTCGTTCCCGCCTCGCTGCTGGAGAATGCCCCCATGAGTGCCCTCCCCACGGAGTGGATCCGCGGCTCGGTCTCGGCCAAGCACAACACCGACCCCGACCTCCAGATCCACCACCACGACACGGACACGGTGATCCTGCGCCAGAACATGGCGATCGACTACGAGGCGCCGTTCCTCTACCTGCTGTTCGGCGCCGATCGTGCATTTCTCCTCGACACCGGGGCGACTGCCGAGGTCGCGTACCTGCCGCTACGGCCGACCATCGACCGGCTCGTCGACGACTGGCTGGCCGACCACCGCCCGACGGACGGCTACGAGCTCGTCGTCGCCCACACCCACTCCCACGGCGACCATGTCGCCGGCGACGCCCAGTTCGGGGACCGGCCGAACACGCGGGTCGTCCCCCCCGACGCGCACGCGGCATACGACTTCTTCGGTCTCGACCCCCAGAACCTGGACCGGACCACGTCGTACGACCTCGGTGGCCGCAGCCTCGCGTGCATCGCCAGCCCCGGCCACGACGCCGCTGCCATCACCTTCCACGACGACCGGACCGGCTTCCTGCTGACGGGCGACACCGTCTATCCGGGGCGGCTCTACGTCGAGGACTGGCGCGCGTATGCGGCCACGATCGATCGGCTCATCGCCTTCGCCGACACCGCCCACCGCCCTGTCACCCATCTCTTGGGCTGCCACATCGAGATGAGCGCGACCCCCTGCGTCGACTACCCGATCCGGACGACCCACCACCCCGACGAGGCGCCGCTGGGTATGAGCGTGGACCACCTGCGCGCCATCGCCGCCGCGGTCGCCGAGATCGGCGACCGCCCGGGACGGTACGTCTACCCCGACTTCATCGTGGTGCACGAAGGGGATTCGCCGACGGACAATCGGGCCGGCCCGGACGGGGGCTAGTCCGTCAGTGCCGGCGCCGGGCCGCTCACGACAGTCTCGTCGACGGCCGAGCTGCCGGCACCCAGGCGCGACTGCTCGTCCTTGACCCACATCTTCGTCAACCCACCGAAGTGACCCTCGAACTTGTCCCACTCGTGCTGGGGATAGGTCGTCTGGATGGTCTCGGTCAGCAGGCTCCGGAAGTCGGGTGAGTCGACCCACTCGAGCACCATGTCGTCGATGTTCGGCAGGGCGACCTCGCAGAACTCGCGATACCGCTCGGTGTCGAAATGGTCGTCCGCCAGCCCTTGGTATGCCGCCAGCTTGGCTCCGTAGTCGAGCGCGTCGTCGTCGGCGATCTGGAACCACGGCCCGGTGTCGACCTGGGTGCGCGCCTTGCGACCCGTGGCGACACAGAACACCGACCACTTCAGCAGCGCCTTCATCGCCCACGGGAAGTAGTAGTGCAGCGAGGTCACGGCCACGTCGGGACAGGCGTTGGCGTAGTCGATCGGGTAGACGACACCGTCCTTGACGAGCATCTCGCAGGAGTTGAACTCCCACCTGAAGAACGCGTTCACCGTCTGGGCGATGGTGACCGCCTCGGTGCCCACACCCTCGCCCAGGAAGCCGTGCTGGACGGCATACCTGTTGTGCATGGGCTCGTCGGGCTGGAACTTCATCACCATCGTCTCGGGTCCGATGGTGAGCGCCCGGGCGAACACCTCGAAGTCCGCCACGGAGGCCTGCAGGTGCATCAGCATCTCGCCGGAGTCGTCGTAGGCGCTGTGCAGGTCGTCGACGTTCTTGACCTGTGACACCCCTCGCCAGCCACCCCCGTCGAACGGCTTCATGAACAGCGGGTAGCCGATCTCCTCGGCGATCGCGTCGAGGTCGAACTCCTTGTTGTACCGGGCCGCGGTGAAGGCCCAGCGCGCGTTGTCGATCGGGTTCTTGTAGGGCACCAACACCGTCTCGGGGACGTTCATCCCGAGGCGAAGCAGCGCGCAGTAGGCGGAGTGCTTCTCCATGGACTGAAACGTGAACGGGCTGTTGAGCAGGTAGACGTCGTCCATCAGAGCGGCCTTCTTGAGCCACTCACGCGGGTGGTAGTACCAGTAGGCCAGCCGGTCGATCACCAGGTCCTGCCGCGGCTTGTCCCGCAGGTTGAACGGCTCGATCGTCATGCGCTCGGTGTTGACCTGGTGACTCGTGCCGTCGGGCCCCTTCAGGACGCCCAGTCGACCCGCGAGGGTCTCGAACGCACGCGGCCAGTCACCTTCCGCGCCCAGCAACAGTCCAATGAGGTGTTCCTGCGTCTTTGCCATGCACCCCATCCTGTCGGCTCGACAGGCACACCGAAAGTGGAGGGCGCGTCAGAACCAGGGCGGGGAGACTCAGAACGGAGTGGGGAAACTCAGAACAGGGCGCTCATCAGCGCGGTGCGCGCCTTGCGGACCCGCTCGTCGTGCGACCCGACCACGGCGAAGAGCTGCAGCAGGTGGTTCTTGGCCTGTTCCCGCTCCTCGCCGGCGGTCGACCGCACGAGGTCGATGAGCCGCAGGAACGCATCCTCCACGTGCCCACCGAGGACGTCGAGGTCGGCGACCAGGCCCTGCGCGGTCACATTCGTGGGGTGCTCGGCCGCCGCTGCGCGGGCCGACTGCAGGTCTGCACCCTCGGTGCGTTGCAGGAGGCCGACCTGGGCGAGCCCCAGCTCCGCGTCGGCGTCGGCGGGGTTCTGCTTCAACGCCTGCTGGTATGCCGCGGCGGCACCATCGAGGTCGCCCCGCTCGATGGCGTCGTAGGCCTCCTGGTGCAGGGGTGGGAGCTGCTCCTCGACCTCGACGCCGTCAGCCGGCTCACCCGCGCCCGCGAGGTCGACGCGCCCGGTCACGCCGTGCTGCACGGCCAGGCCGAGGAACTCGTCGAGCACGGGGCGCAGGGCCTGCTCAGGCTGGATCCCGGCGAACATCGGCACGGGCTGGCCCTGGACGAGCCCCATCGTCACGGGGACGCTCTGCACTTGGAAGGCCCGCAACAGGGTGGGGTTCTGCTCGACGTTGACGCTGACGACCTGGAACCGGCCCTCGTAGCTGCCTGCGACCCGGACCACGGTGTCGAGGTAGTCGCGCGACTCGGGGATCTGGGCCGCCCAGAGGACCAACAGCATCGGCACACCGACGGACGCGTTGGCGATCTCCTGGAAGTTGGTGTCCGTGCCCTCGACGACAACGCCGGCCCGACCGGCGACACCTGCGGGGGCCGACGACCCGGGAGCACCGGGCACACCTGCGCCACCCGACGCAGCCGTTCCCGAGGGTGCGGTGGGGGCAGCTGCGGGAGGTTGGCTCCGCAGAGCGGTGAGGTCGACGGCGCCCCGGAGGCCACCTGTGGTCAACGGCTGATCACTCATGGCGGTGATTCTCCCTCACGAGCCCTTGGCCGAGAACAGCACCTCGTCGACGGCCACGACCTGGGCCTTGCCGTCGACCGGCACGGTGAAGACGATGGTCTCGTAGGACTTGAGCTCGGCGCTCTTGGTGAGCGTCTTCTTGCGCACGAGTCGTTGGAAGTCGGCACTGGGGGTGAGCGACTTGCCGCCCGGGCGCAGCGTGATGGTGTCGGTGCGCTCCATGAGTCCGAAGACGAGGGCTCCCCCACCGCGCAACGCGATGGCGACGGTGCTGTCCGGCTCGACGGTGTGCGTCTGCTTGAGCGTCGCGAGCTTGCCGAAGGTCTTCGCCTGCTCGGCGGCGTGCGCGCGGATTGCCGTCGAGAACGGCTCCGAGGCGTCGACCTGGGGGTCGGCAACCGGCTTGGGGTAGCCGAGGCTCGCGGCATACCCCTTGAGCAGGTCGGCGGGCTGCGCCGCGAGCTTGGCGCCGGGGGTGACCATGGGCGAACCCGTGGTGAGCGAGTCGAGGGCCGCAACGGTCGCGCCGGGCTGCATCGGCGCGGCGACGCTGAGGCGGAACGGCGTCTTGGCGTCCGGCGAGACCAGCAGGTTGAGCACCGCGCCGTTCTCCGCGGTGGTCGTCTGGACCAGGATCAAGCGCGGCCAGCTCGTGCCACGAGAGACCCCGAGGACCTTGGGCGGCTCGGTGCGCTTCATCGGCGCGGTGGGGGAGATGGCACCGGTCTGGAGCCGGCTGGCGGCGTTGGCGACGGCGAGGGCACTGCCTGTGAGCGCCTCGGTCCGGAGCGTCGCCGCCTCGGCCGGCTTCGCCGCGGCGGCGGCGGCGGCCTTGGCGAGGACGCGGGTGGCGATGGCTTCGGCACTCTGCGCCGAGATCGGTGCCGTCGTGGTGACCGGCGTGGGCGCGTCATGCACCCCCGCCAGGTTCGCACCGGCGCCACAGCCTGCGAGGGCAAGGCTCAGGGCGCCGACGAGGGCGAGGCGCGTGGTCGAGCTGCTCACGCGGACACCTCCTCGGTGGGCACGTCGGTCCCGTTCTGGTCGGTCGGGCCTGGGGTCGGCCCTGGGGTCGGGTCTGGGGTCGGGTCTGGGGTCGGGCTCTGGGTACGACGCGGCCGGTTCTGCCACAGTCCCGCTCCACCGGCGGCCGCGGCCAGCAGGCCGACGAGCGTGACGAGCAAGGCCTGGAAGAACCAGGTGGGGCGCTTGACCGTCACCGTCAACGAGGTGAGGTCGACGGGCTTGCCGTCAGGTGCGGCGATGACCACTGACTCGGGGGCTCCGGCCTGGTCCACGGTGAGGCGCACCCGGCCGTCGCCGGTGGCGGTCTGGCGCCAGATGTCTGCCGTCTCCAGCTGGGGTGCCTGGCCTGCGCCGGACCGCGACTGCAGGAGGCTCCAGTCCCTGACCCGGGCGCTGCTGACGGACGTGTGGTCGGCGGCGCCGACGATGGCGTTGGCGTCCGTGGGGCTGGTGCGGCCCATCCAGATCGTCGTACCCGACGCAGCCACGGCCGTGATGGTCACCGGACGGTCGACGCGGTTGAGCACCGATGGTTCGATGACGACGACAGCGCCCTTGGCAGGTACGGACCTGAGCACGGCGCTGCCCGAGGACCCGAGGTGGACGGTGAACCAGGCTCCGACGAGCAGGAGCACGAGTCCGATCACGGTCACCGCGGCGAAGATCGCGCGTTTGGCCATCACCGACACTGTAGAAATCCTTACGTGAGAGGGCCGACACACGGGAGTTCCCCGCAGTCGGCAATCACACCACCATGACCCAGGTACGTCCACGACGACAAATCCCCGCCCCCTGAAATCACGTCGTCGGTGGCATGATCGCCGGTGATGACCTCACGTTCACGGCACGACCGAAGTCGCCGCCCCGGCCGCCCCCGTGAGGAGGCGACTGAGCAGGCGATCACGACGGCAGCGCGACAGGTGCTCGCCGACAAGGGCGTCGCCCGGATGTCGATGGAGCACGTCGCCGCCAAGGCGGGTGTGGCCAAGAGCACGCTCTACCGGCGCTGGCCGTCGAAGGTCGAGCTGGCCGTCCACGCCGTGGCCGCGACCTTCGACGAGATCGAGATCGAGGACCACGGCTCGCTGGCGGCCGACATGCGCGCCGGCATCGGCGAGGCCGCGCGACTGATGCGCGACCCCTCCACCGGGGGCGCGTATGCCGCGTTGCTGGCCGAGTCGGCTCGCGACCCCGAGGGGGTCGGCCAGAAGGTGCGGGAGTCGCTGTCGACCCGGCTGCACGCCCTCGTCGCGACGTCCGTCGAACGCGCGATCGGCCGCGGGGAGATCCGACAGGACATGATCGACGTCGACCTGCTCGCCGACGTCGTGGTCGGTTCGGTGATGCACCGGGCGCTCGCCACCGGAGTGCCCGATGATGCCTTCATCGACGGGCTCATCGCCCTGCTGGCCGACGTCGCCTACGCCCGGTTGCGCCGCGAACAACGCGAGGCCGGCGACGGCGCCTGACCCGGCGCTATCCCTGCAAAAGGCGAGTTGGCGCCACCGTGGCGGCGCTAACTCGCCTTTTGCATGGGGTACCGGCGCCCGCGCACCCTGCCGCGCGGCATACCGGATCTTTCAGAAGCGGGCGGGCTCGCGGTAGACGCCCCACTCGTCGCGCAGCGCATCGCAGATCTCGCCCAGCGTCGCCTCGGCGCGCGCCGCGTCGAGCATGGCGGGCACCATGTTTCCGCTGGTGCGGGCCACCTCGACCATGTGCTGCACGGCAGCGCGCACGGCGTCCTCGTCGCGGTCGGTCTTGCGGGTCTTGAGGGTGGCAACCTGCTCGCGCTCGACCTCGTGGCTGACGCGCAGGATCTCGAGCTCGTGCGTGACGGAGGCGGTGTGGCAGTTGACGCCGACGACCTTCTTGTCGCCCTTCTCCAGCGACACCTGGTACTGGAAAGCCGCCTCCGCGATCTCGGACATGAACCAGCCGTCCTCGATGCCGCGCAGGATGCCCGAGGTCATGGGGCCGACCGCGTGGTCGACGCCGCCCTCGGCGTTGCGCGGCTTGCCGAGCTCGCCCATGGCCTTGATCTTGTCGAAGATCGCCTCGGCCTCGGCCTCGATCTTGTCGGTGAGGGCCTCGACGTACCAGCTGCCACCGAGCGGGTCGGCGACGTTGACGACGCCGGTCTCCTCCATGATCACCTGCTGGGTGCGCAGCGCGATCTCGGCCGCCTGCTCGCTCGGCAGGGCGAGGGTCTCGTCGAGGGCGTTGGTGTGCAGGGAGTTGGTGCCACCCAGGACGGCCGCGAGCGCCTCGACGGCGGTGCGGACCACGTTGTTGTAGGGCTGCTGCGCGGTGAGTGACACGCCGGCGGTCTGGGTGTGGAACCGCAGCCACTGGGCCTTGTCGGTCTTGGCGCCGTAGGTGTCGCGCAGCCAGCGGGCCCAGATCCGGCGGGCCGCGCGGAACTTGGCGATCTCCTCGAAGAAGTCGAGGTGGCTGTCGAAGAAGAAGGACAGCCCGGGGGCGAACTTCTCGATGTCGAGGCCGCGCGACAGGCCCAGCTCGACGTAGCCGAATCCGTCGGCGAGGGTGAAGGCGAGCTCTTGCGCAGCCGTGGAACCGGCCTCGCGGATGTGGTAGCCCGAGACCGACAGCGGCTTGTAGTCGGGGATGTTCTCGGCGCAGTACTCCATCAGGTCGCCGATCAGGCGCAGGTGCGGCTCGGGGGCGAACAGCCACTCCTTCTGCGCGATGTACTCCTTGAAGATGTCGGTCTGCAGCGTCCCGTTGAGGACCCCGAGGTCGACGCCCTGGCGCTCGGCGGCGACGAGGTACATGCAGAACACCGGGACGGCCGGACCGCTGATGGTCATCGAGGTGGTGATGTCCTCGAGCGGCAGGTCGTCGAACAGCACCTCCATGTCCTTGGCGGAGTCGATCGCGACACCGCAGTGGCCGACCTCGCCGAGGCTCATCGCGTCGTCCGAGTCGCGACCCATCAGGGTGGGCATGTCGAAGGCCACCGACAGGCCGCCACCGCCGCGCTCGAGGATCATCTTGTAGCGCTCGTTGGTCTGCACCGCGTTGCCGAAGCCCGCGAACTGCCGGATCGTCCAGGTGCGGCCCCGGTAGCCCGTCGGGTAGAGACCGCGAGTGAACGGGTACTCCCCCGGCCAGCCGATCCGCTCGGGCACCTCGGAGCCGTCGGTCGGCCCGTAGACGGGCTCCACCGGCATCTGCGAGAGCGTGGTGAAGTCGGCGTCGCGCACCTGCCCCTTGGCCTGGGCTGCGTCGTAGCGGGCCTGCCAGCGGGCAGCGCCATCGCTCGTCGCGGGGGTGGTGGGTGCGGGGTTCTCGGACATGCCCGTCAATTTACTAGGACGTCCTAGTAAATGTCACGCGGGCACTCCTTAAGGGGGTATGCCGGGTGGCTGGGTGGGCGCTCAGGCGTCGAAGTCGGCGGCGCCGACGCGCACCTTGCGCAGCAGCTCGAACAGCTGCTCGTGCTCGGCGGCGGTCAGCATGCCGAGGCCGAACTTCTCCTTGACCAGGTCGGCGGTCGCGGCCTCCATGGCTGCTCGCCCTGCTGGCGTGATGACCGCCAGGGTGCCACGGCCGTCGTCGGGGTTGGGCAGGCGTTCGACGAAGCCCTGCGCGTCGAGCCGCTGGACGATGTTGGTGGCGCTGGTCGGGTGGACCATCAGGCGCTGGCCGATCTTGCTCATGCCCAGCCGGCCGTCGCGGCTGAACGCCAGCAGCACCAGCGCCTCGTAGCGGGCGAAGGTCAGGCCGTGCCGTCCGACGAGGGCGTCGTAGTCGGTGATCAGCAGCTGCTGGACGCGCATGATCGACGTCGCGCTCGCCATCGCCAACGGCTGGGAGGTGCGCCCCCAGCGCCGGGTCCACAGCTGCGCCGCGCGCGTGATCGGGTCGAAGGGCAGGCGAATGGGCTTCGGCACGCGCAGCAGGCTAGCCCGCCGGGAGGCGGACGGTCTCGAGCTGTCCATCATCGAGGCGGATCTCACCGTCAGCCTCCTCGGCGGCCTCGGGATCGTGCGTGGCCATGATGACGATCGCGCCCCGCTGTGCCTCGGCGCGCAACAGGGCCAGGACGCGTTCGCGGTTGTCGTGGTCGAGCTCGGAGGTCGGCTCGTCGGCGAGGAGCACCCGGCCACGCAGCGCGAGGCCACGGGCGACGGCCACCCGCTGCTGCTGGCCACCGCTGAGCTCCTCTGCCAGGTGGCTGCCCGACTCGTGCAGGCCGACCGACTCCAGGGCCTCCTGCGCCCGACGCTGGGCCTGCTCGGAGGGCACGCCACGGGCAAGCAGCGGCAGCGCGACGTTCTCCCGGGCCGACAGCAGCACCGCCAGGGCGCTGCCCTGTGGGATGAGCTCGATGCCAAGTCGCGCGGCCTGGGCCCGGTCTCGGACGAGGTCGTCGCCGAGGCGCACCGTGCCCTCACTGGCCACCGCACCACCGATGGCCCACAGCAGCGAGGACTTCCCGGCACCACTGTGGCCCGTGATCGCGAGGAACTCCCCCGCGTACGCCTCCAGGTCCGCGCCGGCGACGGCGGTCGCGGACCCGTAGCGCACGGTGACCCCCTCGACCCGCAGCGGCGGCGACTCGACGTCCTGCAGGGCTGGGTCGACCCCGCGCCGCTGGCCGTCCTCGAAGGCCCCTCTCTCCGCGGGCCACTCGTGCCGATCACTCACCCGTCTCACCCCTGCCCTCCGGAATCAGCGTCCAGACCCCGTCGACTTCGTGCACCCGGACCAACGCGCCCGGCGGGAACGCCCCCACTGCAGCGGGCGGAAGCGGCAGCGAGCCGTCGGCCGACACCACGGCATACGCCTCGCCGGAACGGCCCTCGCCGCCGACGCGGCCGTCGCGGATGGTGACCGTCCGCGGCAGCCGCGCAGCCACCTCGGGGTCGTGCGTCACGACCACCACGGTGGTCCCCCACTCCCGGTTGACCCGGTGGACGGTGTCGAGGACGAGGTCGCGGGACGAGTGGTGCAGCTGGGAGGTGGGCTCGTCGCCGAGCAGCAGGCCGGGCTTGCTGGCCAGCGCCACGGCCAGGGCGGCGAGCTGGAGCTGGCCGGGGGGCAACGAGCCCAACGGCGCGGTCGCTGCGTGGCCCACGCCGAGGCCGACGAGCTCCAGCACCTCGCCGGGGGGTGGAACGTCGCGGCCCGCCTTGCGGGCGGACCTCTGCGCGAACTCGACGTTCTGACGGGCGCTGAGGTAGGGCAGGAGGTTGCGGTCGGCGCCCTGCAGGACGAGCCCTACCTCGGCGGCGCGGAACCGGTCGAGGTCGGCCTCGGTCATCGTCGAGAGCTCGTGCTCGCCGACCTGCACGCGTCCCGCGCTGGGGCGCATGAGCCCGCCGAACAGCGTCAGGAGGGTCGACTTGCCGGCACCGGACGGCCCCAGCAGCCCCACCACCTCGCCGGGGTGGACGGTGAGGTCGACCCCGGACAGGGCCGCCACGTCATGGCCCTCGGCACGGTAGATGTGCACGAGGCCGCGCGTGGTCACCCGCAAACCGCTGGTCACAGGGACTCCCGGATCCGGTTCAGGGTGATCCTGCGGCCGGCTCCCACTGCGGCGAGCCACCCGACGGCGACGAGCACCGCCGCGGCCACCACTGCGGCACCGACGATCGCGGCTGCGGCGGGTGCGAGCTCGAGGGCCGGCACCGGATCGGCGGCGCTGTCGAACAGCGGAACCAGCGGCATCGCGATGAAAGAGCTCACCGTGCCGCAGACGACCCCCACGACCGTGCCGACGAGGACGAGGACCGCCTGCTCACGCACCAGGGACCGTCGCAGCACCTTGAGCGGGACGCCGGACATGTGCAGGGCGGCAAGGTCCCGGGCGACGACGCGCCAGCCGGTGACGGTCATCACCAGGACCACCAGCGCCGCGAGCAGGACCCCCATCGCTCCGGTGAAGGCGGCCAGTCGCAGGCCCCAGGCGGAGGCGGACTCGTCGAGGCGGTCCTTGGCCGCGGTCACGGTGTGCCGGGCGAGGATGCCGACGCCTTGCGCCCCGAGACTCTGGGCCACCGCGTCGGCCTTCGCCGGGTCGGCGACCCAGACCGAAAGCGTCCCGCCGTCGGGCAGGCGGCCGCCCAGTCGGGCCAGCGTCTCGTAGTCGACCAGGACTCCCTGCTTGCCCAGCACCGGCAGGGTGGAGACCGTCTGCTGGACGGCGACCTTCAGCGGCGCACCGTTGATGCCGATGGCGTCGAATCCCTGCGCGGTCCCGCCCGGCGGCACGGGCCCGGCCAGCAGCCCCGGCAGAACGGCCGGGACGTCGGCGTGGGAGAGCTCGAGCGCAAAGCCGGTGCTGACGAGCTCAAGGGTGAGCGCGTCGCCGGCGGCCGGCACCTGCTTGAGGACGTCGCCACTGCCCGTGGCCGGCGCGACGAACGGGTTCCACTGGGTGGGGGCGGCGAGGTCGAGCGACTTCCCGTCAATGCCCAGCCCGGTGATGCTCAGCGTGCCGCTGACCTGCCCGACCTGTTGGTCGGTCTTGCGGAACTCAAGCCCGTCGAGCCGGCACCCGTCCGGACAGAGCAGCAAGGCGTTGAGCTCTTTGGATCCCTTGCCCTGCAACGGAATCTGTGCGATCACGCGCGTCAGCCGCTGGCCCTCCGGTGTCGTGACGGAGATGCGCAGCTCCGAGGGCTCCTCGGAACCCGGCCCCGCGACGGGTGGCAGCGGGAGGCCGGACTGGCCGCTCGGCTGCTCGCTCGTCTCGTCCTCGGGCGTCGTGAGGTCCCACGCGACGCGTCCCGTGACCCGCGTGCCGGCGAGCTGCACGGGCGCGACCTCCGGAGGTGCCAGCTCGCCGAGTCGGTAGGACTCGCCCGGGGGCGCGAACGACGTCTCCTCGAAGTCCTTGGTGACCACGGCCATCGTCGCCGTGGAGGCCCGGTCGGCCCAGCGGACGATCGCCACGGGGCTGGCCTCGGTGCCGGTCGGGTCGATCCTCCGCACCGTGTCCAGGAGGCTGGCGGGGTTGCGGCTGTCGGTGTCGAGAACGGCCGGAGCGCCGGTCTGTACCTGGGCCCGAGCCGACCAGTTGCGGTCGCCCACGACGAGCGCGTTGGCGGCGAACACGGTGAGCGCGACCGCGACGCTGACCACCGTGACCACCTTGCGCAGCGTGGGTCGACGCTCGAGACCGAAGGCTGTCAGGGCAGGACCGATCCGTCCCCGCCGCAGGTTCGCGCGGCCGCTGGCGGCAGCGATCGGGACGGCCAGTCGCGAGGCGACCAGCCCTGCGGCCAGGGCGATCAGCGTCGGCGTCACGAGGGCCAGCGGACCCCCGAGCGAGCCGGTGGCCAGACCGATGAGCCCGAACGCTGCGAGCGCGACGGCAAGGACGTCCACGACGCCGAAGGCGCGTACGCGCTCGCGGGACACCCGCCGGAGCAGGGCCGAAACGGTCAGCTGCTGGACGGGCCTGGCCGCCAGCCAGATCGCGACGGCACACACGACCGCAGATGCCGCGAGGGCCACGACCGAGGACCAGGGCACCTCGAACGGGACACCGTCGGGCAGGAGGAACCACCGCACGACAGTGGTCAGGAACAGCGCCAGGAGGAAGCCGAGCGGCAGCCCGAGGGAGACGGTCAGGGCGAGCTCTCCCATGACGATCCGACCCGCGCCCTCCCGGCTGCGGCCCCGCAGTCGCGCGAGGGCGACCTCAGGGCGTCGCTGCTCCACCGCCGCCTGGGCGACCAGCAGCAGGATCGCGGCCGCCAGCAGGCCGAGCTGGGCCATGAGGAGGGGCACGATGACCCGCAGCTGGTGCTGGCCCACCCGGATGCCGTCGATGATCGAGGGCAGCTGGGTCTCGACGAGCGCGCCGTCGATCCCCTGCCCAGCCACGCGGTTGCCATCCCTGGCTGCGAGGACTTCGGAGATCTGCTGCAGGTTGCCCAGGGTGAACAGGCTTCGTCGCAGCGGCAGTGCCAGCGATGCCTGCGCGACGCTCCAGTCCTTGGTGAACGTCGCCTCCGGCGTCACGAAGTCGTCGATGGCCGGCACCTGCTCGGTCCCGACATCCACCAGCGAGCCGGACTTTCCGTCGAGCTGGGTCCGCAGCCAGTAGGCCTCGTCGGGGATGACCTCATAGGCCCCGACGACGGTCAGGGTCGTGGTGGGCTTGACGCCCTGGCCCAGGCCCGGCACCGAGGTCTCGAAGGTCTTGCCGATTGGCCATTTCCAGGTGGCCAGGTCCTTGGCCGACACCAGCACCTCGCCGACCGCCTTGGGGCAGGCACCCGTCGTGATCGTGACGTGCTCACAGACGCGGTCCCGCGCGACGAGGTCTCCCGGCGAAGGCTTCAGCCCGGCTCTCGGCACGATGTCGATCGCATCGGACAGCTGCCCGATGGGCTCGCCGTAGAGCACCCGCACCGACGCCGGGACGTTGCCTGCGAGGTCGGCACTGCCGAAGTCGGGGTTGGTCGTCCCGCGGCCGCTCCGGACCACCAGGGCAGTGTCGGCGACGCTGGCCGCGTTGATGCTCGTCCGCAACAGCGACTGCTCGAGAGCTCGTTGGTACAACGGCGCGAAGACTGCGCACGTGGCGATCAGGGCCGACAGCAGGACGAGGACGACGGCCTGGGCCCGGCGATATCTGATCGCAGCCCACATGCCTTCAGTGCCTCCATGCTTCCGCGCGTCCCGGTGAGTTCCCCTCGGAACCGGCAGGTGTCGCAGCCGTCCCGTTCCGCTCGACCCTAAGGGGGTTTCATCCGGCGGTGGAGCACATTCCGACAACGATTCACGCTCCGATGGGCCGACCGCCGCAGGGTGTTGCGGAACGCGGGAGGCAACTACTGCTGTGCGTCGATCGCGGCTTCGAGGCGGTCGAGCTTGGCGGTGAGCTCCCCGGCAAACCCGTCGCGGATGTCGGCCTTGAGCACGAGGCTCACCCGCGGGCCGAACGCGGCCACGGCGTCGACAGCACCCTTGACCACCGCCATCACCTCGTCCCACTCCCCCTCCACCTCGGTGAACATCGAGGAGGTGCGGTGCGGCAGCCCCGACTCTCGCACCACGGTGACGGCGGCAGCGACCGCCTCACTCACCGAACCGGTGGAGTCGGCGGGCACGGACGGGGCGACGGAGAAGGCAACGAGCATGCCCCCACCGTATGCCGCGTGGCCGGCACCGCGGCATACGCCCCGTCCGGTGCCGGACGCCGCTCATCCCTGGCGCAGCAGGAAGGCCGGGGCCACCTCGACGGCACGGAAGCCGAGGCTCTCGTTGATCGACACCATGTAGCCGTTCTGCTCGGCGTTGCACGTCACGATGCGGGTGCGTTCCGGGCCGATCCGGGCCTGCAGCTCCTTGAGGCCGCGCGCCTTCATCGCCATCCCCAGGTGGTGGCCGCGGTGCTCGGCGGTGACGAGCGTCCCCCACTGCCAGACGTTGGGCAGGTCCTCGGGCGGGATGACCAGGTCGCTGAACCCGACGACCTCGCCGGCGTCGGTGATGGCGAGGGTCGAGATCTTGCGACGGCCCATGCGGCGGCGCTGGTCCTCGTGGATGCGGACCAGCTCGGGCGTGAGCGACTCGGGCTCGAACTCGAGCTCACCACCGGGCGCCTCGACGGCGAGCTGGTTGTGGGCCGCGCACATCGACGGCAGCAGCGCATCGGGGACCGGGTCGTCGAAGGTCTCGATCCGGTAGCCCGGGTGGTGATGCTGGGCCTCGTGCATCACGGCGTCGAGGTCGACGTCCTCGACCGGCAGCGTGCGCACCCGGCGGATCTCGGTGTTGGCGAGCGTGAAGCCGTTCTTCTCGGCGAACCGGCGGTACGGGTGGTCCTCGCGACGGTCGAACGGATAGGACGTCTCCAGGACCAGGTCAGTACGGTGGTCCGCCCGGCAGATCGCGATGAGCTCGGCAAGCACGGCCGAGCCGATGCCCCGGCGGCGCCGCTCGGGTTCGACCCACGGCATCAGCCAGGACAGGTGCGTGTTGTCGTTGGTCGCGGAGAACGCGATGCCGGCGCCGACGATCTCCTCGCCATCGACGGCGACGACACAGTCCTTGCGTTCGGAGGGGTCTTCCTCGGTGAGGTCGATCCGCATCTCGTCCAGCCCCCACGTCGTGGCGTAGGGGCGCTCGAAGCGCTCGGCGGCCTCGCCGATCTCGTGGAACCGGACAAGCTCTGCCTCGTCGAGAGGGTTGAGTCTGCGGATCTCCATCCCTCGACGGTAGGCCCCCAGACTTGCTGTCCGCCAATGGTTTTCCGGCCCCACCAGTCGCCCCTGTTGGAAGCGAAACTTCCGGATATCCGGGCGTTTCGCTTCCAACAGAAGGCTTGTCAGGGTGCGAGGTGGGCGTGCACCAGGGCCACCGTCGCGGCGCCCTCGCCGCTGGCGGAGGCGACGCGCTTCATCGAGCCGGCGCGCAGGTCCCCGGCGGCGAAGATGCCCGGCACCGTGGTCTCGAGGGCGGCCGGGGGGCGACCGTTGGCCCACTGCTCCATCGGCACCTCCCGACCGGTGTAGACGAAGCCGCGCTCGTCACGGGCCACCGCGTCGGGCAGCCAGTCGCCGCAGGGGTCGGCGCCCAGCAGCAGGAACAGGCCGCCCGCGTCGACGCGGTGGACGCCGTCGGGTCCGGACAGCGAGAGCCACTGGAGGTGTGAGTCGCCGCCACCGTCGACCACCTGGGTGGAGGTGCGGACGGAGATGCGGGCGGTGGAGCCGATCTCGCGGATGAGGTAGTCGGACATGGTGGTCGTGAGGTCGGGTCGGCGCACGAGCAGGGTGACGCTCGCGGCATACCGGGCGAGGTAGACCGCCGCCTGACCGGCCGAGTTGCCGCCGCCGACGACATAGACGTCGCGCCCCTCCATCTCGCGGGCGGCGCTCGTCGCCGCGCCGTAGTAGACGCCGAGCCCGACGAGGTCCTCGAGCGGCTCGATGCCGAGGCGGCGGTAGGTGACCCCGGTGGCGACGAGCACCGCCCTGGCACGCAGCTCGCCGCCCTCGGTGCGCACGACGTGGGGGTCACCGGGGCTGGCTGCGGGTTCGATGGCCTCCGCGGCGAGCCCGGTGTAGATCCGCGCGCCGAACCGGCTCGCCTGGAAGCGCGCGCGCTGGGCCAGCCGCATGCCGGAGATCCCCCGCGGGAAGCCGAGGTAGTTGCGGATCATCGAGCTGGTGCCGGCCTGGCCGCCGACCGCATCGGACTCGATGACCACGGTGTCGAGGCCCTCGGAGGCGCCGTAGACCGCGGCAGCCAGCCCAGCAGGACCGGACCCGATGACGACGAGATCCACGAGATCGGAGGCATCGACGGTCTGCGGCGAGCCGTAGACCTTCCGCGCGACCTGGCGGGCGGTGGCACCCTCGATGGCCTCGCCGACGGCTCCCGAGGCCACGACGGGGAAGGACGGCGAGGCACCGCTCTGCACCGAGGGGAGCTCGCTCAGGACGCGGCGGCCCACCTCGCTGTCCGGCGAGTGGACGCCGTGCGGGATCCCCATCCGGTCGAGGAAGTCGCGGATCCGCGACACCTCGGCGCGCGAGCCACCCTCGATGATCTGCACGCCCTCGATCTCGGGGGTGGAGGCGGTCCACCCCCAGTCCGAGAGGTACTCGGTGACGGCCGTGTGGAACTCCTCGTCGCGAGGGCCCTGCGGGATGAGCAGGTAGGTGTCGATCCGCCCCTGGCCGAGGGCCTCGCGCAGCTTGGGCAGGGACCGCCCGAAGTCACCCATCGCGGTCAGGCAGATCCGGCGGGCCGTCGGCAGCCTGGTGTGCAGCTCGTCGAGGAGGTCCAGTCCGGCCTCGGGCCCGGACACGTGCCAACCGACGCCGATCAGCGCCACCGGCTGCTCGTCGGCCACCGTCTGGTCGACCAGGCTGCGTCCGGCCTCGGCGGTGTCGGCGCAGAGGATGTCGTAATCCCTTGCGTAGCGCCCGAACTCGCTGTCCACGGTGGGGACGTGCTCGGCGCTGACCACGAGGATGATCGCCGGACGGACGCGAGCCGTGGTGGTCATGGCGTGGCGCTCATGGCGTGGTGGTCTGGCGCGGGAGTCACTGCACGGTGTCGCTGTCGATGAGCCACGAGTCGCCGTCCCTCACGACGGTCAGCTTGTGGGTCTCCTCGCTCTTGCTGTCGTCCGGCCTGATGAAGGTCAGCTGTGCCGTGACCTCGCCGGTGTCGGCGTTGGACTCCACGTCACCGACGTCGACCGACTTGATGCCGCTCCAGAACGTCTCGTACCCCTCGCGCCCGTCGGAGGCCTGCTGCATCTTGGGGGTCAGCTGGGCGAACGTGTCGTCGCGCTTGCCCTCCTTGGTGACGTCGCGGTAGTAGGTCTCGATGAACCGGGTCAGCTGCTGGTCGGACTTGGGCGGGGCGGTCGTGGTGGTCGACGAGCTGGAGGAGCTGGACGACGATGAGCTCGACGAGGAGGAGCTCGACGGGGTCTCGGTCTGGGTCTGGGTCGACGTGACGGTGGTCGTCCTGCCGGTGTTGGGGGTCTTGCTGCCGAAGCCGTCGGTCAGCGCGTAGGCGATGCCGAGCCCGATCAGCGCGAGGACCAGCAGGGCAACCAGCCAGCCCAGTGCGCGCGAACGCTCGTCCTTGCGTGGCTCGTCAGCCCGAGGTGGGTAGGCCGCGGGCGGGGGCAGGGGTGGCGTCTCCAGTCGCTGCGTGGTCTCGAGCGGTGCCGCCAGCACCTCGGTGGCCCCGGCTGCGGCAGCTCCCGGTCCGGGCAGGATTGCTCCAGCGGGCAGCGCCAAGGTGGTATCGCCCGCGGCGATCCGGCCCAGCCGCTGGGAGGCGGTGGCCATGTCCCAGCGTTGTGAGGGGTCCTGGTTCATCATCGCCGCGATGGCGCCGCCGATCGGGCCAGCCTGCTCCATCGGCCGGGCCTCACCGCGGGCGATGGCCTGGAGGGTGGCGAGCGGGTTGGCCTGCGACTCGTAGGGCGGCTGGCCCTCCACCGCGTAGTAGAGCGTTGCGCCGAGGGCCCAGACGTCCGTGGCGGGGGTCGGGTCGCCACCCCGCGCCAGCTCGGGCGAGAGGTAGCCCGGCGTGCCGGTCATGAACCCGGTCTGGGTGAGCTGGTCGTCCGTGTGCGCGCGGGCGATCCCGAAGTCGCTGATCTTGGGCGTGCCCGCGTTGTCGATGAGGATGTTGCCGGGCTTGATGTCCCGGTGCACGATGCCGCGCTCGTGCGCGCGCGCGAGGGCACTCGCCACGGCTGACCCGATGGCAGCGACCCGGGTGGCGGGCAGCGCGCCGACCTCGTGGATCTTCTCGGCCAGGCTCTGCCCCTCGACGTACTCCATGACCAGCCAGTGCGAGTCGTTCTCGTCCACGACGTCGAACACCCCGACCGCGTGGGCGTCGTTGAGGGATGCCGCGATCCGCGCCTCGCGCATCGCCCGCGCCGCCGCTGCGGGTTCGCCGGGCAGCGCACCGATCTGCTTGACGGCCACCTCGCGGCCGAGCACGGTGTCGCGTGCCAGCCAAACGGTTCCCATCCCACCACGACCGATGGAGCGGATCACCTCGTAGCGTCCGGCAATCACCTGGGGCTGCACTCGGGTCCTTTCGATCGGGTCCGGGGTTCACCCTATTCGCCCCGGGTGCACCTTGACACTCCACCTGACCCTCGTGCGAGGCTGCCGGGATGCGGCCGAGCCTGTACGAGTTCGCCGGGGGCGACGAGGCGTTCCTCGCCCTGGCCCGGGCTCATCACGACCGATGTCTCGCCGACCCGATGCTGAACCACCCGTTCAGCCACGAAGACCTCAACCCCCAGCACGTCGAGCGGCTCGCCGCCTACTGGGCCGAGGTGCTCGGGGGGCCGCCACGGTTCTCCGGCCGGCTGAGTGACCACTCGTCGATGCTGCGGATGCATGCCGGCAACGGGCCGGGAATGCTCGAGCTGGGACCACTGTTCGTGGAGTGCTTCGTCGCGGCCTCCGACGACGCGGGACTCCCCGACGACCCCGAGTTCCGGGCGGCCCTGCGGGCCTACATGGAGTGGGCGGTCGCCGACGTCAACGAGTTCTTCGAGCCCGACTCGTCCGTTCCCGACAGCCTGGGTATGCCGCGCTGGGACTGGGACGGCCTCGTCACCTCCGGCCGCCCCTGACTAAGGGTCTTTGAAGGATCTGCCACCTCAGGACGTGTGTCGAGTCCGGGGACATCTGGGACACCTGATGTCTTGGGACATGTGAGACACGGCTGCTGACCGCCTCGTGGGGCACCAGGTGCGCTATGGCTGGTGTCATGGCGAGATCGGCGGCTCGGATGAAGATGCTCGATGCGGCGTTG